>NZ_JBNKSF010000064.1:0-8383 GCF_050297175.1 Gynuella sp. | reverse complement strand
GAGGGTGCCGAGGATGCCGATGAGAAACTCGATGGACCGGGGGCAATGAATGGCGACGAGTTGGCCGCGTTGTACACCTTGGGACAACAATGTCTGAGCCACCTGATTACTGCGACGGTCGAGGGTCTGGTAATCCATCTGTTGGTCGTTATGCACAACGGCACAGTGAGTTGGGAGGCGTTCGGCGATGGCTTCAAAGCGTTGGTGTAACGTGGGGGCACCGGGATACGTACGGGCCGGGCCACTGAAGCTGCTCAGTTGGGTGTGGCGTTCTTGAGGTGAAAGAAGCTCAATGTGGCTAAGCTTGGCATCAATATTTTGAGAAATAACAGCTATGACTCTCATTAGATATTGAGCCATGTGTTCTATGGTGGATGGATCGAACAATGCGGTTGCGTATTCTATCCGCGCATAAATTTGTTGTTCACTCTCCCACATCGCCAGGCTGATATCGAACTGTGAAGTGTTATGTTCACTTTCGGCTGATTCGATGACCAGTGCCGACATATCCAAGTCAGTCTCTGGTGTGTTTATCCAATCGAACATGACCTGAAATATTGGACTATAAGACAGTGATCTGGGTGGATCCAGTGCTTCAACGACTTGCTCGAACGGAATATCCTGATTCGCTTGTGAAGACAACGTTACAGAATGAACATGTTTTAACAGCTCGCGTATAGTGCTGTCAGGTTTGATATCAATTTTCAATGCCAGCGTATTAACAAACATCCCTATCAATGGTTCTAATTCGGTGCGATTTCGATTAGAGACAGAAGTACCGATAACAACCTGCTGCTGACAGGACAAGCGAGAAAGCAATATTGCCCAGCCGGTTAATAAAACGTTAAACAGGGTTGTGCCTTGTTCATAACCAAGCTGTTTTAGTGCAGCACTCGTTTTTTGAGGAAGTTCAAATTCCAATGTATTGCCATGGAAGTCCTGAATCTCAGGCCTTGGATAATCAGTCGGCAGGTTCAGTGTTTTTGGAGCATCATTCAGGCATTGCCACCAAAAATTCCGTTGTTCTTTCAGAATGTTCTCGCTAACGTTCTTTCTTTGCCAAATGGCAAAATCAATATATTGAACCGCTAATGGCGTCAGCGGGTTCGATTTGCCATGAATGAAGGCTTCATATAGCTGGTTTAACTCATCAGTGAAGACGGACATTGACCATGCATCTGAGATAATGTGATGCATGGCAATATTCAGAATATATTCACGCTCTTCCAACTTAATGAGTTGTCCACCAATTAATGGTGCACGGCGTAAATCGAAATTCGGGTTAAATGGAGCAATGGTTTTAGTAGCTGCTGTTGAGAGATCCGTAATATCCAATGGAAATGAAGATAACTCATGATTAACCCGCTGTTTAGGGCCGCTTTCTGTGGAGACAAAATATACTCGCAATACTTCATGCCGGCACAATATCTGATTAAGTGCGGAAGTTAATGCTTCGAGATTCAGCTCACCTGTTACTCTGAGCGATTCCGAAATTGAATAGGCTGAACTGGCTTCACTATCCAGTTGAGATAGAAACCAGATTCGCTGTTGCGCATAGGATAAATCATCACCGGAGGGTGATCGTTCTGTTTTCAGAATACTCTCGGTATTAATCGTTTTCTTGCGAGTTATGCCTTTTTCTTTCGCTTTCTCATAAAGCTTTAACAGTTCCTGCGGAGAAAGGTCATTGATGGATCTCTTTTTCTGTACAGTCGTATTACTCATTGATTTCTCCTTCCATTAAGGAGATTAATGCATCCAACTCATCTGAATTCATTTGTGCCATTTCCAATTTGGCAATACATACTGAAAATGCAGCCAGAGAGGGATTGGCAAATAACTCAGAGACAGGAACATCCAACTCAAGCTTTTCTCTGATCAATGACATTAAGCGAACGGCTGACAACGAATGACCGCCAGATTCGAAAAAGTTGTCATACCTTCCAATATTCTTAATACCTAATACGGTTTGCCAAAGTTCTGCTATCAGCGTTTCAGTCGCTCCCTCTGGCGCTTCAAAGGGGCTCAGAACATACGCACCCTCTGTCGGATCCGGTAAAGCCTTCCGGTTTATCTTTCCATTGGTTGTTAATGGCAGACTCTCCAAGTAGACATAGGCTGAGGGCAGCATATAGTTGGGTAGCACCAGGGATAACTGCTGGCGAATGTCGGCTTTCTCTATGCTTTGGTCTCCGGTATAAAAAGCAATTAACTGTGTTTCACCAGATGTTGTTTTTCTGTCTGTTACATATGCATCCTCAACACCGGATAATTGCAACATGTGTGATGCGATATCGCCGGGCTCGATACGGAAACCACGGATTTTTACTTGTTGGTCATTTCGCCCGAGGAACTCGATACGACCATCAGGCAACCATCGCCCGAGGTCTCCGCTTCGATACATTTTCGAGGAATTGTCTGGACAAAAAGGATCGTCCAGAAATGATTCCCCGGTTAATTCGGGTTTGTTCAGGTAACCTCTGGCAACACCGTCACCAGCAATAAAAACCTCACCAACGGTACCAATGGGGACTGGATTCAATTCGTTATTCAGCAAATATATTCGGGTATTTGCGATGGGCCGACCTATTGGAATGCTACCTTTGATAGGCAGGCAGATAGTATGAGCGGTTGAAAACGTTGAACATTCTGTGGGTCCATAGCAGTTGAGAATCTGCATCGTTCCGGAATGAGCCAGTACCCGATATGCGGCTTGCGGGTTAACGACATCGCCACCAGTCAATAGGTAGCGCAGTTGATGATTTAACTGATCAAACAGCTCGACATATTGATGAAATAAACCGACCGTCATCCACATCACTGTAACGCGGCAACGTTTTAACTCAGCCGTCAAACTCTCTGCAGACAACAGCGTTTCCTGATCAATGATAACCAGTTGACTGCCATTTAACAGACAAGCCCAATACTCGAACGTGCTGGCATCAAAAGCAGGGTTAGAAGAAGCGGTGAATACGTCGTTGTGATCGAACTCTGCATATCCGTTATTAACAGCCAGCCGGATAATGCCACGATGAGGAACTTGCACTCCTTTTGGCTTTCCGGTTGACCCGGAGGTGTACATGATATAAGCAATTTCAGCGGTATTGGCCGCACATTTCACAGCTCTTTCACTGCGACCGTGCCAATCCAACTGAGCGGTTTCGACAAAAATTCCGGTATCTTCAGGTGTTAAATTTGCCCTTTCTGAAATCAGCATATCTACACCGCAATCCTGAAGAATTTGATTGGTGCGGCTTTCCGGTGCATTTACATCCAGAGGAACACAGGTACACCCTGCTTTCAATATGGCCAGCTGACAAAGAATCAGCTCAATAGATCGAGGTAAAAACAAGGCGACACGGGAACCTGTCTTAAGCCCCATTTCTGATAACTGTTGAGACAGGTGATTTGCCCGTTGATCCAACTCTTTGTAGGTTAATAGAGTTTCGTGATGACGCACGGCTACTGCATCTGGATGCCGTTCAGCCTGAGCCTGAAAAATATCGTCGAGCCGTTGATCTCTTGGGTAAGCGGTTTTTGTGTTGTTAAACTCATATAAAACCAGATTACGATGATCTTCCGGAAGTGTTTTGAGCTGCAAAATATCGCTTTCTTCATTACTTTCCAGCGAATTTAGTATCTGCTGAATCGTGTTATCCAAATAGCCGGCGATGAGCTCTGCGTTCAGACGACTATCGACGGTGAGGTCATAAGTAAAATTATTCATATGATCATTAATGGACAATGAAATCGGATACTCGGTTCTTTCTTCATCATGAAGAACATCAATGCCATCCATTTCATGACCGTTGTCGATGTCCAGGCCAACATTGCGATAGTTCAATATGGTTGTTACCAGTGGACTTGTTGCGGGTAATCCACTGCACTGCTGAGCCAGAATCAACGGCGCATGTTCATGTTGTATCAGTTCGGCGAGTTCATCATTAACCACTTTAATGGCATGCTCTACGGGCATTTCCGTCAATGAAATACGAATCGGCAAGGTATTAATAAATAAGCCCAATGCACGATGAATATCGATGCTGCCTGACATGCGACCAGTCAATACCGTTCCAAACACAACATCATTCTGCTGACAAATTTCACGAAGCACACATCCCCAGACAAGGTGAAACACCGAGGCAACACTCACCTCCAGTCTGCGGGCATGACTTCTGAGTTCCTGTCCAAGATGATCAGGGATACTTCGTTGAATTATATAGGGTGCTTCTTCGCTATTTGTATTTGGTGTCAGTCCGAATGGATTGGTTGGTTCAACAATATCCCCCAGTTTTTTTCGGAAAAAAGACTCATATGAATGATCTGAAGCCTTTGCCTTGCTGTATGCAACAAACTGACGAAATGGAACAGATGGCGGCAACCGGTGCTCTTGTCCGTTCATATATGCCTGTACTTCTTGAAGCATTAATTGCAGTGTGGTCACATCTTCAATTAAGTGATGACACAGCCAATACATCAGCCAACGTTGATTTGGCGCATCAAAACAGACTTTCGCCTGTATCATCGGTGCCTGACGAATATCTATTCTGTAGCTGTCCAGATCAAAAATGCGGATCAATTCTTCTTCTACCGATGGCTTATCGATGACCAGTTCTTCAACAGACAGTTCTGCTTCACGCCAAACGATCTGAACAGGTTCCGGCAATCCTTCCCAGGCAACTGAGGTTCTTAAAATATCGTGACGTTTAATGACTTGCCGCATAGCAGAGAGAAAGTGGTCGAGCCGTTCACGACTGTCAAATTCGAGCAACGTTGGAATGATGTAGTCATCACCTTCCGTTTGTTTTTGATGCTGGAAAAAAATGCCTTCCTGCAGTGGTGTCAACGGATAGATATCCTGTATGTTCGCAGCTCCGTTCTGGACCGATTGTTCAAGTGTTCGAATTTGAGCATCAGTCAGAGTGATCAGTGGCAACATGTCCGGTGTGATGTTTGTGCAACCCGCTGGGATTCTGTTCTCCGGAACCACAAACTCATTCACTTGCTCCAATGCTGAGGCAAGTTCTTTAAGTACCGGCCGCTGAAATAGCGAGCGTATGGGCAACTGGAAACCAAGGCGTCGAACACGCTCCGACATTCTGACGGCTAACAACGAATGCCCTCCCAACTCAAAGAAGTTGTCGTGGCGACTTATTTTTTCCAGATCTAGCAGTTCACGCCAGATATCTGCCAACTGAGTTTCCAATGTGCCCACAGGAGCCTGGTAGATCGACCTGGAAAACGAGGATTCATTCGCTTCTGGCAGTGCTTTTCGATCTATTTTTCCATTAGGAGTCAACGGCATCTCTGTTAAATATATGAACACTGCCGGCACCATGTGTTCCGGAAGTGTGATACTTAACTGCGCCTTTAACAGCTCAATCTTCAAAGGTTTATTTGACGTGTAATAGGCAGTCAAGCGCAACTCACCCATTGATGTTGGTGAAGCAACGACTATTGCATCATGGGTGCCATCAAATGAAAGCAGTTGGGTTCTGATTTCCTCCAGTTCTATTCTGAATCCACGTATTTTAACCTGGTCATCATTTCGGCCTGAGTATTCAATATCGCCACTCATTAACCACCGGCCCTGGTCACCAGTTTTGTACATCTTGGCTGTGATATCGGAGACAAACGGGTTTCGAATGAACCGTTCTTCAGTCAATTCAGGGCGGTTCAGATAACCGCGTGCTACCTGCACTCCACCGATAAAGATTTCTCCTATCACACCCACGGGAACCGGCTGACCAAACGCATCCAAAATATAAATTTCTGTGTTGGAAACGGGTGAACCAATGGGTGCCTGTGGACCTGAAAACCCTTCAGGTGCATCCCATGCAGTAACATCAATGGCCGCTTCTGTCGGACCATAAAGGTTACTGATGCGCGCTTGGGGTAATGAATGCTGTGTCAGTGTAACCGTCGCTGCCGGCAAAGCTTCTCCACTACAGAAAATCTGCCTTAATGATAGACAGCGATCTGCAGATATATTGCGCAGAAATGTCTGAAGCATCGGTGGTACAAAATGGATGACGGAGACTGCCGTTTGCTCAATCAGATCGATCAGGTATTCCGGGTCACCATGACGTCCGGCTTCGGCTATGACAAGCTTTGCTCCGCAGCATAGAGGACTAAATAGTTCCCATACAGAGACATCAAAACTGAACGGTGTTTTTTGCAGAAAAACATCTTTGTTCGAGAAACCATAGTCACTGGCCATCCACCAGAGCCGGTTAACGACACCGCGGTGTTCATTCATCACGCCTTTAGGTTTACCTGTCGAACCGGAGGTATAAATAACATAAGCCAGATGTCTGGGCGTCAGCCGAAGAAGGTCTACAGGAATATTTTCTTTGGCATAGTGTTGCCAGGGTTTGTCGGGATCGTCCAGCAAGAGCTGGGTAACCCCTTCTTGAAGTTCATTGAGGCGAGATAGAATGGTTGTTTCTGAAATAAAGACAACGGGATTACTGTCCTCAAGCATGAACTGTAGTCGTTCCGTTGGGTAACCAGGATCCAATGGAACATAAGCACCTCCGGATTTCAGAACGGCCAGTAATGACACCAGAAGTTCCTGGCTTCTCGGCAATGCCACGGCAACGCGTGAATCGGGTGTGACACCATGCTCTATTAACCAGTGTGCCAGCTGATTAGCTTTCTGGTTTAACTGTTGATACGTTAATGATTGGCCCTGATAGACCACGGAAATGGCATCGGGTGTCTCGGCAACCTGTTTTTCAAAGAGTTCATGAAGGCAAGTATCTTCCGGGTATTCCGCGGATGTTTCGTTAAAATGACCAACTAGTTTCTGTTGTTGTTGAGAGACGATGGGCAACGACAATACTGCCTGCGAATCATCTGTCGTTATAGCATCCAGCAATACTTTTAAACTCTCTACAAACTGTTCAATGCGGGTTTGAGTAAACAAACTTGTGGCATAATTCAGTGAGCCTTTTAGTTGCGAATCGTCTTCCTGCATCGAAAGAGTCAAATCAAACTGGGCGATATCGGTATCATCACTAATATCCTGAAAGTCCAGATCAGAAATGGAAAAGTCTTCATCCAAAACATTCTGCCAGACAAACATTGTTTGGAAGATTGGACTAAAAGACATCGATCTGGGCGGTTCAAGCAGCTCAACCAGCTGTTCAAAAGGCAAATCCTGATTTGCCTGCGCGTCCAGCGTATGTTTCCTGACCTCTGTCAATAAGTTGCTGACCAACGGGTTGTTTCGTATATCCGTTCGTATCGCTAACGTATTAACAAACATTCCGATCAACGACTCTGTATTGGCAACATTGCGATTGGCGAAAGGTATGCCGACCACTACGTCGTTCTGACCCGAAAGCCGTGCCATTAATACAGACCAACCCGTCAATATTGTCATAAACAGTGTGGTGCCATGTTTCTGACTGAGCGTTTTCAGTTTGTGTGTCAGTGTCGCATCCAATGTTATGTCAACGCTGGCTCCCTGATACTGTTGTTCTGCTGGTCGCTGAAAATCTGTCGGCAGCTCAAGCAAGGTCGGGGCATCCTTTAAACGCGAGTGCCAATAATTTTTTTGATGAGTTAACTGATCACCTGATAACCACTGGCGTTGCCAGATAGCATAATCCGCATATTGAACGGGTAATGGTGGTAATGGGTCGGGTAATCCCTTGGCATAAGCATCATATAAAATGCTCAGTTCACGGATCAGAAGATCTTCTGACCATCCATCAGAAACCAGATGGTGTGCATTAATATGCAGCCGATGTTCAGTTGGCGACAGTGGCGTCAGATAGCCTTCTATCACTGGACCGTTTACAAGATCCAGTGAGGAAGCTTCAACAGTACTGTCAACAGACGGTGCTTGAACCCGTAAAGTAAACCCAATGTTCTCTGGGTCGATATACTGTATCGCTTCTCCATCCCTATCTATAAAGCGGGTGCGTAGTATTTCATGCCGAGCCACAATCCGGTTCAAGGCTGCTTGCAAAACATCGATGTTTAATTCACCTGAAATTTTCAGGGTATTCGGCATGATGTAGGCTGCGTTGGCGCTCTTATCCATTTGAGCAATGAACCACAAGCGCTGCTGTGCATACGATAGCGGCAGGTACTCTGGCCGCTGAGCGGGTGTGACAATGAGGGATACGGTTTGTGTTTGATGCTGAATACTTTCTGCGCAGTCAATAAGCACAGGGTTTGCAAACAGCAAAGACAATGATACTTCCGTTTTCAGCTTATTTCGTAATTCTGATACGCATTGCACCGCCAGCAGCGAATGCCCACCCAGCTCAAAGAAATGATCATCCCGCCCGACTCGTTCTACCGACAACAGTGTCTGCCAGATCTCTGCCAGTGTCTGTTCCACCTCCCCTTCCGGTGCACGGTACTCGGT
>NZ_JBNKSF010000063.1:0-1520 GCF_050297175.1 Gynuella sp. | reverse complement strand
CCGCAGTTTCGTAGGCAAGGGCACGTTGGTCTGGGGCGCCAGAACGCTGGACGGTAACTCCAATGAATGGCGTTACGTTCCAGTCCGCCGGCTCTTCAATATGGTCGAGGAATCGGTCAAAAAAGCGTCCTACTTCGCGGTATTCGAACCAAACACGCCCTTCACCTGGCTCAAGATCAAAACCACCATCGAAAGTTATCTTGAAAACCTTTGGAAACAGGGAGCGTTCTTTGGCACCACGCCGGACCAGGCATTTTTTGTCAACATCGGTCTTGGTCTGACCATGACTGAGGACGACATCAACAACGGCATCATGAACATCGAAATCGGTCTGGCAGCCGTCAGACCGGCCGAGTTCATCGTACTGACCTTCTCACATAAGAGCATTGAAGGTTAATCAGGCTGTGCAGGGATGCTCGCCCCTTGTCTGCAGAATCGTTCAAAACTCTGAGCTGCCCAAGGAGAACGACCGACAGTCATCGCCTTATCACCCGGTAAGGCCCACACAAAGTTGTCATTACTAACCCGGCCAGCAATCGGATCATGCTGATCTATTTGATGGTCACCCCTTAGCTATAAGGAACCCCTATGAGTCAATATAAAACCCCTGACGTTTACGTCAAAGAACGCTCCCTGCTCAGCCCATCGGTGGCTGAAGTGCCCACCGCGATACCGGCTTTTATCGGTTACACCCAACTGATCAAGAACAACCGTGACGAGGACATAACACAGAAAGCCATCCGTATCACCAGCATGCTGGAGTTCGTGGCTAATTTTGGCAATGCCTGTGCAGAAGCCGTAACGGTCAAATATAACTCTGACAGTGCAGAGTTTTACATTCCAGGGACGAGCACTGCCGGTCACTTCCTGTACCAGTCCGTGGCGCACTTTTTTGCCAACGGCGGTGGTACCTGTTATGTGATCAGTCTTGGTGATTACAACAAAGAACTGACGGAAGCGGATGCCACCCAGCAAAAGGACGAATTCATCAAAGCCATCAACAGCCTGAGCAAGGTTGATGAGGTGACCCTGATCTCCTGCCCGGAAAGTGTGCTGCTCAGCGATCAAAATCATTACGATATCCAGAATGCGGCACTGACCCATGCAGAAACCATGATGGACCGTTTTGCGCTGGTCGATGTGAAGTGCTCCAATGCCATCCGGGATGACGCCGCCAACATGCGCAATAAAGTGTCTCAAGGACTGAAGTACGGTGCGGCATATTACCCTTACCTGAAAACGTCCATGGCACGCAGTTATGATGAAGAGAAGGTTACGATCACACTGCCGGATGGAACAGAAGCTTTACTCAGCGAGCTGAATAATCCTGATTTCGATCACTATTCCACGGCTTACTACAATCAGGTCAAAGCGTTGCTGGCCACTCACTACCTGGTACTGCCACCCAGCGCCGCCATCGCCGGCATCATGGCCAAAACCGATGCCCAGCGCGGCGTCTGGAAAGCACCGGCCAATGTTGCCCTGGTGCAGGTCATTGCCCCCACAGTGGATATCGATAA
>NZ_JBNKSF010000062.1:0-145938 GCF_050297175.1 Gynuella sp. | reverse complement strand
GAAATACCGTAATGTGAACGATGGTGAATACAGCTCTGTGTTGCTGACACAGGACCCCAGCGAACTGATTACCACAGCTACATTGGATCTTGACGGTGCTGGCGTCTATGAATTCACGGTTGCGGTGTATGATGTGAACGGCTTGTACAGCGATTTCAGCCAACCTGTACAGGTGAGCATTCAATAATCACGCAATCCTCTCGATTGATTTTTTTAAGACTCCCCACATTGTGGGGAGTTTTTTTATGGGTGACAGAACAAGCTCTCAAATCAATCCTCTCGCGGTGTAATCTGCTGTCTTGAAAGCAGATATTGACACTTCATTAGTTCAACCGATATACGGAAAACAGACTTGTTTCATAAGGTTTTTAGGTTAACCAGTTTCTGAAGGCCTGAGATATTTCTTCTGGCGATTCGACCGTCGACATGTGGCCACAGTTGGCCAGTGTCACCAAGTGAGAATCGGGGAGGTAGGCAACCATTTCCTGATGTTGTGCGACTGGGCTCCAGCGATCTGCGTCGCCGCAGATGAGCAGCGTTGGTATGTTGATTTGTGATAGCAATGGCTGGGCATCGGGACGATTCAGTAATGCGGTGATTTGCTTTTGAAAGTCTTGTACTGAATATCGGCAGATCATTTGTTTCAGGTTAGTCATCAAGGTTTCATTTTGCTGTCCTGCGGGACTCATCATCGGTGGTAGCCAGGTATCGGCAACTGCGCCCATGCCCTGTTCTGCAGCCAGTGCCAGTAATTGCTCCCGGCCAGCTGTTTCTTTTTCCTGCCGGGGATGCATACCGCTATTGAGCAGGGCCATTTTTTGGAACCGTCCGGGGGCCAGGCGATAAGCTTCCAGCGCGACACGCCCGCCCATGGAGTGACCGGCTACAGAAATGGTACCTGTAGTCGTTGCCAGCAGGTGCTCTGCCATGGCGGTAATAGAGTCAAACCCCCGGAAATTCAGAATGGAGACGGTGGCAATATCATGAAGAGAATCGGCAATGTGCTGCCAGACACGTTCATCGCTCAGTAATCCACACAGCAATACAAGCGAAGGTTTGGGAGTGGGTGAGGTCTTCAAAGAGTAATCCTCCAGCTAAAAAGTATGTGGTTCGGAAAAACCATAACATTAAAGGGTTAATGCGCATGATATCAGAATAATATCAAATTACTTGACATTGTGCGGTTCAAATGAAAATAATTCTCTCCAGTACACGACTCGCTCAGATGTGATGTCTGGCGTTCTGATCAGCGTTTTCAAGGTATTCCCGATAAGTGTTGGTTTGTTGGGGCGGATATTTGAAGAAGTTGAGGGTATACGGTTTCTGTTTACAAAAATAATTACTGACAGAGTGTATGAAAATAATCGGTGGAAATTCCTTGCATCATTTTGATGCGGCAATTTTCCGTTTTTTAAAGTCTCCTGGATAGCATGACGGTGTGGGCGGTGCAGTCCATTGATACATGTCTGATATGGACAACGATTCGTCTGGTCTGAGAGCTGTGTATTACCCGTTGAGTCACAATCAAGCACGGGTGATAAACCGATAAGTTTAATGATAAGTTGACTGAGGTCCTGAAATGTTTATAGCACCAGCAGATTCAATTGCCCTGTTTGCAAAGGCAAAGCCTGAAAAAATTGCCGCAAGGGATTTGGTTACCGGTGAAAGCTGGAACTATGTCGAGTTCGACGATGCAATTGGCCGCCTCGCGAGTTATTTGCTGGAAGCCGGCGGACGACCAGGTGATCGTGTGGTTGTGGCATCCCGTAATAGTGTTCGTCAGGTTATGTTGCACCTTGCCTGTTCACGTGCGGGGCTTATTTTCGCACCTCTGAACTGGCGTTTGTCCGTTGCTGAAATTACGGTATTACTTGAGCTTGCTGAGCCCTGTATGTTGTTGACGGATTCGGCTTCTGAAGCATTGTTTGCTGGTTGTGACGGTGTGCAATATTTACATGAGTTTGTGACGGCCAGTGCTGCCAGTCAACCGCTGCAGCAGACCGCCCGAGACATGAATCGCCCGAGTTTACTGTTGTTTACTTCCGGTACAACCAGTAAACCGAAAGGGGTGTTGCTGACGGAAAAGAACCTGGTGATGACAGGCGTTAATTTTGGCATGTTGACGACGGTTAGCGATTCCAGTTGCTTTTTGTGTGAAGCACCGATGTTCCATGTCATTGGGATCGTAACCAATATCCGATCTGTGATACAGCAGGGCGGAACCATTGTCGTGTCGGATGGTTTTAAACCGGCCAGGACTTTAGAGTGGTTTGCCGATCCCGAGCTGGGCATTACGCATTACATCGGAGTCCCGCAAATGGTTGAGAGCTTTCGCCAACAACCGGAGTTTACTCCTGCCGCGTTAAAATCACTGACAGCACTGGTGACCGGCGGTGCTCCTCATAAGCGTTCTGATATTCTGGCCTGGCTGGAGGATGAGATTCCAGTGGTGAGTGGATTTGGTATGAGTGAGGCCGGTACGATTTTTGGCATGCCGCCGGATTTGAATGTAATCAGCAAAAAGGCAGGCTCTATCGGTTTGACGGTGCCTTGGTTGGAAGTACAAATCATGGATGGCAATGGGCAGCCCTGTCGTGTTAATCAGGAGGGAGAGTTGTGGATTCGCGGCGACAATGTCATGCCTTATTACTACAACAATCCCGAGGCTACCAGTGCTGCCATTACTGAAGACGGGTGGTTCAGAACCGGCGATATTGTGCGTTGCGATGAGGACGGTTTCTTTTGGGCGATGGATCGTAAAAAGGATATGTATATCTCTGGAGGAGAGAATATCTATCCGGCTGAAATCGAAGCTGTGTTGATTGAATATCCCAATATTCGTGAGGTCGCGGTATTTGGCGTACCTGACGAGAAATGGGGCGAAGTTGGATGTGTGGTCGCGGTACCGGTCAATCCGGATGAGTTTGATGAAAGCCATATGTTGGAATTTCTATCCACCCGGCTGGCACGCTACAAGATCCCTAAAAAAGTGATAGTCGCTGAACAACTTCCCAGAACATCAACCGGAAAGCTTCAAAAAGCAGTACTCAAATCGGATCTTGCCAGTATTGATCAGAACATGACTGGCTATTAATTATCTGTCGAAGAGTCGTTGGCAGGGTGTGCAATAGAGAGTGCCAGGAGGGAGTGTTGTTTCCTCTGCCCGTTGAACCTGATTGTGGATATGGAGGGGCTTCGACCTCTGGAGATGTGAAGAAGCCTCAGAATAACGTTGGCGATGTGGGTCGTTATTCAGTCAATCCTTAAATCTTCGTGTCTGCGAATAACGACATCCCCCACGGCAGCCATTACCATCCAGTCTCCTTCCGGGTGTGATGGCTCTGCAAATAGGCAGGTCATGATAAATCTTGCCGTTCTTCAGCATAATGATGCGTTCACAATATTGTGATGCCAGAATAATGTCATGAATAATCATAATGACGGCAATATTCTGTTTTTGAGCTTGCTTGACAATTGAAACACCGCATGCTGATGCGCTGGATCCAGGCTGGAGGCACATTCATCCAGGAATAGACAGCGATGTGAAGACTTGCTGCCAAGCATGTGGGTGCAACACTGTGGACAGTTGCACGCGCTGTTTCTCACTACCGGAAAGAGTAGGGCATGCCGGTTCTGTCAGGCTCTCTGTACCAGTCATTGTGATGCATTGTGGAGCTTGCAGGTATTCCTGTCTGCGGACACTGATGTGCGTGCTTGCAGAAAAAACAGCTGCGAATACGTTGACGAGTCGCTTTCCCTCATACCAGAATAGATGCCTTTTTTAATGACCGTCTGAATAAGGAGATCTCATGAGAAGAGCCCTGATAATGGCATTTTCGACAGCGTTGATCAGTGCCTGTGCAACTAGCCCCACGGGGCGCTCTCAGTTGATGTTAATTTCCCCGGAAGCTGCCATCAGCGAATCCCGGCAGGCTTATGTAAGCACTGTCACTGAACTGAATCAAAGCCATAAACTGATTACTGATAAGGCTTGGGTACAGCGGATTTCGACCATCACCGGACGGCTGGTAACCGAAGCGATCAAAATTCAGCCCGCCAGTGCTGACTGGCAGTGGAGTGTCGCGATTATTGATGATCCGGATACCCTCAATGCGTGGTGTATGGCAGGTGGACGCATGGCTATATACAGCGGTATTGTGACCAAACTGCAGTTAACCGATGATGAAATTGCGCAGATTATGGGGCATGAAATTTCCCATGCCCTGGCCAATCATACGGCAGAGCAGATGTCGCGGGCGGTATTGATGAATGCTGGACTGTCGGTTGCGTCCCAAGTAACTGATGACAATGGTTTGGTACTGAACGGTACTGCCATGGCGGCACAATTAGCGCTGCAGTTGCCAAACAGCCGGACTGCTGAATCCGAAGCGGATCGTATTGGTATTGAATTGGCAGCACGAGCAGGTTACGACCCCCGGGCCGCTGTCAGTTTGTGGAATAAAATGTCGGCGTCCGGCAATGGTGGTCCTCCACAATTTCTCAGTACTCACCCTTCACCTCAGAACCGCTCCCAAACTCTGCAGTCATTGGGCCCGGAAATGCGCGCGCTGAATCCTGGTTTGACAAAAGCCAAAGTCTATCCGGTGAAAATCATCACCAATGTTGCTCAGTTGAAATAAAATGATGTTGGATCGAACAGTGGGATCGTCCTGTTCGATCCTTGTTCTTGAGTCAGACTGATATACAAAACATATTGTTTTGAGGCTGTATAGAGACTTTCCGTTCATCGGGTATCCCTGATTTCATTTCTTACTCGTATCGGCTGACCGATACAAATCCCCGGATTTCATAAATTTATCGACAAGGTTCACTTATGTCCTTTAAGGAGTATTATTGGCCGGTGTTTTTGTGGGTGAGAGATCAGGAAATTTATCTTCTGGTCGATATTTTTACCGGGAACCACAGTACGAATGAGATGTTTGAAATGAGTATGCTTTTCAGGCCTTATGCTGCATGGAGGCTGCCTCGGGCCTATAGGAATATATTTTCGATGGGCGTGAGTGCGGGTGTATTCACTATTTCTTTCCCAATCGCCAGTTCTCTCCATTACATAAAGACAGACTTAAAATTAATACAATAAAGGTCTTTGATGATGAAATCTCTGATTATTTTATGTGCGCTTACATGGGTATCGTTTATTGCCTATGGTGATTCTCAATATCAAACGCAGGCAATAGACTCTCCAGATAGAAGCTTTCCTGTTTTTTATCAGCAGCTGAAAGATAAAATGTCTTTCTCGATGGCTTGGAATGACAAGGTGAAGTCACCCAGGCGCTGGCGGAAAAAAGGGCTGGCCAAAGCCCGGGAGTTAATTTTCCCCTATGAGGACACGACTCCCTTTGACGCTGTTGTTATCGACAGCGTGGAAAGAGACGGTTACCGGGCTGAAAAAGTGGTCTTTAATATCAGTGCTGAGAGCCGTGTGCTGGCATTGTTGTTGACCCCTGATGGGGATGGACCGCATCCAGCGGCGCTGTTTTTACATGATCATGGGGCGCGGTTTGATATCGGTAAGGAGAAATTTGTGCAAACCTGGGGAGATGATGCGCGACTGACGTCGTCGCGGCAGTGGGCAGATAAGTATTTTTCCGGACGTTTCCCCGGAGATGAGTTGGCCAGGCGTGGTTATGTCGTGTTGTCGATCGATGCATTGGGTTGGGGGGATCGTTCTGTTCCCGGATTCAAAACTCATTCTCAGCAGGCATTGGCATCCAATTTATTTAACCTTGGTAGTTCATTTGCCGGAATTATCGCGTTAGAGGATAAACGGGCTGCCGATTTTCTGGCCAGTTTACCGCAGGTGGATACTAAACGGGTTGCCGCTGTGGGTTTTTCCATGGGTGCGTTCCGGGCCTGGCAGGTGGCGGCTTTGTCTGACTCGATCACCGCGGGCGTTGCCGATTGTTGGATGGCGACCATGAAAGGTTTAATGGTGCCTGGTAATAATCAGCTGAAAGGGCAGTCTTCGTTCACCATGTTGCATCCTTATATGGCGCGCTACCTGGATTATCCGGATATTGCTGCTTTGGCGGCACCAAAGCCCCTGCTGGTGTTTGCCGGTGGCCAGGATAAGTTATTCCCGGTGGATTCTGTGCAGGAGGCTTTTTCCCGGCTACATGAGGTTTGGCGTGCCAATGGAGTTGAAGATCGTTTATTAACCCGGATCTGGCCGGACAAAAGCCATACCTTCACTAAAGATATGCAGGATGCTGCATTTGCCTGGCTGGATCAGCAGTTCGGGGTTAACAGGTAAGTTCAAAATCAATCCAGCCGGTATCCTGACCATTGATCCGTAGGGACAGAGACTGCTGCCCTTCATAATAACGACGGGTAGTGATCGAACGAATGGAATGCCGGCGATTCAGTTCCACGGTTGTTCCGGCTGCCAAGGTAATCTGCTTCCATTTGAATACTTTGGGTTTTTGCTGGCCATTGGCTTTACGAAAATGCAGTAGGTAGTCGATCATCAGTGTTTGTTCGGTGCTGGCGGTTGAGCGTAGCTTGCAGTAGAAATCCAGTGTTTCTCCCAGGCGTATCTGTGGTTGTTTGAGTTTCAAGGCGGTGAGTTCAAACGCCTGGGTATTCAGGCCAAAGGCTGCCAGAGTATTTGAGTGCCCCTGCTTGATTAGGGTGCGACAGGCATGACGAATCAGTTTTTGCCGCTCGGGGGTGGCATCCTTTAGCCAGTCATGGGCCAAATTCGCTACCAGGTCAGGGTGGTCTTTGGCGATGTCGTTCAGATGATTGGCAACAGATCGACGGACATATTCCTCCGGGTCGTCGCGCAGCGCTGTCAATAAAGGCAGTACGGGCGCTGGATCGGCAATTAACTGTGGAAGTTGCATAGCCCAGGGAAGTCTTGGGCGTGTTCCTTCTGAAACCAGGCGGCGTACATGGTAGTTGGAGCTTTGAACCCAGGTGGACAAAATGTTCAGGGCTTTGGGTTGATCTGCCAACAAAAAATAACGAATATCAAATTCGGCGGAAAAATGTGGTGTCAGTGTTTTCAGCATGTCCATAGATTGTTTGAACGCACCTTGACCATGTTGACCAACAACTGCACAGAGAGGGAGAGTGCCCCAACCGGTTATTCCAGATTCATTGCTTTGTCGGTCTGTCGTCGTATCCGATTGCAATAGAGCGGTAATCAGGCGATAGCGCTGTCGGGTATTCGTTGGCAGAACCCGATGTAACTCATCGGTAATTAATTGCACCCTCTGTTTGAATTCCAGAGCTGATAATTTGGGGATGATCAGCCGTTCAAATGTACGGCGATGAAACGATGGTAGTTGTTCTTGCAAGTGATCGGCAAGGCAACGAACCAGTTGTTCTGAAATGTAGTCTTTGATAGCAGCCATTGTCACTTTAATCGTGGTCAAAACAGTCTTCAGCCCGGCAAAACGACGATGTTATATAATCGATTACCAGGCCATCCAGTTGATATGGGCGTTTGGTTTAATTGAGATGCGTACTCAAAGATTCGCAGATTTCGATATTGGCACTGGTCGCGTTCATATCCATGATGGCAAAAAATGCCATGCAGACTTCTGACTGTTGTTCCTCCGCCATGACATCTTCGAGCGATTTCCGATCTTTAAATTGAATGATATCCATAAACTGACCATCGTCTCTACGTACCAGTTCGCGACGAATAATACCCGGCTGATGACACACAAATTCAGCCTGGAAACGTTCTGATGCAGTGAGCAGTTCGGTTTCGGTTTTTCCTGCGGCCAGTTTTATTGGTGCCAGTACGGTGATGGTTTGGCTCATAACAGTTTACTCCTGGTTGATTAATTACCCTGGCTAAGCTTAGATATAAATATGACAAAGAATGACGTATTTATTTATGGCCGGCTCCTCAGTGACACATCGATTACATAGACTTGATCAACTTAAGGCCCGGATTCAATCCGGCGAGCCTGCCACCATTCGTCAGGTGGCGGAAGAGTTTGGCGTCAGTATGCGTACAGTTTGTCGTGATCTTGAGGTATTGCGGGATCAGGGATTGCCTGTTGAAGCAGATCGAGGGCGTGGCGGTGGCATTCGTCTGCACCGGCATTGGGGAATAGGGCGGGTTAATTTCAGCTATGCTGAAGCGGTGGATCTGTTGGTCAGTTTTGCTATTGCAGAACAGATGCGGTCGCCGTTATTTATGGCCGGCATGCATCATATCCGACGTAAATTAATGGCATCATTCAGTCAGGAAATGAAACAAAAAGTAAACCGTTTGAAATCCAGAATTTTGGTGGGTCCAACAATATCCAGTACGGTTTTTGCGACTTTCGCTGCGTCTGATCCTTCGGTGGTGAAAATTCTGCATCAAACTTTTTTACTTCAGCATCGGTTAAAGATACGATACCGCAGCGAGCAACAGGTGGTCACTGAACGTTGCATTCAACCACATTATTTGTTGCTGTGTTATCCTATTTGGTATGTACTTGCATGGGATGAATTGCGTCAGGATGTTCGGACTTTTCGCTGTGACCGGGTTATGACGGCTCATGCTGATGAAAAAGAGTTCCGGTTATTACCATTTAATCGGTTTAATAGGGCTCTGGAAGGTTTGGAAACATTATAAATTAAGAAAGGAGATCACTCATGTCAAAAGTTGTGTTAATGGGCCATATTATCGTTCCCCGTAGCAGCCTGGCGGCTGTTATTGCTGAACTGGATAACCATATCGCACAGACTCTGCAGGAACCCGGATGTCTGGTATTTGACGTTAAGCAGGACAAATATCAGTCTAATCGTTTTAACGTTTATGAAGAGTTTGTTGATAATGATGCTTTTGAGGCCCATCAGATTCGAGTGCGGAAATCTCTTTGGGGAATTCTTTCCGCCAAAGCGGAGCGGCACTATCAGGTGATTCGGGAGGCTTTGTAATTTAAGGTTTTTGCATCAGCTCTGTTTCAAAAATAATGCCCAATTGACCAGACCGGCACAATATTTAAGTGCCGGTTTTTTTTGCCTTATTAAAAAGTGTTATTAGAATTTCAATCCGACAAAAACGTTCAAGTGATTTACTGTTTGTTACATTTTTATTCTGATTTTCAGTAATGCATTGAACAGCAGCTGTTTATCACCCTCACTGACATAATCCACATTTATTTGCCGACTGAAGAGATCGTACTGCGAGGGCTGAAATACGCCATATTGCTGTTGATATTGTGCGATCTGTTCGATGATCTGGTCCCCGAGTTTTAGTAGCTCAGGTCTGACTACCGATGTTAGGTCTCTGGCTGCATGATCGGCTGGATGGGACAAAAATTCTGCACGATAGCGATACTGAATTGCCTTTGCTACTGCAATCTGGGCCTGAAAGAAAGATTCAATCGTCATAGGATTGAGTCCTTTTTGTCTGGCAGCATCTTTGGCCTGTTCTATCACGGTGGCTTCGCGCCCGATATCTTCAATGGGCAAATGATTGTCGGCTTTGTATATCGCAACGTCTTCCATATAGCCAAGGCGTTTGTTAATGGTATTGAATAAGGTTGTGGCGTTGGTTTCAGCATTGGCCTGTAGTGCTAGCAGCGTTAGCATGAGAGTTGTCAGCAGTGTTTTCATAAATTGACCCATTTTGATGAAAGCGGCAATTTACCACTTATAAATCGATTGATGCCAATATTCTGGGGGGTTGTATCCGGGTATCACCACGTCATTACGTTTGGTAGTAGTGAAACTATCAGGAACTTGACGGTGGACAACGTGTTCTGGTGACGGTTTCAGTTGTGTCCCAGTGGGATAACCAGTGGTGTGTGTGAGATCGGGTCATCAATGATGACGCACGGCAGTCCAAATACTTCATGGATCAGTTCAGCCGTAACAATCTCGCGGGGATTACCGGTGGCTATTATGTTGCCGTCGCGCATGGCAATGATGTGATCGGCATAGCGACAGGCATGGTTGAGGTCGTGTAGTACTGCCACCAATGTTTGCTCGGCATTCTGATTTAGTATGCGGAACAGTTCCAGCAATTCGATCTGATGGGCGATGTCGAGATAGGTAGTCGGTTCGTCCAATAGCAACAATGAAGTTTGTTGGGCCAGTACCATAGCGATCCATACTCTCTGTCGCTGACCGCCGGACAGCTGATCAACGGGCACGGTTGCCAGGCAGTCTACTCCAGTGGCATGCATGGCATTTTGGATCGCTTCTTCATCTTCAGGACGCCATTGCTGGAACCAGGTTTGATACGGGTAACGTCCTCTGGAGACTAATTCAGCAACACTGATGCCATCTGGAGCGGTGGAGCTTTGTGGTAACAATCCCAGCCTTCTGGCGACTTCTTTGGTGGGATAGCTGTGGATGTCCCTTCCGTCCAGCGTGACACTACCAGCCAGTGGTTTGAGCAACCGGCTCAGGGCTCTTAATAATGTGGATTTACCGCAGGCGTTCGGACCTACAATAACGGTAAAAGAGTTTTCTGGAATGGCGACTGTCAGTTGTTCCGAAATGACTCTCTGGGGATAACCAATCGTCAGGTTTTCAGCTTTTAGAGGCGCTTTTTCGTTGGCGGATGGGAGAGCGGTACAGGCGGTCATGATGATTTTGATTCCCTTAGCAATAGCCAGACTAAATATATTCCCCCGATACTCACGGTTACGACTCCGACGGGCAGTTGGTTAGGGGCAAACAACGTCTGGGATAAAAAATCAGCAGTTAACAGCAAGGTTGCTCCCATCAATCCAGCCGCTGGAAATGTCACGCTGTGACTGCCGGTGAGGCGTTTGGCCAGTTGGGGAGCTGCCAATGCAATAAATGAAACAGGGCCTGCTGCAGCGGTGACTGCAGCCGTCAAGGCAACGCCTGCCAGCATCAACCAGAGCCGGGTTCTTTCTGCCGCCACTCCCAGAGCATTGGCAGCATCGTCACCCATTTCCAGCAGGCGCATCCGGGTGGTCAGGGTGGTGGCAAAAGATATCGTGACAAGAATAACCAGCGCTGCCGGAATACCTTTATTCCAGGTAATGCCATTTAACGAGCCGGCTCCCCAGAGCGCAGCGGACATGGCGGATTCCAGGCTGGCGGAAATCAGCATCCAGGTATTCAGTGCCGTCAGCATAGCGCTGATGGCAATGCCGACAATGATCAACCGAAACCCCTGTACTCCCTGGCGGTAAGCCAACAGATAGACCAGTGCCGCAGAACCGATACCGCCAATCAAAGCACCGGCAGCCAGGTGAAAATAATGCCCGCCAAATAAAATAATAGTAACGATCACGCCAGTATATGAGCCGGTGTTAAAACCAATGACGTCAGGGCTGCCTAAAGGGTTGCGTATCAATGATTGAAAAATAGTACCGCTGATACCCAGTCCCGCTCCCAGGACCATCGCCATAAATATTCTCGGCAGACGCCATTGTGTTACCACGGTTACCAGGTAGTCCGGCCCATTGCCCGTAAGTGCGTGCAGCAATTGTGAAGCAGACAGAGTGAGCTGCCCGTTGGACAGTGCGACAACGGAGAGTGTACTGCAAACCATGATCAATCCGGTCAGACCAAGGCGATACTGATTGGGTTTGTGATGCACGGTCTTGGCTGGATTCATAACATGCTCAGGGATTTTTTGGATCGTACCAGCACGATCAGTACGGCGGCGCCGATAAAGGCTGTGACGATGGAAACACGCAGTTCTCCGGTCACTATGATCCGGCCGAGAATATCTGATGACAGTAATAATGTCGGTGCCATCACCATGCTCAATGGAATGATCCAGCGCTGATCGGGGCCGACGATCCAACGGGCGACATGGGGAACCATCAGACCAATAAATGCGATGGGCCCGGCAGCGGCAGTAGCACCTCCACAGAGCAGTGTAATGCTCACCAATCCCCAGAATTGAATGCCGATGATCTGTGAACCCAGTGAGGCGGCAAGATCCTCGCCCATGCTCAATGCATTGAGTGAGCGTGATAACCATAATGCGATAATGCAGCCGATGATAATGAAGGGAGCAATGGCTGTTGGCATATCGATGTTTCTAACGTCCAAAGTACCAGCTTCCCAAAAACGGGTGCGGTCAAATACCTCGGGGCTGAGCAGAGTGATACCTGATGCAATACCGCTTAGTACAGCACCAATCGCAATGCCTGCCAGAGTTAATTTGATTGGACTGGATTTGCCTGCGGCAAGAGTGCCAATTAGAAACACTATGATGGTGGTAATGCATGCACCGAGAAAAGCAAACCAGATGTAGTCTTCAATGCTGACGGCACTGAAAAATGCGATTCCGACCACCACTGCAAAGCCTGCACCCGCGTTGACGCCGAAAATCCCCGGGTCTGCCAGAGGGTTTCGGGTAACGGCCTGAATTATCGCTCCCGCGGTTCCCAAGCCTGCGCCGGCCAGTAACCCCAGCAACGTTCTGGGGATTCTGCCCTGGAGAATAATAATGCTGTCAGCGTGGGTGTTTCCGTTTAGCAGGCTATCCATCACAACTTTTAAAGGAATCGCTTTTGACCCGATCAACAAGCTTAATATGCAGGCCAGCATTAACAGTATTGAACTGAGTCCCAGCCAGCGCAAACAGTATTTTTGCCTGGCTTTAAGAGTCAGCGAGTGACTGGAATCGGGTGAGGGTATGAACAACAACGACATAGTTGGCTCTAAATAATAATAATATTGATTATCATTTGTATTTGTAGATGGTAGCATGCCAGTCCAGCTCATGCATCAATAAAAGTTGACCTCATTATTGAAAGGGTGATTTTTTGAATGGAGTTTATTGGCGTCCGGGCTGTTATTCAGAGGCTTGTGCGTCCGGCAAAAGCGTTACCTGATAATAGTGTATGGTTTGTTTCTGATGTTTTTTAGTTCCAATTTTTACGCGGATTACTATGGCTAAATCAATTTTTCTCAACTTCAGTTTGCTGAAAACCAATCCAGGATTTCGTGCCATTTTCATTGCCCGTTTGATGTCCGTTCTTGGCATTGGCATGTTGAATGTTGCAGTACCCGTGCAGATTCATGCGTTGACAGGATCGACGTTGCAGGTGGGGGTGGCAGTCGCGCTTGATGGTATTGGTATGTTTGTGGGGTTAATGCTGGGCGGAGTGTTGGCGGATCGCTGGGATCGTCGCAAGCTGATTTTGTTTTCGCGCTTTATTTGCGGTATCGGATTTGTTGGGCTGGCAGTTAATAGCTTCTATCACGAACCTTCTGTGTTAGCGGTTTATGTTGTTGCCTTGTGGGATGGTTTTTTCAGTGCCATCGGTATGACTGCGCTGCTGGCTTCGTTGCCTCATTTGGTTGGGCGCGAAAATATTCCTGCCGCAGGTGCCCTGAGTATGCTGATTGTTCGGATTGGATCGGTTTTGTCACCTGCTATCGCCGGAGTGGTGATTGTCGCAGTTGGAGTCAGTTGGAATTATACCCTGGCGGCCATAGGAACACTGGCCACGCTTTTGTCTCTCGTGCGTTTGCCATCGATGAAACCTGATGTTCCAGAGCAGCCGGAACATCCTATACGTTCACTGATCGGGGGATTTCAGTTTGTTCTGACTCATCGTATCGTTGGTTCGGTCGTGGCATTGGGGACCGTAGAGGCATTGGTTAGTTCGATACGGGTTTTGTTTCCGGCCCTGGCGATGGTGGCATTCGGGGGAGGGCCGTTTGAAGTAGGGTTGATGTATTCAGCGGTCCCGTTGGGAGCGACTATCGGAGCGCTGACCAGTGGCTGGGTAAGGGACGCCTCCCGTCCTGGTGTGATCATGCTAACTACTGCATTACTGATGTTCCTGACGGTTATGTTGATGAGCACGATCGGTTACTTACTGTTGATGCTGATCGCTCTTGTGCTGTTAGGGTATCTTGGGTCGATAGGTTCGTTGCTGCAGTATTCCATGGTTCAGGGACACACACCTGATCATATGCTTGGACGTATTAACAGTTTCTGGACGGCTCAGGATGTCGTTGGTGATTCTGCCGGAGCCTTGGGAATTGGCTTTTTAGGGCGGGTATTTGCGCCGCTTGTGACGTTGATGAGCTTTGGCCTGACGACTTTCTCGCTTGGAATGCTGATGGCCGTCGGCTTCAGATCCCTGCGTCGGGCCAGTCTGAATGATCCTGCGATGCAGGAAGTTGCCATGGTTTCCGAAGAACTACCGGCAAATAGTTAGTCTTCCGGTTCGTTGCTCTGATCAGAATGACGGGAGTCGTGGTGGGACTGCTCCATGATCAGGGCTTCCAACTTCAACATCACCTCCATTTCAATTTTCTGCACGAAAGATGGCAGTACTTTATCAATGGCCTCCTGGATAATATCACCCAATTCCTGGTGTAATTGATCCAACAAATCTTCGGCGGTCAATTGATGCTGCTCAGGCGTGCTGGTCTGAGCATCTTCATTGATTACCTCCTCTTTAGGAAAGATGAACTCTTCTTCATCTTCTTCCGACAACTCTGTGTGTGCTTCGAACTGGCTGTCTGGTTGTATCAGAGAGTCTGGTAGATCGAATAAAGAAGATGTTACCGAATGCTCTGACTCTGACACGGGTGTGATTCGGTTTTGGCGAATAATCCTGGCCAGTTCTTCGGCAGCCTTGGCTTCGGCATCGTTACGTTTGCTGATCAATTGAGCCAAGGTTTCACTGGACAGGAAGGGGTTTTCCTTCCGTTGTTGAATGGTTTTCTCATGCCCGACAACTTCTTCCAGCGTAGGAATAAAGTTATCTTTGTCCGCATTTTGCTCTTCACTCAACGTATCCTTCAGGTTCTCCAGTTCCTGAAGCAGCTTATCTGTTCCAGTATCCTTATCGTTTGACATTGTTGCTCCGCCGGCCTCCAGGGCATTATTTTCTCAGGTCATGACGGTGTAGAGGATACCCTCTTTGTTGGAAAAAACGATAGTGCTTCCTGCAGTTAGTCAGAATTTCCGGTTGTTGACAGACCACTTCAATATAGCGTTCAAAGCGACTGAAGAATTCTGGAATGTTTTGACCCATGTTAACAATCACATTGTTATGGTGATGCGGGTTGGCCTGCCAGGTGATTTCAACCGGGTGTACTGAATCCGATTCGATAATTCCATGGGGGATAAATGATTCCGGTTTAAAATCCCATAGGCGGGTATCCAGTATGCCTGCTTCATGAGCATCGTCGACACAGATCAGAATCCGGTGTCCGAGGCTGTGGATCTTATCCACCAGGCGACAACAATAATTGACCCGGTCGTCGAGGCTGGGGGTGGCGAGTATATGAAAATCCACTCTGGTCATAGGTTTCTTGATGATTGTTGAGAAAAACAGAATCTGAGCCTCTATGATCAACAAGTAATCATAGAGGCAGCGTCATTTTATACTTGGCGTGTCGTATAGTTTGAAAAATCCGGTCTGGGTTTGTCATAAGCTTCGGAAATCAGAGGTGAACGGATTATATAGTCAGCAGATGCCTGATTACACGCTACCGGTATATTCCACAATGCCGCTATACGTAGCAATGCCTTGATATCCGGATCGTGAGGCATTGGTTCCAGCGGATCCCAGAAAAAGATCAGCATATCGATTACCCCTTCGGCAATCTTAGCGCCAATCTGCTGATCGCCACCCAAAGGACCGCTCAGGAGCCGGTTGATTTTTTTGCCCAGAGCCTCCTCCATTAACTTTCCGGTAGTGCCGGTGGCATAGATATTCATATTTTCAAAATACCGGATATTTATTTTGGCCCAGTCGGTCAGTTCTTGTTTTTTGTGGTCATGAGCAACCAATGCGACATTTTTTACAGCCATAGTCGTAATCCTTCGGTCAGTTGTTGGTCAGGGTCCAGCGTGCCTTGAGCACGAAGGTCTTTTTCAGTAATGGAGTACATCCGTAGTAAAGCAGTAACCCGATCAGATCGGCACCCCAGTCAGCCAGAGAAAAGGTTCGATAGGGGAAAAAGCTCTGTGCCACCTCAATGAGAATGCCGAAAGTAGCCAAGCTTAATACCTTAATCCCCCAGAAAGAACGTTTTGGGAACGCTGCGTCTATTAATAACGCCAATCCAAAGTATGCAATGAGATGGTTGACTTTGTCGTTACTGCCGGCCGGTTGACTGATTGGGGCCAGAGATAAATACGTCACGACAAGTATTGCTGCAGCAAACAGCCATCTGGCAGAACGGAGCCAGAGTTTTTCCAGATTGAGATTACGTAAGTGCAGAGACATGACAGGCCTTAAATTGTATAGAGGATATTGTGCCTGATTATCCACATAGGCTCATTAAAAAATGAATTTTTGCAGGAAAACTCTGGGTTTTTATAGGGTTAATAACATGGAGCATACAAAGGTTCAGAAAAATGCCGTATTTCTGTCCTTTTTTAGTAAAGGTGGCGAATTGCGGAAATATGTTTACTCATGTGTGCTGATGCTTATGCACAATCCTTGAGCGCCAATTGTCAAGAGGTGGTTTTTTCTCTCAAAAAAAACCTTTTTAACATGTTGACATTTATAACTGATTGAAAAATAAAGAGTTTTTTGTGTTGGTTAAAAAATGATCAATTTAACGAATACCCTCAAATATCGGGTAATTTGATGCTTACCGCAATGCTTATCTACAGTTTTATCCACAGAATTCGTGGATAAAGTGCTGTAAGCTAGATATGACGCGGGGTTTACAAAAATACTCCGATTTTAAGTCGTTTGTGGATAAATATTTGGAGTGTTTTTTCCAGTAGCGCCAGTATTGAGAAAAGTTATCCTCAATTGTGACAAGTTGTATTAATTGATTTTGTCTTGACTTTTTTTCGATGTGATGATCGCCATAAGCAGTTGAAAAATAAAGAAAATTTGAACTGGTTCTATTTTGTGCAAATCGGCAAAACACCCGTGAACTCTGTGTTACAGGAACTTTTCCCATTTTACTTAACAAAGTTATCCACAGTTTTTGTGCATAACTTGAGCTGCTCTCGAATGCCTGTAAATGTAGTCAGTTTGTTTGTCATTGATTTGTGGCTGGCTGACGGTGAGTACATCCAATGGATTTTGACGAAAATACGGCCCATCAGTCACAAACTTCAGAACTGAGACAGATTTCCTCTTGCACCCATGTATTCTGTTGTCAAAATCACACATAATGTTGCACGTTTATTTTTATGCTCTTATTTGTGATTTGTCCGTTGACCGTCATACCGCACGTGTGCAACATGCTGGCTCCGGTCCAGGTTGTCCAGAGTTACCACGCCGATAATTGGTCACTTCTTCATCGTTTTACTCTTTTTGCAATCGTGGTAGTAGCTTTTAATCGCTTCATGGATAAATACACATTGGGTGTTGGTCGCTCAAACCAGACGGATGGTGTGTCGAGCTTTAGAAATAAAGGTGTAAACGGGTTTTTGAAGAGGATGGAATTGTGTCGACAAGTGTGATTGTGGCGTGGGCAACAGCGAATCCGGGACAGGCGGCTCTGGTATTTTGCTGCTGCTGGGTGCTTCTTTTTTTTGCCAGGTCGATGGTGCATCAATTGTTGCTCGCGCTGGCCAGCTGGGTTTCAAGGTTGTTGCGGCACATGGCGAAGTTGCTTCTGATATGGCTGGATAAAATCAATGTTCGCAATCGCGAAGTGCTGCTCAATCAAGCTCTGCAGTTGCAGGAGCAGCTGATTGAGCGTGAATTTCAGCGAATTGCCGGTATCGTGAATAACGATCTTTCTGGCTATCCGCGATTGCAGAAGGCTATTGCCAGTCAAATTTCGTTGATAGAAGAAGATTATCAGAAATGTGGATTGGAGCCAGAACCTTCACCTGAGTGGGTTGAGGCGCTGGCTGTTATTGTCGAACTGAAGAAGGCTCAGGAAGGGCATCCTGCGTTGTTGAAAATATTAACGGATATTCACGAGTCGGCTGTGAGTCTGCAAAAGAAGTCTCTGGGTGATTACCGTGACGCCATCGCCCGAAAACATCAGCTGCTGCATGCTATGATGCCGCACTGGCGACGACTCCATAATTCGGTATCCGGTATTGGCGGTAAAATCAGAGGGCTTGTTGAACATGCTGCCATTATCGACCGTTATATGCAGAGCTATGAGGAAATACGCAGTCAAACAGATCAAATTCACAGACAATTGCTGTCTTCGGTTGCATCCAGGTTTATTCGGGATTGTCTTTTGATGGTGTCGGGTTTGGCTGGTATAGGGTTGAATCTATTGTTGATTTCGACGCATTTCGGGGGCGTTATAAAAGTTACTGAGTCAACGCCATTTATATATACCCCTCAGTTTTTGGCAATAACGCTTGTTCTCATGCAATTGTCTGTCAGTATGGTGTTGCTGGAGTTGTTGCGGGTAACGAATATGTTTGCTGGGTTTGGCCGATTATCTGAAACATTGAGACGTCGGTTAACCTGGGCGTTTATCGCATTGTTGCTGGGGTTTGCAGCGGTTGAGTCCAGCTCTATGTTAATTGAGCCGAGTAATGGCGAAGCTGCTGTTGAAGGTATATTGGGGATTGGCGGAGAGTATTTGCCGGTGGGTGATTCGTTGTTGCCAGTGCTCCCTCAAATGTTGTTGGGATTTGTTCTGCCGTTGGCGCTGACTGTTGTATTGATTCCATTTGAGGGAATTATCCGTGACTCCAGAGTGATCGCTGGACGTTTGGTAGAATATTTTTTTGTTGTAATGATCACAGTGTTGAGATTAATGGCGCGGTATGTTGCTGCATTGCTGCGTCTTGGAATTCCTTTGTTTGATCTATTGATTTTTCTTCCTTTATGGGTGGATGGATTTGTCCGGGAGAAAACTCATGAGATTAAACAGAAAGGTGCCGGGAAGAAAGAAGAATTACCCGTGGCAGGCGGTGCATTTTTAAGAAAAGACTGAATAGGTGTTGACGTATTTGTTGTGCTTATAAATGTCTGGTTAAAAAACCGTCTTTTTTTAATAACAATTGAAAACGAAGGATAATTAATGATTAAACGAATCGCCACCTTGAGTGCAGCCACGCTGCTTTTGGTTGCTTGTAATCAGGACAAAGTAGAAGCTTCTACTGAGTCACCGCAAGTGGCAGCGGCAGAGCAGGCTGCAGCAGAATATACTTCTAATCCTCAGATCATCAGTTATGGCGTGGGTTACAATATTGGTACTCAGGTTTCCAGTGACCCTAATTTTCCGGCAGATGTGGATGCTATTGTTGCAGGTTTAAGAGATGCTATTGCCGGTACTGATCCAAAAGTAGATCCAGACAAAGTGTCTGCTGCGGTACAGGCTTTCCAGGAAGAGTTGGCAGCTGAGCAAGCTAAAGTGGCTGAAGCAGCTAAGGCTGAAGCTGACAAGTTTTTAGCAGATACAGCTGCGAAAGAAGGTTATCATAAAACTGAATCGGGTCTGTTATATCGTGTTATCAAGTCTGGTGCTGAAGGCAAAAAACCAGGCCCCGATGATACGGTTAAAACTCATTATCATGGAACGCTGGTAGACGGAACTGTATTTGACAGCTCTGTTGAGCGTGGTGAGCCGGTTGAGTTTCCTGTCTCAGGTGTTATTCCTGGATGGACTGAAGCATTGCAAATGATGAATGTTGGAGACAAGTGGGAATTGGTTATTCCGCCAGACTTGGCGTATGGGGCTAATCCTCCACCAAGTATTCCGGCGAATTCCGTGTTGATATTTGAAGTTGAGTTGTTGGATATCAAAGAACCCAAAAGCTGATCGGGTAGCACCTGTTTAATGTGTATTCAGTCTTTGTTGTATCGATTGCATATTAAATATTGAGCAGGTTGCTTACTAAATTGATATTGATGAGCAAGTGGTTTCGAAGAATACGCTTGTTGTTATAGTCTTCACTTGTGTCGTCTTGAGAAGCAGCTCCTAGGGGCTGCTTTTTTGTTCTCACGTTTTCCTTGCTGTAGTATTCTGTCTCTGTCTCTATCTCTATCTCTATCTCTGTTGCTTATTTTTGTATTTATCATGACAACCTCCTGGCTTGAACTTCAGCTGCACTAAACTACTCTGGTTTTATGGTGAAAACTTAATAGTCAGGGGGTTTTTATGTGTAATAAAAAGTTATTTGATGTTTTTTACCGAATTGTGGTGATCATGGTAAGCATATTGTTTTTTGGAATGAGTTGTCCTGTTTGGGCAGAAGAGCCTCCTCCTGAATTGTTCGAATATGTCCCAGAGCTGACTAAGTGGGGTATGGATCCTGTGTTGGTTGCCGCAGTAAGGGAGCAAAATGCAAAAAAAATGACGCTGGCGTCTATTAAAATACGTGATGAAGAATGGCGCGCTATGTCAGGCGTTGATGATGAGATGCGTATGCTCATGAATAATAGTGCAGCCAAACGGCTGTTGGAGTTAGAGCAGCAGAAGCCTTTTTTTATCGAACTGTTTTTGATGGATGATCAGGGCGCAAATGTGGCAATGACGAATAAGACTTCTGATTATTGGCAGGGGGATGAAGCAAAGTTTATTCAGTCATACAAGGATGGTGTGGGAGATGTTCATATTGGAGATGTTGAGTATGACGACAGTGTGCAAGCATATCTCGTGCAAGTTTCTGTACCTGTGATGGAGTCGGGTGGTGCGATCGGAGCTTTGACGATCGGTATCAATCTGGATGAGTTGCTGCAGTGAGAGCGAATGTATGAAATGGTTTGGAAATCTGAGTTTTCAGCTCAAAATTACAGTGCCTTTGGTTATTTTAAGTCTGCTTATCGTCGCGATATCAGCAATAACCCTGGTATCGCGTAGAGAAGTAACAGCCGCTGTTGATCAGGTTATCCATCAATACATGCCTGCACTGGACCAGATCTTACAGGCCGAAAGTGCTTTTTATAAGGTACAAGTGGCCGAAAGAAGCTTTTTGAGTTTACGTGTTGGTAGTGACCAGTATGTTGAAAGGCAGCTTGAGCATGAGGAGGCTCTTGCAAGCATAAAGACCGCTATGGAGCAGATTGACGCTTCATCGTTGCCTGAGAGCATGAGCGTACTGCTAGAGCGGTTCTGGGATAGCTATGATCGTTGGAAAGATCTTGCTTTGAAGATCAAGCAAGAGCGCGACTCGGATACCCGAATCGGAAGGTCTACTGCCATGGGGTTGTCTTATGCCGAAGGGCAGCAGTTATTTAATGAGGCGACGGCAATTTTGAGTCAATTGCGTCAGGCAGTGGGGGATATGTCTCGACAGAAGTCACAACTGGCCGATACGGTTCAGCAACGGGCTATTAACACGCAGGCTATATTAATGGTGATAGCGTTGGCAGTTTGTATTCTGGCTGGATTGTTTTTCCCTAGATTGATTACTCGGGATCTGCATAAAATTAATACTCAGTTGGCTGATCTGTCGGCAGGGCAAGGGGATTTGACGGTTCGCTTGAATGTTCAAAAACAGGATGAGTTGGGGTGTTTGAGTCAGGCATTTGATAAGTTTATCGATCAGTTGCATGGAATGGTCAGCCAGGTGGTTTCCAGTTCCAGAAGTATTGGGGGTAATGTGAATGAGCTGACGACCATGTCTCAGCAGTCGAGAGTATCGATTAGTCAGCAGGAAAAATCCCTTGAGACAGTGAATGGCGCTATCGCTGAAATGAAAGAGTCTCTGCAAAACGTGTTTGACAGTAGTTGTCAGGCCGAACAGGAAACAGAGCACTCGCGCCAGCAAGCCGAACATGGCAATCAGTTAATGAGTAGAACTCAGCAGGATATTCGGAGCTTAACAACCAGCGTTGAGAAAGTTGTGGCTTCTATTTCAAATATTCAAAGTGTGACTGAGCGTATTTCAACCGTTTTAGGTGTTATCAGTGGGATAGCTGAGCAAACTAATCTGTTGGCTTTGAATGCGGCCATAGAAGCCGCCAGAGCGGGTGAACAGGGAAGGGGGTTTGCTGTGGTGGCTGATGAAGTGCGATCGTTGGCGGGCAAAACTCAACAGTCTACCAGTGATATCGGCCATATGATTGAGGACCTTCAGCAGGGAGTCGCGGCAGCGGTGAGTGTGATGCAGATGGCGACGGACAGTGTCACCAATACTTTGGAGTCCGGCAACCAGACCAGTGAGGTGATCAGCAATGTTTTGCGCTCTATTCAGACGGTCAAGGAGTTTGTGGATGTAACTGCGCAGTCAACCAAGCAGCAGAATCGGGTAATTCAGGAGGTTACCGAGCGGCTCGAAGAGATGAGTCAGTTATCAGCGGTCAGTGCGGATCAGGCCAATCACCTTGATGTTTTCAGTCAGAATATTCATCGACAATATCAGGAGCTCGTGGATATTACGGCGAAGTTTAAGCTTTAGACGGGATTCTGAAATATTTTGCGAAGAAAACAAACGGAAAAGAGAAGTTGGCTCCCCGAACTGGACTCGAACCAGTGACCAATAGATTAACAGTCTACTGCTCTACCAACTGAGCTATCGGGGAGCATCTAAGGCAGAACCTTAGAAAGTTGGCTCCCCGAACTGGACTCGAACCAGTGACCAATAGATTAACAGTCTACTGCTCTACCAACTGAGCTATCGGGGAACAACGGAGGCGAATTCTACCTGTGATTGATTTGCTGTCAACACCTAATTCTTTGTTTTTCTTTGTTTTTTTTGATTTTGATAGATTTTTGCCTGGTAAGGCAGGCAGCTATGTTGATCAGGCACGCTATTTGAATTGATCTGTCGGTATGAGGAAGTCGACAAATATTTGGCAGAGGGTGCTATGGTTACGATCGAAATGCTCGATACCGCAATTAAAGTTGCCACAGGATTCCTGTTGGGCAGCGTGCTGTTGTATTTGTATCTCAGGCGTTCTGGGGTAGTAGCGCAACGCAATCGTGATGATCTGGATCGAAGAAGGCTGTTATTGCAGCAGGTATCGGATCAGGTAGGTAAGGTTCATCATGTTTATCAGCAATACCTGTCTTTGGTGGTGGAGTATTCTCGTATGGGGGTGAACTGGCCTGAATATCGCCGTAAGGAACTAAGAAAGAAAACTGAAGAGCTGGTGGCGGTATTTCAGGAGCTGAATGCTGCACAGGCAACTTTATTGTTGCTGGGAGAGAAAAAGCTTGAACGGGCCTTGAGGATTTATGGTGCTAGAATCGTTGCTATGCGCCGATTGGTGTCAGCCGAAAAGCTTGAGTTCAGTGGTGATGAATTGAACGAGCTGGATGATAATAAGAAAGAAATCCAGGGCTTGAGAGAAGCTTTTTATGATTCATTGAGTGATCGTTTTATGACTTCGCGGCAGGCTGCTTAACGATGGCTAAAGAGCCATGCCGTTTTTGCCGTATGCTGCGTGTGCCACTGGTGTTTGTTGTGACCGTCATGATTATTCTTGTGCTCATGTTGCATCGTTCGGGTGGATGGGGGTTGTAAAAAAATTGACGGCATTGACGGTTTTTTGTCGGACTTCCACTCTCTGTCCGACAATTTCCGGATAGTTATTGCTTTTTCCCCTCACCCGGCAAGAAGTTGCCGGCCAAGTTTAATCCAGTCATTCATTGTTTGATTTAAGAAGACTCGTTCGTCATCCGCCTTTGGGGCTTCCGCTTGTGTCAGTAAATGAATGATTTCCGCCACTTTATCCAGGTCCCAGTCAACATAGCAATGGCTGATTTGCCCTTTGGAAATACGTGGTCCTTTTTGACGCAGGTTCTGAATTTCCAGGGCGGCTCTAGCATTGATGGGGCGAAGAGTTTTGAAGGTAACGTCCAGGGTTTCCAGGCTGAGCAAACTGGATTCATGGATTTCCTGATATGAAATATTCTCGGCACTACTTTGCATTTAATCTGATATTTCCTAAAATTTTAAATCCAATTTTTAAAGATAGACCATAATTTTGATTTTGCAGGCAGATCACGAGTTAAATACAGAAGGTTTGTATTGCCCCGAACCTGTTATGTTGCTACATAACAAAATTCGGGATATAGAACCTGGAGAGGTGGTAAAAGTGATTGCCACGGATCCTTCTACAGCAAGAGACATTCCCAAATTCTGTACTTTTTTAAATCACCCTTTATTGCAGCAGCAACGGGAGGGTGATTTGTTTATATACTTTGTGCAGAAGAAGCCGCCTGAGGATGCTTGATCGTCTGATGGCTGAGATATAGGAAACGTACAAAGTGTAGAATAGCGGCACTGAATAACCCGGCAACCAGGCCAATCCAAAAACCGGTTGCCTTCATTGGACCACTATTATTGAAACCGATCATTCCCAACCAGTAACCCAGTGGCAGACAGAGTAGCCAAAACGACACAATCGCATTGATCATCGGTACATGTGTGTCATTGTAGCCCCTTAAAATTCCGGCACAGGTCGCTTGAATGATATCTCCAAGGTGAAAAAAGATACCGAATACCATTAGCCATGTTGCCAGCTTGACGACTTCAGGTTGAGAGTTATACAGCCTTACCAGGTTCTCATTGAAGACAATCAGAATTCCACCATTCACGATACCAATTAATATGGCAATACCGAGGCCGATAAAGGCAATTTGTCGGGCCATGATGGGTTGCTGTTTTCCCAGTGAATTTCCTACCCGAATTGTAAGGGCCATACCTATGGATAGCGGCAACATGAAAATAAGTGCAACCAGATTCATGGCAATCTGGTTTGCTGCCACCTCGATATAACCGAACTTCGACAGGAATAATGCAATCATGCTGAAGACGCTGGACTCAACCAGGAATGCCATGCCGATGGGAAGACCGGTTTTCAGTAAACTGCTGATGTGTAAGCGATTGGGCTTATACCATTCTTTGAATAAACGGGTTGGGTGGAATTCCTTGCGAATGATGACCCAGATTAGCATAAATAAAAACATGACCCAGAAGCTTGCTGTGCTGGCCCAGCCACAACCGATACCACCAAGTTTAGGGAAACCGAATTTGCCGAAAATTAACACATAGTTAAAAGGGATGTTGACGAGCAGTCCCATTAAACTGGCCAGCATCGCCGGCTTTGTAAAGGAGAGGCCGTCACAATAGTATCTAAGGACATTAAACCCAAGAACAGCAGGAAGGCCCCATATCAATGCCCGAAAGTACCCGGTGGCAATAGGGATTATCTCCGGGTCTGCCTGCATAAGGCGGAAAATATCATCAATATAAACGGCAATAATGATACTGACGGGAATGAACAACGTCAGTTTCCAGAAAGTCTGGATAACCTGGTTGGGAATTTCTGACCATTTGCCGGCACCATCCAGTTGTGCAACGTAGGCTGTCAGTGCGGATAAAGAACCGATTAAAAATAAAAACAGTGGTACCCATATACTGGCACCAACACCCACTCCAGCAAGCTCCAAAGCACTGGCCTGTCCAGCCATAATGGTATCGACGACAGACGTTGACATCTGTAGGAGCTGGGAAAAGACGATCGGCATGGCCAGAACGGTTAATATCCGGCTTTCCTTTTTTATCACTGCCAAATGAATCATGTTATTCTCTTGGGTCTGTTAGTATTTATTCAGGGGGCGCTACTTTAGCGGACCGGATAAGCAAATTCTATGGACATCCTTCTGTTTCTATATCTTGTTGTTAACCTATGACCCATGATCCTGAAGATTTAATTACCATTTTCAATCGTCTTTTTGATGCCAGTGAGCATACTGTTTTGGTAAGAGGCGAAGATGAACCGTTATATCTGCCTGCATGTCACACTGGTCATCGTTGTGAAATTCAGTTTGCTCACGGTTTTTTTGCCAGTGCGCTTCATGAGATTGCCCATTGGTGTATTGCCGGTCGAGAACGGCGGCAACTGGTGGATTTTGGATACTGGTATCAACCGGATGGGCGCTCACAGCAGCAACAGCACCTGTTTGAACAAGTTGAAGTTAAGCCTCAGGCCCTTGAATGGATTTTTCACCGTAGCTGCGATCATCAGTTTCGGATATCGGCAGACAATTTGAACGTTGAGGTAACGGACTCTCTAGTGTTCAAACAAAATGTCATTCAGCAGGTGCATACATATCTATTGGAAGGGTTGCCTTCCAGGGCGGCATCATTTAGAGATGCGCTACAGAGTTTTTATAAAACACCGGATCTCAGCCCAGAAGATTTCAGCCTGTTAAAATTGGGTTAATCTGATAGGACACGGATTAACTTACATTGTGAGGAGTCATAAGTATGAAAGTCAGTTTTATTGGTTTAGGAGTCATGGGTTATCCGATGGCCGGACATTTGGCTGAGAAAGGCCATGACGTTACTGTGTATAACCGGACTGTCAGTAAATCCCACCGGTGGGTTGAGCAATATTCGGGTAGCTATGCGGCTACTCCTGCTCAGGCGGTAACAGATGCCGATCAGGTGTTCATGTGTGTTGGGAATGACGATGATGTCCGTAGTGTGGTGTATGGCGAGCATGGCGTTCTGGCTGGTATGAAACCTGGAGCAATTCTGGTAGACCACACGACTACGTCAGCAATATTAGCAGAGGAGTTAAACCTGGCGGCGAAGGAAAAACAGGTCAGGTTTCTGGATGGACCCGTGTCCGGTGGGCAGGCCGGGGCTGAAAATGGTGTTTTAACTGTGATGATGGGAGGAGAAGCCGAAGACTTCTCGACCGTGGAAGGTACAATTGACAGTTATGCTAAAAAAGTCACTCTGCTGGGTGCTGCTGGTAGTGGCCAGCGTTGTAAAATGGTGAATCAGTTGTGCATTGCCGGCATCGTTCAGGGGTTGTCGGAAGCCATAAAGTTTGCCCAGTATGCGGAGCTTGATATCAAAACGGTTGTTGAGGTGCTCAGTGGTGGCGCTGCTCAATCCTGGCAGCTTGATAATCGCGCATTAACTATGGCAGAGGGAAAGTTTGATTTCGGTTTTGCGATTGACTGGATGCGTAAGGATCTTGGATTTTGTTTTGAAGAAGCCGAAAAAAAGGGACTTAACCTACCGCTGGCCAAAATGGTGGACGGTTTCTACCAACAGTTGCAGCAACAAGGGGATAATCGTCTCGATACATCCTCTCTGATTAAGCTGCTTTGAGATGATTACTTGGTGCGTTCAATCGATTTTCGGTACACTTCGCCCTTCGATTCAAACGGCAGTCCATAGGCTATATGAGCGCACCTAAGAAATATCACAAAAAAAACAAATCTCTCACAGATGACTGGTCCATTGACCAGTTTGTGGTTGAGAAACAGGAAGGCAGGACCCGTTTTCATGATCTCGACCTGCCGCTATCGTTAATGCATGCCATACATGACCTGGGTTTCGAATACTGCAGTCCCATTCAGGCGATGTCTCTACCAGCGACCCTCGATGGTGAGGACTGTATTGGTAAAGCCCAAACAGGAACCGGTAAGACGGCTGCCTTCCTGATTACCGTTATCTCCGATTTGCTGGATAACCCCTTAGCAGAGCAATATGACAGCGAGCCCAGGGCTTTGGTATTGGCACCCACACGGGAGTTGGCTCTGCAGATTGCTGAAGATGCAAAACTACTGACCCGTTATACCGATCTTAGAATTGCCACATTGGTTGGCGGAATGGACTTTGAAAAGCAGCAACGACGTATTCAAAAACGAGTTGATATTGTTGTTGCGACACCTGGAAGATTGATCGACTTTGTGCGTCGCAAAGCTATTTTTCTGGATCAGATTGAGATACTGGTCATCGATGAGGCTGATCGGATGCTCGATATGGGGTTTATCCCCGATGTCAAAAACATCGAGCGCTCCACGCCTATGAAAGACAACCGCCAGACTTTGTTGTTCAGCGCTACGTTTTCAGATGATGTCATTAATCTTGCGGAACGCTGGACCCGCAATGCTCTGAAATTTGAAGTCGAGCCGGAAGTGAAGACAGCCGAAGCTGTTGAGCAGACCATTTATCTGCTGTCGACAGACGAGAAATACCCTGTACTTAAGCAGGTGCTGAAAGATGGTGTGGTTGATCGCATTATGATCTTTGCCAATCGTCGGGATCTGGTGAAGGATTTGTTCGAGCGTCTTAGAAAGGATGGCATTGATTGTCTCATGCTGTCGGGTGAGGTGCCTCAGGGTAAACGTCTGAAAACGCTTGATCAGTTTAAACAAGGTTCAGTCAAGGTGCTGGTGGCAACAGATGTTGCTGGTCGAGGTATCCATGTTGAAGGTGTCAGCCACGTTATTAATTATACGTTGCCGGAAGATCCGGAAGACTATGTACACCGCATAGGTAGAACAGGGCGTGCTGGCGCTAAAGGGAAATCCATCAGCTTTGCATGTGAGGACGATTCGTTCCAGATTCCTGCTCTGGAAAAGTACATTGGTCATAAACTTGAACTCTCATATCCACCCGTTGAATGGTTGAGCGAAACAGCAAAACTGACCGAATAACTCCGCCGCTGGAACACAAGGTACTGCTCATAGATGGCAGTATCTTTATATTCAGAGCCTGGTTTGGCTGGCCAGACCGATTTTCGGATCAGCAGGGGCGACCGGTCAATGCTGTTATTGGTTTTACGGATTTTGTGCTGCGGTTACTGGTATCCCATCCAGAGCAGATGGTTTTTTGTTTTGATGCCAGCCTGTTCTCAGGCTTGAGGCATCAACTCGACCCTTCATATAAAGCCAACCGGGCTCTTCCGGATGAATCTCTTGAATACCAGATGAATAGTTGCTTTGAGCTAATTCAGGCTCTGGGATTGCCTTGCCTGAAAAGTCGTCAGCATGAGGCCGATGATCTGATGGCCAGTGTCCAGGCGCAATGGTATTCAATGCAATCGGTTGTATTAGTGACGTCTGATAAAGATATTTTTCAGTTATTGCGTCCGAATGACTGGATGTGGGATGGCAAATCCCCGGTTTTGTCGGGTTATGAGCAGGTTTGTGATCACTGGCAGATCGAGCCATCGAAAATGCCTGAGCTGTTGGCGTTGTGTGGTGATGCTTCTGACAATATCCAGGGGCTTTCAGGTGTCGGTGCTAAGACTGCAGCCCGGCTGTTAAATGAAGTGGGAGATCTGAACACATTACTGGATCAACCCGAACGGGTTCTGAAATCCACTATTCGGGCGAAGCAAAGTATCTATCGTCAGATTCAGGCCCATCGGTCAAGGCTGTTGCTCAATCACCAGTTGACTCGGTTATACCGTGATGCGCCTTTACCGGGGCGACCGGATCCATGGGATATTGCGTCCATCGATGCTGATAGGCTGGACATTTTTGTCTCGTCCATAGCGTTACCGCACAGACAGAAATCATTTTTAAAAGGTTTGGTGTTATGAAAATTGTTGCCGATGAAAATATGCCGGATGTTGAAACGCTGTTTGGCTCTATGGCCGAAGATATTGTTCGTTTGCCTGGCAGGACGATGAAAAACTCAGATTTATCCGATGCTGATGTGCTGCTGGTGCGCAGCGTCACTCAGGTGAATGCAGAGCTGCTGGATGGTACTGATATTTTTTTCGTTGGTAGTGCCACCATCGGTACGGATCATATTGATCAGGCTTATTTAAAGAGCAGAAATATTGCTTTTCACCATAGCCCTGGTTGTAACGCTGACAGCGTGGTGGACTATGTGCTTGCCGCCATTATGGCGGTTAAGCCCGCAGCAAAGCGTTTGGATGAGTTGCGTTATGGTGTGGTCGGCTGTGGTAATGTGGGGGGACGACTGGCCCGAAGGTTGGAACGAATGGGGCTGGAGGTTTTAAAAAATGACCCACCTCTGGCAGATCGACAGGGCGAAGGATTTGCCTCTTTAACGGATCTCAGTACATGCGATGTCGTTTGCCTGCACACGCCGTTGACCAAATCGGGTCAATACCCGACTTATCATCTGATTGATGAAGCGTTCATCAATGCACTGAAGCCTGGCTGTGTGTTAGTCAATGCCGGACGTGGGCCAGTCATAAAAGAGTCCGCCTTACTCAGCCGAATGCAGCAGGCGAATGATCTGCAACTGGTACTGGATGTATGGGAAACAGAACCGGCAGTATCACCGGCCATGCTGCCGTTGACGAAGATTTCAACGCCTCACATAGCCGGTTATAGCCTGGATGGCAAGCTGCGAGGCACTTGGATGCTGTATAAAGCTCTTTGTGAGCATCTTGGAAAGCGTTATCAGGCAGAACAAAAATCAATGCTGCAACTACCTAAACCGATAGAACTGGGAGCTGGTTTGACCCCTGAAGAGGCGTTGAAGCAATCTATTGCGCAGGTGTACAACATTTATCAGGATTCTCAGGCAATGCGTCAGGCATTACATGAAGGGAATGTTTCTTTTTGGGCAGAAGAGTTTGATCAATTACGGAAAGACTATCCTGTCCGGCGGGAGTTTGGTTCTCTGGTGGTTTCGACTCGTGACCCTGCTTTAGCTGAGTGGCTGACTGCATGCGGCTTTGATGTGAAGAGCGATTAATCGCTCTTCTCTGAAACGGTTTCTTCCTGTCCCTGAGCGATCATTAGCTCAACGCAGGCTTTAAAAATCATTTCCTCGGTAATTGGAGTCTCATTTCCTTCATCATCTAGAATAGCTGCGCCATGGAAATCAGGTCTCTGGCCGGGAGAATAGTACTGCTGTGTCATTGTCTTCCTTCCTGTCCGTTGTTTTTATTGTTGGAAAGCTCATTTTAATGAAGCGTTTTCGAAAGTGAAGAAAAATACGTAACAGAAATTCATATATGACTGTAATTCATCCTTATAAGTTATTGAAAAATATTGTTTTAGAGCGCCTGGAGTATTTTGAGCCCGGCGAGTGTGTCCGTATATTCCATGGTCGCGGCGGTTGTTATGACGGGCTGGAAACGGTCACTGTGGACAAGTTTGGCCCTGTGCTGGTGGTGGTTTTGTACCGGAAGCTTGACGATATGGCCTTGCTTGAGCAGGAAATGACAGCACTGCTGTCGCTATCTGATCGTTTGACGAACGTGGCCTTTCAGTTTCGTTTTGTACGCCCCGCTCAATGGTATTGGCCAGGTACACCCTTGGATGGTTGCGTTGGTTATGAAGATGGAGTCGCTTATCGTCTGCGTTTTGATCATCAAAACCCGGGGTTGTTTCTGGATATGCAGGAAGGGCGTCGTTGGGTTCGTTCTTATGCTGCCGGTAAACGAATTGCAAATCTGTTTTCCTATACATGTGCTTTCTCTGTGGTTGCAGAAACGGCCGGTTGTCACGAAACAGTTAATTTTGATATGAGTCGTTCCGCTTTGAATACCGGTCGTGAAAATATTCGCCTCAATCAAGGTGATGTTTCTCGTCATCGTATGTTCGATCACGATATTTTGAAGTCTCTCGGTAAGATTACCCGGCTTAGTCCATTTGATCTGGTGATCATTGATCCTCCGGTCAGACAGGACAGTTTTGATCCTGTCAAAGGCTATCAGCGTATTCTTTTGAGGGTTAGGGATTGGATTGTGGAGCGTGGTTATTTGCTGGTGACTATGAATGAGCCGACTATCAGTGTTGGCGAATTTCGAACTATGCTGGAGTCACGGCTTGGCGATGATTTTGGTTTCGTTTGCCGGTTATCTTCTGCTCGTTTTGTCGAAGAGCTCAGGCCTGACTATGGTCTGAAAGTGTTGATCTATCAAAAAAATCCCGCCAGTTCTGCTGACGGGTAACACCTTAAAGGGACCATGGTGAGGGAAACTGTGTGATGACCATGTGGTCATATATCCTCCATAAAGAGCGAAATTGTCCGGGTTCTCGTAAGTGAGAATCCTATCCGCTCTTGATTTGGACTACAGTGCCAATCACTCTACCTTCAGAAAAGCAGGCCAACAATTGGCGTTATGTCAATACTGCACATGGGTCACATATCTAATCATAAATGTTTTTTGAAAAAATAAATCATTCCAATTGATGAGCTTAAAATATTTACCTGCTATGGTTAATTTGCTAGGCAATAAATAATGTCTCTCATGTTTGGTGTTAGTTATGCCTTTTGGGGTTTTTATCCGGTGGGGCTGAACAATAGGATTCAGGATAGTGGTTAAAAGGTAGGGGCATTAGGCAGGCACTCAAATTAAGTGCCTGGGTCTATTCGTAGAGGTTAGCGCCAAGTTGAATTAGGTCGTTTTACGGTGTGATGTCAGGATATATGCGACGACCACTTCCATTTGATTGGAAGACTGGGATTTCAATGCCAGGCGGATCAGGTCAATTGGACGTTCATTTTCCTGCGCCAACTCAGCAATACCACTCAGCAATCTAAAACCCTCCAGTGTTAGACAACAGTGATTAAAAGCATCATGTTTGTCTATATCATCAAACCGGATTAAGCCCTCCTGCTGTAACCACAAAATAGTCGCATAAGTCGCCATATAGCGATCACTGTGCATGCCATATTCGTCTGGTTGATCCGGTCCACTGATTTCGTCTACCCAGAGGGTAATCTGGCGAGGGAATTGGCTGTACAGTCGGTTAAAAATACGTCCCGTATCGTTGTAGAACTCAGTGATATGAATATCCAGCATGTTTTGCCTTTTATTGACGGTAATGATTGAAGAACCGTGCCATGCGATCAATGGCTTCGACCAGAATCTCTTTCTGCGGTAGACAGACAATACGGAAATGGTCGGGCTCTGGCCAGTGAAATGCCCTGCCATGTACCAGCAGTATTTTTTCCTGCCTTAACAGATCCAGAACCATCCGCTCGTCATCGTGAATGGAAAATTTGCTCTGGTCCATTCTGGCAAACAAGTACAGCGCTCCCTTGGGGCGAACCGCACTTAATCCGGGAATGTCATTGATTTTTTGATGGGCGATATCCATTTGATCGTAAAAACGGCCACCCGGACATACCAGGTCATTAATGCTCTGATATCCACCCAATGCTGTCTGAATAGCATGTTGGGCCGGAACATTGGCACATAGGCGCATTGAGGACAGCATATTGAGCCCTTCGATTAAGTCTTTGGCTTGCTGTTTTGGCCCTGACAGAATCATCCATCCTGCCCGAAAACCGGCCAGCCGGTAGTTTTTCGACAAGCCGTTGAACGTCAGGCACAAAACGTCTTCAGTCAGAGAGGCCAGTGCTGTGTGGGTTGCTCCATCGTAGAGAATTTTGTCATAAATCTCGTCACACAGAACGATGAGACCATGCTCCCGGGCAATTTGCAGAATGCCTTTGAGGACCTCTTCAGGATATACGGCCCCGGTAGGGTTGTTTGGGTTAATCACCACGATTGCTTTGGTTCGTTCAGTAATTAACGAACGCATGTGCTGAAGGTCAGGGGTCCAGTCAGATTGTTCATCGCAGATGTAATGCCGCGCAATTCCACCTGATAATGTAACCGCACCAGTCCAGAGCGGATAGTCTGGTGCTGGAATCAATACTTCATCGCCATCATTTAAAATGGCCTGAGTGGCCAGAACGATCAGTTCACTGACACCGTTTCCAAGGTAGATATCCTCAAGTTCGACACCTCGGATACGCTTTTGCTGGGAATAGTGCATGATGGCTTTGCGGGCGGAAAAGATCCCTTTCGAGTCACTGTATCCTTCAGCTTCTGGAAGATTATAGATGACATCCTGAATGATTTCGTCTGGTGCTTTAAAGTTGAAGGGAGCTGGATTTCCAATATTCAACTTTAGGATGCGGTGACCTTCTTCCTCGAGTCGTTTGGCTTCTGTCAGTACAGGTCCGCGAATGTCATAGAAGACGTTTTTAAGCTTGTCTGATTTTTGATATGAATTCATTCAGGTCCCCGGGCGCGGAAAAAACTGGAATCATACCGAAGCCGGAAAACTAGGAGTAGGGTGTATGGATCGAATATCTCACAAACAGATTAGAAAAAAGCAATACCCGCCTATATATATGCCCTTGGTAATGGTCTTGTAACAACCGGAAAGCGTTTGGTGTGCTATCGACTTATATGTGATGAGCACAATAGTGATTGAATAAGGTGGAACAATGTCAAAAATAGTTAAATCAGATCAGGAATGGCAGCAACAACTCTCGCCGGAATCGTATCGGGTCACACGCCAGCAGGGAACAGAGCGACCGTTTACTGGAGAATACTGGGACCTGAATAAGGATGGCACTTACCACTGTATTTGTTGTGACCAGGAGTTATTCAGCTCTTCGACCAAGTTTGATGCCGGATGCGGGTGGCCCAGTTTTAATGATGTCATGAATGAAGAGCGGGTGATAAAACGGGAAGACTTCAGCCATGGCATGCATCGCATCGAAGTAATCTGCAGCCATTGTGAGGCTCACCTGGGCCATGTATTTCCCGATGGTCCTGAACCTACCGGTCTGCGCTATTGCATCAATTCCGTATCGTTAACATTCAAACCGAAACCCTGACTTAAAAAGTGGCAGTGCCTGTTTACTTGATGCGGTTTAGAAATATGGTTGCAGAGCTCGTTAGTCAGCAGGTTCCTTTAGGGACTGAATAGCAATTTGATGGTCATTCATATAGGTTGGTCTTTTGCCAACCCTCGTTAAAATCGGCAAATTGATCGGTTGCGTCCTGCGGTTCTTTTGTCCGGGCCTGTTTTTGTTCCGTACTGTGCTTGATCCATTCGTCATGAATGTTTTTACGAAGCTGACGGGTTTCAATGATTTCCTGCTGATATTCCGCCCTACGCTTGTTTTTGGTCAGAAAGTCGAGCAGCTTCTGACAATACGCGAGGGCTTCTTTATAGCTTTTGACGGATCGGGCGCCGTTAATTCGATTGTGATGAAACGTAATGGTCAAACTGATCATGCTTTGATCAATCTGTCCGGCAAGCTTTTCCGCTTCCTGTGCAGTGATGTGCTTTTCTTCCAGTGAGTCTTTGACACAGCCGTACAAAGATCTCAGTTGATTCATAACCAGTTTGATTTGGTCAGGGTCTTTAATCGCAGCATTGCCGGGGCGGGCATTTGGGGATGCTTTACTGTCCCGGACTAAGACTTCCAGATCACTTTTAACATAGGCGGGGTTATCAGGCTTTAGTGTCAGAATCTTTTTGGTGTTACGGATAAGTGCCGAATAGATAAAGTGACTCATATCTGAAGTCAGTAAGCGTAAGGCGTCCAGTCTCAAGGCATTTTTCAGTCGTTTGTTCTGCGTGCTCAAAGCCTGTATGGCTTTTAGTCTTTCCATATTGCGCTTATGCTGGTTTTGAATAACAAGCATAGTGAGTAGTAGTCCTGCCAATAAGACACATATTACGACAGTGATTAGAGCATTCATAAAAATCGGTTAATCCGTTCGTAAGAAAATATCTATAGTGTAGACCCTGATTGATATCTTAGGTTATCAATCACTTCAAAGTCGGGTCGTTTTGGGATCATCATCCAATTAATTGGATAACATTTGTTATTTTGCACAAAAAGTGAGGAAATATCATATAGGACTTTTATTTGTGCACCAAAAATGTGCAAATATTGGTCGAATTTCCATTAAACATAGGTGGCAGGGACTTTGCACCTGAGCTAATGACTATAGCGAATAAGATGATTATGGAATTCAGCAAATCAATTATCGTATTTACCGACCTGGATGGGACGTTACTGGATCACGATACATACAGTTGTGAGGCCGCTGCCCCTGCAATTCAGGATCTTCTACAACGCCAGATTCCTATAATTCCCTGTACTTCCAAAACGTTTGACGAAGGTCGCCTGTTTATGCAGGAACGAGACTGGTCGAATCCTTTTATTTTCGAAAATGGAGGGGGGGTTGCTGTACCGGAAAATCTGATAATGGAATTATGGCCAGGATTTAACGGTGATCTATTATCGGGTTATGGTGTCCGTCTGCTCGGCGTTCCCCGAACCAGGTTGATTGAGGAGGCCCAGCGGCTTAAAAAAATGCTGGCGCTGAATATTGAACTTGCCAGCGATATGGGGGCGGATCACTTTTCGCAATTGACTGGGTTATCGGTCGATGCAGCGGCTCTCGCGCTTAAACGTAAAGTCAGTGAACCCGTCAATTGGTTGGACAGTGATGAAAGTCTCCAGGAATTTAACCGACAATTGCAGAGTGTCAGCCTTCAGGCTGTTAAAGGAGGGCGGCTGGTGTCGGTGCAGGGAAACAACAATAAAGCCAACGCCGCTAGATTTGTAACTGATTTATACCGTACTACTGTCGCAGTCAATTGTCGCACGGTGGCTCTTGGTGATGCAGCTAATGACAGGGAAATGCTCGAATGGGCTGATTTTGCGATTGTGATTCCAAAACCTTCAGGAGAGCACCTGTCTATAAGCAAACCCGACACGGATCTGATATTGGCTTCTGCAGCCGGACCGGCGGGATGGAATGCTGCAATAAAACAATTATTAAAGTTATGGGCGCTACACTAGCGGAGGAACCATGGGAGATTTCTTTCAAAATGGCATTATTGCCAATTTTCATAATTTGGTTGACCGACCTGTTGAAGACCTTGAGGAAGAGCTCAGGCGATTTCGGAAAACCAATCCAATTGGCCTGATTCTGCCTTCATTGTTTTCAGAACTGGAGATGCCTGCATTGGAAGGCATTATTCAGGAGTTGTCACAAGTTGATTATGTCGACGAAATTGTTGTCGGTCTGGACAGGGCTGATGAAGACGAATTTCGATATGCATTGAAATATTTTGGCCGCTTGCCGCAGCGGCTGAGAATATTGTGGAACGACGGTCCGCGTTTGATGGAGATTGATCAGAAGCTGAAGGAGATAGGATTGGCGCCAGCGGAGTTGGGTAAAGGACGCAATGTCTGGTATTGCATTGGTTATGCTCAGGCTTCCAATCGCACCAAAGCAATTGCCTTACACGATTGTGATGTGGTGACTTATTCCCGCTCAATGCTTGCAAGACTCATTTATCCGGTTGCCAATCCGGCGTTCGGTTATCAGTTTTGTAAGGGTTACTATGCGCGTGTCGCTGATCAAAAACTCAATGGCAGAGTGTGTCGTTTGTTGGTTGGTCCGTTGTTGCACAGCCTAAAAAAGGTTTTTGGTGCAGATGATTTTCTGGATTACCTCAGCTCGTTTCGTTATGTCTTGTCTGGTGAGTTTTCACTGCGTTCCGATATTTTAAGAAATATTCGTATCCCAAGTGATTGGGGACTGGAAATCGGGGTGTTGGCAGAGTTGCATCGTAATTACAGTGTTAAAAGTATCTGTCAGGTGGATATCGCAGATGTGTATGATCATAAGCATCAGGATTTGTCCCCGGATGATGCCACTGCCGGCTTATCTAAAATGAGTCGCGATATCACCAAAGCTATCTACCGTAAACTGGCCATTAATGGGCAGCTGATCACGGAAGAGCATTTTCGAACTATTAAGGCAGCTTACTATAGAACAGCGTTGGATTATGTCGAAGTATATTACAACGATGGCGCTATCAATGGTTTGAAGGTGGATCGGCATAAAGAAGAAGAGGCTGTGGAGTTATTTGCGAAAAACATCATGGATGCTGGAGAAGATTATCTGGCTAACCCGATGGCAACACCTTTCATGCCAAGTTGGAGTCGGGTAATCTCTGCGGTACCGCACATTTTTGAACAACTGGAGATTGCGGTTGAGGAAGATGCCAAGCAATATTCCAGTTAGTTAAGTTTGTTACTGAATAAATTAAATGAAACTAAACAAAGAAACCTATGAGAAGGAGTGATCATGATAACTAAGTGTTTGTTTCCAGTGGGAGGATATGGGACAAGATTCTTGCCAGCCACGAAGGTGATGGCAAAAGAGATTTTACCCATCGTTAATAAACCCCTGGTGCAATACGGTGTTGAGGAAGCGCTAGAAGCGGATTTGAATGAAATAGGTTTTGTGACCGGTCGGGGAAAACGGGTCATTGCCGATCATTTCGATATTTCCTATGAGCTCGAACACCAGATTGCCGGTACCAGTAAGGAAAAATACCTTCGGTCTATCCGGGATGTGATGGCAAAAGGGATTTTCTCTTTTACCCGGCAGCCAGAAATGAAAGGTCTTGGGCATGCTATCCTGACCGGTAAGACCCTGATCGGTAACGAGCCTTTTGGCGTGGTTCTGGCAGATGACCTCTGTGTCCCGGATGAAGGTTACGATAACGTTCTGGCACAGATGGTTCAGATATATAAACAGTTTCGTTGCAGTATTGTGGCGGTTATGGAAGTACCCATGGATGAAATCGAAAAATATGGCGTGATTGCCGGTGAAGAAATGAAAAGTGGTTTGTACCGGATCACAGATATGGTGGAGAAGCCAGCTCCAGATGATGCACCTTCCAATCTGGCCATTATTGGTCGTTATATTCTGACCCCTGATATTTTTGATATTATTGCCGACACGCCACCGGGGAAAAATGGTGAAGTCCAGCTGACTGATGCGCTGTTGACCCAGGCTCAGCAGGGTTGTGTTCTGGCCTATAAGTTCAAAGGCACGCGGTTTGATTGCGGAAGTGTCGATGGGTACGTACAGGCAACCAACTATGTATATGAGAATCTCTACAAGAAAGGATTGCTTGAGTAAGGCCTGATTTTCTGAGAATTTGGGTATGCGGTTGATTTTTATGGATTTTTTTAAAAAAAAGTATTGCATTCCCAAAATCCGTTGGTAATATACGCGCCACTTCCAACGGCAACGTGGAAAACGAAGTGTCCCCTTCGTCTAGTGGCCTAGGACACCGCCCTTTCACGGCGGTAACAGGGGTTCGAGTCCCCTAGGGGACGCCACCTTTTTTTAGTAGAAGGTCGCGTTTAGTTTGGAAATATGCGGGAATAGCTCAGTTGGTAGAGCACAACCTTGCCAAGGTTGGGGTCGCGAGTTCGAGTCTCGTTTCCCGCTCCAAATTTTTAAAAAAACCAGTCCTCTGTGACTGGTTTTTTTATGTCTTAAGGTTTTTCTGTAGAGTTGTGCAGCATTGCCTGTCGCTTGAGCCTCATTTCCTGCTCCAGTGTTCTTAAATTCAGTTCGTTAAAGCTGTATCTCTGTTTTTCATCACAGGTCTTGTGATGATCGTTAAAATGCATTTGGGGAGATAATGTGCATAAAACGTTCTGGAAAAGCAGGCAAGGGTAATCGCTTTTATGGATCGAAATGGTCAGTTATTTCATATTTACCTACTTACTCATGCGGTCCATGCTTGTTTCAAGTTTCAAAATGAATTTATGCTGTGGAGTTGGTAGGTATTGCCCGAAAAAAGGCTATGTTTATGGTGGTCTCGAAAAACAGAGTGATGGTGTTGGTATGGCTTTGCGATGGTTTCTGATTGTTATTGGCTGGTTGGCGGTATTGCTGGGTTTTATCGGTATATTTTTACCTGTGCTGCCAACAACCCCTTTTCTGTTATTGGCTGCTTCGTGTTTTGCTAAGAGTTCTCCTCGGTTTCATCGGTGGGTGATTTCGAGTCCTTTATTTGGGCCGATTATCAAAGATTGGCAGGAACATCGATTTATTGAGAAGAAGGTCAAAATATGGGCAATAGGGGTCACCATAATGACATTTGCAGTGTCTATTTATGTGGTGCCGGTGATAGCCGTAAAGTATTTTCTGGTAGGCATGCTGCTGATATGTCTGTTTTTTATGGTGCGTTTACCAACACAGCCATTGTTAAAGCGCGAATGAATATTAGCAGGTCGGTATGATGAGATAAGGTTTGGTCGGCTTGTGAACGCCGTGCTGTCGGTCTGGCTTGCCGGAAAACAACACTGAGTTACAAATGAAATGAGCCTCATAATGAGGCTCATTTTGTGACTGGATGTGGAAAATCAGGTGTTCAGAGAACCAGTCTTCTGATATCGCCTAACACCGCTCCCAGGTAGTTGGTAAATTTAGCGGCATCCGCACCATTCACTGCTTTGTGGTCATATGACAAGGAAAGCGGAGTGAAGGTTCTCGGTACAAACTGTTTACCGTCCCAATGTGGTTTCACCATGTTTTTGGAGACGCCTAGAATGGCAACTTCGGGTGCATTCACAATAGGCGTAAATGCGGTACCACCAATGCCTCCGAGGCTGGAGATAGTAAAGCAGCCGCCCTGCATTTCATTGGGCTTAACCTGTCCTTTACGTCCACGCTGGGCAAAATCAATGATTTCCTCGGCCAGTTGCCAGATTGATTTTTTGTCAGCATCTTTGATAACGGGAACAATCAAGCCATTAGGAGTATCGACAGCGATACCAATATTGACGTAATGCTTCTGTACGTAGCGTTTGCCGTCAGACATCAGTGACACGTTGAACTTGGGAAACTCCTGCAGCGCTGATGCACATGCCTTAACCAGGAACGCCAATGGTGAAATCTTCACACCACGTTTTTCCATTTCCCCTTTCAGGGATTGACGGAAGGTTTCCAGATCGGTCACGTCGGCTTCATCAAACTGAGTGACCATAGGAATGTTCAGCCAGTTGCGATGCATGTTTTGAGCTGTCAGTTGTTGTATCCGGTTGAGCTCCAGAATTTCCACCTGACCAAACTTAGAGAAATCCTGATCGGGTATTGCAGGAATACCTGCGCCAGAAGTGGCTTTTTCAGGTTCTTTCAGTTTGTTTTTAACCCAGTTGGCTACATCTTCTTTAACAATCCGGGCTTTCGGTCCAGTGCCTCGAACCAGAGCAAGATCAACTCCAAACTCTCTCGCCAGTCGACGTACTGCCGGGCCGGCATGAACCGTTTTTGACGGTTTTACAATGTCATCGTTTTGAGTGCTTGGTGTGGTAGTGCTGGCTGGTACGGGTGCTTGCGGTGCTGCAGTTGCTGCCGTCTGAGCAGGTGCTGGTGCTGGTGCCTGGGCAGAAGTGCTTTTCAGTTCGATCAGCGCTGTACCCTGAGACACTTTGTCTCCGGTTTTGACCAGGACATTAACAACTTCGCCGTCTTGTGGGCAGGGGACTTCCATGGAGGCTTTGTCAGATTCCAGGACCACGATAGGATCATCGGCCTTAAGTGTCTGCCCGACCTGGACATTCACTTCGATGATCTCAACGTCTTCAGCCCCGCCGATATCGGGCACATTGATTGTTTCAATTGCAGATGTTCCAGCTGAAGGGGCTGGAGTGCTGCCGGTCTCTGCTGTTACACCGCTGGATGATTTTACTTCAATCAGCAGGTCACCTTCAGACACCTTATCGCCCGTATTGACTTTCAGGCCGACCACTTCACCTTCGATGGGTGAGGGGACTTCCATGGAAGCTTTATCGGATTCCAAAACGACAATGGGATCATCGATTGCAATGGTGTCACCAACTTTAATGTTGATTTCAATAATCTCAACGCCTTCTGCGCCGCCGATATCTGGTACGTGCACTGGCGTGATGGCTGAGCTCGCTGCTGAAGCGGAAGTCTCTGCCGGTTTTTCGGTAGGTGTTGATGGACTTTCGGTGGAGGCACTGGAGGAATCTCCAGCGATTTCCAGGTAAACGATCTCATCGCCTTCGCCGATTTTGTCACCGACATTGACTTTGATGTGCGACACTTTTCCGGCTTTTGGAGATGGAACTTCCATTGATGCTTTGTCTGACTCCAGAACCAATAAGGTATCGTCTTCAGAAACACTGTCACCCACTTTTACGGTGATTTCGATGACTTCAGCTGCCTCGATATCACCAATGTCCGGGACCTTAATTATTTCGGTTGCCATTAGTGACTCCTTAAACCGTCATTGGATTTGGTTTGTTTGGATCCAAACCAAATTTCTGCATAGCATCATTCACGTCTTTTGCCTCTACCAACCCTTCTTCGCTTAGAGCAAATAGAGAGGCGATGACAATCCAGTGACGATCCACTTCAAAGAAATGTCTGAGTTGCTTGCGAGAGTCGCTGCGTCCAAAGCCGTCGGCGCCCAGGACATGATAAGCAGCCGGTACCCACTTGCGGATCTGGTTGGCGTAGTTCTTGGCATAATCAGCAGCAGAGATAACCGGACCTTTGCGATCTTTCAGTAAGTCGGTGACATAAGCTGTCTGTCTCTCTTCGCCTGGATGCAGCATGTTGTGACGATCAACTGCCAAACCATCGCGGGTCAGTTCGTTATAGCTGGTGACTGCCCAGATATCTGACTGAACTCCAAAATCCTGGGCCAGAATTTCTGCGGCAGCGCGAACTTCGTTGAGGATGGAGCCACTGCCCAGTAACTGTACCGCTTTTTTGCCTTTTTTGACGCCAGACTCAAACAGGTACATGCCCTTTTTGATGCCTTCTGCTGCGCCTTCCGGCATTGCTGGATGAGCGTAGTTTTCGTTCAGAGTCGTAATGTAATAGAACACATTTTCCTGATTGCCAACCATGCGCTGCAAGCCGTTCTGGATAATAACAGCGAGCTCATAAGAGTAGGTGCAGTCATACGTGACACAGTTTGGAATTGTGCCAGCCAGTATATGGCTGTGTCCGTCCTGGTGTTGCAGGCCTTCGCCATTAAGGGTTGTGCGGCCAGATGTTCCGCCAATCAAGAAGCCTCTAGCCTGGAGGTCGCCAGCTGCCCAGCTCAGATCTCCGACTCGCTGGAATCCAAACATGGAGTAGAAAATGTAGAAGGGGATCATCTGCTTGTTATAAGTACTATAAGCCGTTCCTGCAGATAGCCATGATGACATGGAGCCTGCTTCGTTGATCCCTTCTTGTAGTATCTGACCCTGCTGATCTTCTTTGTACCACATGACCTGATTACGGTCATTTGGGGTATAAAGCTGGCCTTCAGGGGCATAGATACCAACCTGACGGAACATACCTTCCATACCAAATGTACGCGCTTCGTCAGCGACGATGGGCACGATCCGATCTCCGAGGGACTTGTCTTTGGCCAGTTGTGAAATCATTCTGACAAAAGCCATTGTGGTTGAGATCTCACGATCACCTGTATCCTTCAGCAATGATTCAAATGAATCCAGGCTGGGGACTTCAAGGTTTTCCAGGGCTTTTGGTCTGCGCTGAGGCAGGTATCCGCCCAGATGGTTGCGGTGATTTCGGATGTATTGCATTTCTGCGCTGTTTTCATCCGGACGATAGAACGGTATTTCACCTTTTTCCAGCTGTTCATCGGTCACCGGAATCCGGCAGCGATCACGGAATTTCTTCAGATCATCCAGGCTGAGTTTTTTCAGTGAGTGGGTGGCATTCTGAGCTTCGCCAGCGCCGATACCAAAGCCTTTTACCGTGTGCGCCAGAATAACGGTTGGTTGTCCGTTATTATTTTCGATGGCCTGTTTATAGGCTGCGAAAACCTTATACGGATCATGACCTCCGCGTTGCAGTTTGTAGATTTCATCGTCGGTCATATCTTTGACCAGCTCTGCACTCTCAGGGTACTTGCCAAAGAAGTGTTCACGGGTATAGGCGCCGCCATTGGATTTATAGGCTTGCAGTTCACCGTCGACCACTTCGTCCATGCGTTTGGCGAGCATGCCTTTGTGATCTTTGGCGAGCAGTTTATCCCAGCCGCTGCCCCAGACAACTTTAAGGACGTTCCAGCCTGCGCCACGGAATACGCCTTCGAGTTCCTGCAGAATTTTACCGTTACCACGTACAGGACCATCCAGGCGCTGCAGGTTGCAGTTGATCACAAATACCAGGTTGTCCAGGCGTTCACGTCCGGCCAGGCTGATAGATCCGAGTGATTCTGGTTCATCGGTTTCGCCATCGCCAAGGAAAGCCCAAACCCGGCCACCTTTCTCGATCTGACCACGATTCTCCATATAGCGCATGACATGGGCTTGATAAATGGCCTGTAAAGGACCAAGCCCCATGGATACGGTTGGGAACTGCCAGTATTCTGGCATTAACCAGGGGTGGGGGTAAGAAGACAGGCCTTTGCCATCAACTTCCCTGCGGAAATTTTCCAGATGCTCTTCTTTTAAGCGGCCTTCCACAAATGAACGGGCATAGATTCCCGGGGCGATATGTCCCTGAAAATATACCAGGTCGCCAGGGTTTGATTCAGTCGGGGCACGCCAGAAATGATTAAATCCAACATCATACAATGCTGCTGAAGATTGAAAGCTGGAAATATGGCCACCAAGGTCATCACCGGTTTTGTTTGCCCTGACCACCATTGCAACGGCATTCCAGTTTATCCAGTCACGAATTTTCTGTTCTATTTCGGGATCACCAGGAAATTTAGGCTCTTCATTAACCGAAATGGTATTTCTGAATGGTGTATTCAGTGCGAATGGTACATCTGGGCCCGTAGAGGTGATTTGATCGGATAATCGCTTCAATAAATATTGAGCTCGATCCGCACCCTCTTCACGAATGACCGATGCCAGCGCATCTTGCCATTCCAGGGTTTCAATTGGATCTATATCGTGTTCCATATTTCAGGTTCCTCTCTCCTACTCGTAATGATGGAGCAATATTGTTTTCAGGTTAGGTTAGTTCATATGTAAAAAAGCCAGCCGAAAAGACAGACTGGCTTGTTTGGTAATGCAGTTCGAATCAGGTGATATTACCGACGCTCAATATTTGCATGGTGTTGGTTCCGCCATGAACACCATGGTGGTCGCCTTTGGAGATAATCACAAGGTCGCCATCGGATACCAGATTTTGTTTTTTGAGTGTTTCAACTGCATTGCGATTTACCCACACAGGATCCTGTGTGGTCACGTCAAAACTGGTTGCGGTGACACCGCGATAGAGGGCAACGCGGCACAGTGTGGCCATGTGGCGTGAAAGTGCGTAAATGGGAATACCTGAGCTGATCCGTGACATCCACAACGGAGTCGATCCGGATTCTGTGAGGCAGATAATCGCTTTAACCCCTTTGAGGTGGTTGGCTGTGTACATAACAGACATTGCAATGGCTTCGTCTGTACGCTTGAACTGTTCGTCCAGACGATGTTTGGAGCGTTGGGCTCTTCTGACTTTTTCTGCACCCAGGCAGACATCGTGCATCACCCGGACAGTTTCCACAGGGTATTTACCAGCAGCGGTTTCAGCAGAACACATGACTGCGTCCGTGCCATCCAAAACTGCATTTGCGACATCAAATACTTCGGCGCGGGTTGGAAAGGGGTTGTTGATCATGGATTCCATCATCTGCGTGGCAGTGATGACAGTACGATCCAGTATTCTGGAGCGTTCGATAATATGTTTTTGAACGCCAATCAATTGTGGATCACCGATCTCTACGCCCAGATCTCCACGGGCAACCATTACTCCGTCTGAAGCGAGGATAATTTCATCCAGAAGGTCGTGATCGAGTACTGTTTCAGCACGTTCAATCTTAGCAATGATTTCTGCACTGGATCCTGCGGTAGCCAGTAATTCTCTGGCCTGGTTAATATCCGCAGCATTTCTTGGGAAAGATACCGCAACATAATCGACGCCGATTTCAGATGCCGTCACAATATCGGCTTTGTCTTTTTCGGTCAGTGCCGGGGCCGAAAGACCACCGCCCAGCTTGTTGATGCCTTTGTTATTTGACAATGGACCGGCCAGGACAACTTTGGTCAGAATCTTGTTACCTTCCACGGATTTCACTTCCAGCCGAACACGCCCATCATCCAGCAGCAGGATGTCTCCCGGAGCACAGTCTTTTGCCAGAGCTTGGTAATCAACACCTACTTTTTCGTTGTCACCACTATCTTTGTCCAGATCGATATCCAGTAAAAAATCCTGTCCTTCAAGTAGCTCGACATTTTTATCCTTGAAGCGGGATATACGGATTTTGGGTCCCTGTAAGTCGCCCAGTATGGCAACATACTTGCTGTGTTTTTCAGAAATTTCTCTGACCCAGTCGGCTCGACGTTTGTGATCTTCGGGAGAGCCGTGAGAAAAGTTCAGTCGAACAACGTTAGCTCCTGCCAGAATCAGTTGTTCGAGTGTTTCGTAATTATCAGTTGCTGGACCCAGAGTAGTGACGATTTTTGTGCGTCTAGTCATTTCCTAATTCTCACTTGAAGATCATTTGTTGATGAGAGCCCGCTGTTTTAAGGCTCTCATTACGTAATTTAACGTGTACTGTCATAAAGTCCCCATAGCCACTATCAAAATATATTCCCAAAGGAAAAGCCTGCTGAAGGGTTATTTATTCTTTTATGCGATAAGCGGAAATTCGCTTAGTGCAACAGTTCGCATTATTACAAAGTTAGCGGCTATCGAAATTTTGCTAGCCCCTTAAACGAAAAAAGTCCAATGGCATTACCATTAGACTTTTTTTCCACCTGAACCTAATCAGGCATTCATTAACGCAATTGTGTTATCGAGCATTCTATTCGAGAAGCCCCATTCATTGTCATACCATGACATGACTTTTACAAGCTTGCCTTGTACTTTTGTTTGGGTCGCATCGAAATTGGAAGTGAAAGTGCTGTGATTGAAGTCAGTAGAAACCAATGGTTCTTTGTTGACACACAGTACTTTTGCCAATACTGGGTCCGCAGCAATAGCGTCCTCAATAATTTGGTTGACTTCTTCAGCAGTGGTTTCGCGAGGTGCCAGGAATGACAGGTCAACCAATGAAACGTTGATGGTTGGAACGCGTACCGCCATACCATCGAACTTGCCAGCCAACTCAGGCACAACCAAGCCAACGGCTGCTGCTGCACCAGTTTTGGTAGGAATCATGTTCATAGCTGCAGCGCGGGCACGGTAGAGGTCTGAGTGATATACGTCAGAAAGGCGCTGATCGTTGGTATAGGCGTGAATCGTGGTCATCAGGCCGCTTTCGATACCCAGCTTGTCGTTAAGAGGTTTAGCGATAGGAGCCAGACAGTTGGTGGTACAGGAAGCATTTGAAATAACGGTCATGTCAGAAGTCAGAACTGACTGGTTCACACCGTATACAACAGTAGCGTCAACGCCACCAGCAGGTGCAGAGATGATTACTTTTTTGGCACCAGCATCAAGGTGAGCACTGGCTTTTTCTTTACTGGCGAAGAAACCGGTACATTCGTAAACCACATCTACACTGAGTTCTTTCCAGGGCAACTCAGAAGGGTTGCGCTCAGACAGAATTGCTATTTTGTCGCCATTTACAACCAGAGCATCGTTGTCTTGCTCAACAGTCCCGACGAATTTGCCATGCACTGTGTCGTATTTGGTCAAATGGGCATTGATTTTGGCATCGCCCAAATCGTTGATGGCAACAATTTGAATTTTTTCCAGATGTTCAGGAGATTCATATAATGCACGTAGAACGTTACGGCCAATACGGCCATAGCCATTAATCGCGACACGGATTTTAGACATGTTGTGCTCCTTTATAGAAGTTTTGAGGGCCATCAGTCAGAAGTTCATTGACTGGTTTGGCCGCCACGTAAAAGATGGCTTAAATATGTAGGTTTATTACGTATTTAACCATGATATAGCGCAACAATTCTACAGTAAGTGATCTTGCCCGCTAAAAAATTGTAATAAAACTACATTTCAAACTTTCGATAAAACAATGTTCAATTGTAGCAGAGGAAAAATGACGACCCTGTTACTTGTCTTTGTTGGAAATGCGGGTTTCCGCCAGGCTTTCTTTGATAATTCTCAAATGATCCTGAAAATCAGGGCCCCTCAATAATGATACCCCAGTAGCCAGTACATCAATGATAGCCAGATGAATGAGTCTGGAGCTCATCGGTGTATAGATTTCGGTATTTTCGGAGTTTTCTGCACCCAGGTAAAGATCGCATACTTCCGTCAATGGTGAACTGGGGGTGGTTAGTCCGATAACTGTTGCGCCTGCCTGACGGGCAATGGTGGCTGCCTCGATGAGAGGTATGGTGCGACCAGTGTTGGAAATTATCATGATGACATCGCCAGGACTGGCCCCGGCAGCAGCCATACGCTGCATGAGTGAGTCGGTATGTGCGGCAACAGGAGTGCCCAGACGAAAAAACTTATGTTGTGCGTCCAGCGCAACCGGACCAGAGCCGCCGGAACCGAAAAAGTCGATTTTTTTGGCATCTGCCAGTGTCTGAACCACTTTGGCAACGGCATTGTAATCCAATGACCGCTGAGCATCACTAATGGCGCTCAGGTTCGCTTCGAAAATTTTCCGGGTGTACTGTTCAACCGTATCGTCAGATTCCACATCTCTGTTGATATAAGGTGTACCTGTGGCCAGACATTGAGCCAGTCTCAACTTGAAATCCGGAAATCCGCTGCATCCCAATGAGCGACAGAAACGATTTACCGTTGGTTCACTGACATTGGCGGCTTTTGCAAGAGAGGCAATACTGGAACGAATGGCTGAGTCAGGGTTGCTCAGAATAACCTGAGCCACTTTTTTTTCAGATTTACTCAGGCAGTCCGGGTTGGACTTCAAGCGTTCAAGAAGATTGCTGCTATGGTCTGTCTCAGTCACTATATTTATACCACTATTATTGTTGTGCGCTATCGTACATGAATAATGTCATGTAATTCTGTAATTATATTCAGAATCAATTTTAGTGCATCCTGCAGATCTGGATGTCAACTCAAGCGAATGTCTGGTTGCTGTTTCAGGTTGTTATTAGATACTGAATTCGGGCAAAATGTAAGAAAATTACAAAAATTACCTTTTCGCCGATGTGATTCGGGGTCGTACAACATTAATGTGACATTATTTTTGGAGAGCATTTAAAGGCATGAAACTACATAATGACGCTTGTAATTTCGTGATATTTGGCGGTAATGGGGACCTTTCGATTCGTAAATTGATGCCAGCGCTTTATTTTCTGGATAAAGACGATCAGCTTGCGCCTGCAGCCAAAATTATCGGAGCATCGAGGACTGCACTGGAGAGAGTTGAGTTCCAGAGCATGGTTCGTAAGGGGCTGGAAGAGTTCGTGGCCGAAAAGTACATGGATGAAACTGTATGGGATCGTTTTTCTGAGCGCCTTTCGTATGTTTCCGTCGATGCCAGTAAAAATGAAACTTTCCAACATTTATCCGAAGTTCTCGGTAACGATGCATGTCTTGGAAATACCATATTCTACCTGTCCACCGCGCCGGGGCTGTTCGGCCCGATTTGCAGAGGACTTAAGGCAAATAATCTGGTTTCGGAACACAGCAGAGTGGTCCTTGAGAAGCCATTAGGGAAGGATCTTGCTTCTTCTATTGTCATCAATGACGCAGTGGCGGAAGTGTTTGATGAAGACAATATCTACCGTATCGACCACTATTTGGGAAAAGAGACAGTACAGAATCTGCTTGCGGTCCGTTTTGCCAATGCGTTGTTTGAGCCTGTATGGACCAATAGCCATATCGATAATGTACAGATTACTGTGGCTGAGACGGTCGGTGTTGAGGGGCGCTGGGGGTATTATGATGACTCAGGTGCTCTTCGTGATATGGTTCAAAACCACATGCTGCAATTGTTATGTCTGGTGGCAATGGGGGTTCCGGTCAGTCTTGATCAGGATGCTGTACGCGCCGAAAAAATCAAGGTACTGAAGTCTCTTAAAATCATGAGTGCTTCTGAGGTCAGGGAGCATGCCGTCCGGGCACAGTATGGTTCAGGCGTTGCAAATGGGGCATCTGTTCCAGGATATACCCAGGAAGAAGGTGGAAAGCCTGACAGCACGACAGAAACCTTCGTTGCAATCCGGGCTGATATTCATAACTGGCGTTGGCGTGGGGTTCCTTTTTATCTTCGTACCGGTAAACGTCTGCCGGCGAGATTCAGCGAAATTGTCATCGAGTTCAAAGACGTTCCACACAGCATTTTCCCAGAATCTTCCAACATTATGGCTAACAAGCTGGTGATTAGGTTGCAGCCGGAAGAAAGTCTGCAGCTATATATGATGAACAAGGTTCCAGGTCTTGGAAAAGGAATGGAGGTTCATCCCGTTACCCTGAATCTGACTCAGCCTGACAAGTATGCTGATAAACGAATTCCCGAGGCTTATGAGCGTTTGTTGTTTGATGTCATGAGGGGTAACTCAACGTTATTTGTTCACCGGGCGGAAGTTGAGGCAGCCTGGAAGTGGTGTGATGCCATTCTGACTGGCTGGGCTGAGCATGCCGGGTTGCCCAGTACTTATATGTCCGGGACCTGGGGGCCGCAGACAGCCTTTGAACTGGTGGCCAAAGATGGTCGTAGCTGGCATGAAAGCAAGTAGCCGGGCCACTGGAATGGTCGGAAATTCTGCGAGTGATGTGTCAGCAGCAGTTCTATGTTTGTGCTGGTAAATGTCGCGTACTGATTAAAGCTTACTGACTCTAAGGAAGCATATGAATTTACATGAATACTCTTCGACTGACGCATTGGATCAGGCATTGGCGATCGCTGTTGCAGAGCAATTACAGCGGGATATCGATAATAACGCTGTTGCCTCACTGGCTGTTTCTGGAGGCAGTACTCCAAAGGGGCTGTTCGCCCATTTGAGCAACATGGAGCTGGCCTGGGAAAAAGTAATCGTCACCCTGGTGGATGAGCGTTGGGTTGGTCCTGAACATGCTGACAGCAATGAGAAGCTGGTGCGTGATTGTTTGTTGCAGAACTTTGCAGCTGCGGCGCAATTTATCGGGCTTAAGAATGAGCATTCAAGTGCTGAGCAAGGGGTTGCTGCACTCCATTCGGTGTTACAACAGTTACCAGCAAAATTTTCAGTGGTTGTGCTGGGTATGGGAGGGGATGGTCATACCGCATCCTTTTTCCCGCAATCGCCTCAATTGGCAGCAGCTGTTGATATGAATACAGAGTATAGCTGTTGTGCTGCAGATCCAGTGACGGCTCCCCATGAGCGAATGACTTTGACGCTGGCGAGGATTCTGGCAACTGAGTCGTTGTTTCTGCACATAACCGGTGCTCAGAAAAAACAGATTTTTGAAGCGGCCTGTCAGGCAGGTCCGTTGACTGAATATCCGGTTAGGTCTGTTATCGATCAGTCTATTGTCGATTTAGATGTCTATTGGACACATGCTTAAACCTTATCAGAGACCCTACTATGAACCCTACCGTCCAGGCTGTCACCGACAGAATTATTGAACGCAGTCAAAACAGCCGTACTCGTTATTTGGCTTTGATCGATAAAGCCGGTGAAAATTTTCCTGTACGCCAATCGCTTGGTTGTACCAATCTGGCTCACGGTTTTGCGGCCTGTGGCGTTCAGGAGAAAGAAACCATTAAGCTTATGAATGCTGCTAATGTGGGTATCGTAACCGCTTACAATGATATGTTGAGCGCGCATCAACCTTATGAGCATTTTCCGCAGCAGATCAAAAAAGCGGTCATGGAAATGGGCTGTACTGCACAGGTGGCAGGTGGGGTGCCGGCAATGTGTGATGGTGTCACTCAGGGGCAGACCGGGATGGAGCTCAGTCTGTTCAGTCGTGATCAGATTGCCATGTCGGCGGCTATTGCGCTTTCTCATAACATGTTTGATGCAGCGCTGTATTTGGGAGTCTGTGACAAAATTGTGCCTGGTTTGCTGATCGGAGCATTGAGGTTCGGGCATCTGCCAACCATCTTTGTGCCCGCGGGGCCTATGCCGACCGGGATTTCCAACTCGGAGAAGTCCAGAGTCAGACAATTGTTTGCTGAAGGTAAGGTGTCCCGGCAGGAGTTGCTTGAAACAGAAAGTCGTTCTTATCACTCGGCGGGTACCTGTACTTTTTATGGAACTGCCAACAGCAACCAGATGTTGATGGAAATTATGGGCTTGCATTTGCCTGGATCATCATTCGTCAATCCTAACGATCCTTTGCGCGAGAAGTTAACCATAAGCGCAGCGCAACAGGTGCTAAGGCTGACATCGACCAACGGTTCTTATATGCCGGTTGGCAGGATGATTGATGAAAAATCGTTTGTGAATGGGATGGTAGGGTTGTTGACTACAGGTGGTTCTACCAACCTGACCATGCATATTGTGGCTGCGGCTGCAGCGGCGGGAATCAAAATTACCTGGGATGACTTCTCTGAATTATCATCCGTTGTACCAATGTTGGCGCGTGTCTACCCAAATGGTAAGGCGGATGTAAACCATTTTCATGCCGCAGGCGGATTGCCATTCGTGATACGTGAGCTGCTGGCGGGTTCTATGCTGCATGAAGACGTTAATACTGTGGCGGGTTATGGGTTGGAGCGTTATACCCGGGAACCGTTTTTAGGTCATAACGGCAGTATTGAATGGAAGGGGTGCAGTGCCGATAGTCTGGATGAAGAAGTAGTACGCCCTGTTACCCGGCCGTTCAGCCCCGAAGGTGGACTTCAGGTTGTGCGTGGCAATATTGGGGTTGGGGTGATCAAAGTGTCTGCAGTTGCTCCGGAAAACCGGATCATTGAGGCTCCTGCAGTTGTGTTTGAAAGCCAGCAGCAATTGCAGGAAGCATTTGCGGCAGGGGAATTGAACAAAGATTTTGTCGCAGTGGTTCGGTTTCAGGGGCCTCGTGCGAATGGCATGCCGGAGCTACATAAGTTAACTCCACCGTTGGGTGTTTTGCAGGATCGCGGATATCGCGTGGCACTGGTGACAGATGGCAGGATGTCCGGAGCATCCGGTAAGGTACCTGCGGCGATTCATGTGTCCCCAGAGGCCAGTCAGGGGGGCATTCTGGCAAAAATCAGAGAGGGCGATTTAATTCGGCTGGATGCGGAAGCTGGTTCTTTGCAGGTAATCGTTGACCCGGTTGAATTTAACGAGCGCAAGGTGGTTGCTTTTGAGCCGGGACCCGATGAGTTCGGTTTTGGGCGGGAATTATTCGCCAATATGCGTGCATCAGTGAATAACCCGGAGCAGGGTGCCACTGTTTTCAGATTTGAAGACTAATTGAGGACAAAAACTGTGACCCAGGAATTTGGAATTATTGCTGATATTGGTGGAACTAATGCGAGGTTTGCGCTGGCCCCACTGAAACAGCTCGCCGCGGATGAAAAACTGCAGCTGAATGAGCAGGAGCTGTGTTACGCCAAAACCTTGAATGGTGCAGAATACGAAGGGATTGTAGATGCTGTACGGGCATACCTCGAGCATCTTCCTGAGCAGATAAAGCCTATAAAACAAGGGGTCATGGCTATCGCCTGTCCAACTGATTCCGACTATATCAAAATGACTAATCATACCTGGGCATTTTATGTTTCTGAGTTGAAACAGCAATTGGGGTTTGATTCATTGAAGTTCATCAATGACTACAATGCCCTTGCCAACTCGGTTCCCCATCTCGATGCCAGTGGTGCGATCAAGATTGGTCGTGGTACAGCAATCGAAAATATGCCTATGGTTGTCACTGGGCCTGGAACCGGGCTTGGGTTGGGGACTCTGGTATTTGATAAGCATGGTGTGCCTATTACGGTAGAAACGGAAGGAGGGCATGCTCAATTTGCGCCAACAGATGAAGTCGAGATAGAAATACTGCGCTATCTGTTGACCAAATATGAACGGGTTTCAGCCGAGCGGCTGCTATCTGGCATGGGACTGGAAAATATCTACCAGGCATTGCACCTCTATCGTAGAGGCGAAGTGGCTGTTTTGAAAGCAGCTGAAATCAGTGCAGCTGCCATTAATAAGACTGATGCTGTTTGTGAAGAAGCGCTGGCCCGATTGTGTTCCGTTCTGGGTCACTTTGCTGGAGATGCCGCATTGACATGTGGTGCCAAAGGTGGGGTCTATATTGCTGGTGGTATTCTGCCGCGATTTGTTGAGTTTTTTAAAAACAGTGCGTTCAGACAGTGTTTTGAAGCGAAAGGACGCTTGAGTGGTTTTGTCGTTGATATTCCTACTTATCTGATTGTATCGACTCAGCCGGGCTTGCTCGGCTCAGCAGCAGTGTTGAATCACATCTACAATGGTCATTAAATTTTGTCAGGAGAATAGTTTATGAGTCGCTATGATGTCGAACAGATTTTGAACTTAGCAAATCCTGTTATGCCGGTTTTGGCCATTTCAGAACTGGACCACGCAGTACCGTTAGCCAAAGCACTGGCTGAGGGGGGAGTGAACGTTCTGGAAATTACCTTAAGAACCGCCGTGGCTATGGATGTCATTGCATTATTGAAACAGCAATTGCCTGAGATGATTGTCGGGGCCGGTACCGTAACGAGTGTTGCACAGCTTGAAGCGCTTGACCGTATTGGCTGTGATTTTGCCATCAGCCCAGGTATGACAGAAGCATTGTTGTGTGCTGGTAAAGAGGTTTCCATGCCTTATTTGCCTGCTATCGCCACACCATCAGAACTAATGTTGGGGCTTCAGCATGGTTACCGTCATTTCAAGTTTTTTCCGGCAGAAAGCTATGGTGGGGTGAAAGCTCTCAACGCAATGGCGGGTCCTTTTGCGGATATCCGATTTTGTTCAACCGGAGGTATCAGCGAAAGTAATTTTGAAGACTATTTGAAGTTGCCTAATGTTATGTGTGTTGGTGGCTCATGGGTTGCCCCGGCGGCAATGGTTGAGGCTCACAAGTGGTCCGAGATTACCCAGCTGGCTCAACAGGCTGTTGCGAAAAAGAAAAGCTGACCAGTTGCTGGCCAACGTGCAGTTATTGGCAGGCCCATTGCAAACCTGTTCAGTTTGTGAGATTTCCTGGCAAATGTAATGTATGGGCGGTGTTGTGAATGGCATCAATAACGGGTCTCGTTCTGACGCATTCTGACTGACGGGCTATATGCTGCATAGTAGATGATGGCTCGGGCATTAGTCTGATGTGATTGATGTTCGGCCCAGTTGGGTTATATTTTTTATATGTGTCAGCGGCCAGATGTTTGCAGGGATTGGGATGTTATAAACTTCCGGTAATAAGGTGTCCGGGTGACAGTGAAACGGTTCAGTGGTAACAACATGTATGATCATATTCTGCAAAGGCTGGATTATTATTTTGACATGGTCGACCGCACTATTCTGTGTCGTCAGAACCCGAATACCGGTTTGTTTCCAGCGAGTACGGACATCAATGATCACGGTGACTATACCGATGCATGGGTTCGGGATAACGTATATTCCATTCAGGCCGTGTGGGGAATGTTGCTGGCCTACCAAAAAACTTCTGGCTATCAGGAACGTGTCGATCAACTGGAAAATGCCACTGTACGGTTAATGCGGGGGCTGCTGTCTTCAATGATGCGGCAGGCAGCCAAGGTTGAACGATTCAAATATACCCAAAATCCCATGGATGCACTGCATGCCAAGTATTCCACGCATTCGGGTGATGTTGTGGTGGATGACGACAAGTGGGGACATCTACAACTGGATGCCACTTCTATATATGTTTTGATGCTGGCACAGATGACGTTGTCAGGTGTCAGAATTGTCCAGACAGAACAGGAAGTACACTTTGTTCAAAACCTGGTCTGGTATATTGGCCGGGCCTATCGTACTCCTGATTTTGGAATATGGGAGCGCGGCAACAAAATCAATAATGGCCGGGTGGAAATCAACGCCAGCTCAGTGGGGATGGCCAAGGCTGCGCTGCAGGCGATTCGTGGTGTTAATCTGTTGGGAGAAGCATGTGGCCAGAAGGGGGTCATTCATGTCCTGGCTGATGAAATTGCCCGTTGTCGGACAGTTTTAGAGCATTTGTTGCCGCGTGAATCATGGTCTAAGGAGGTCGATGCTGCCTGCCTTTCCATCATCGGTTATCCTGCCTTTGCGGTAGAGAAAAAATCTCTGGTTAAAAAAACACGGTCTGAGATTCTCGCTAAACTGGCAGGTTTTTATGGTTGTAAACGCTTCCTGCGCGATGGTCATCAAACGGCTATTGAAGATCATAACCGATTGCATTATGAACTTCATGAACTGAAAAGTTTCGAGCATATCGAATCCGAATGGCCATTGTTTTTCACCTATTTGTATCTCGATGCTCTGTTTCGTGAAGATGCCGAGCAGATCCGTTTTTACCGTGACCGGCTTGATCGCCTACGAGTGGAAAAAGACGGTCAATTGCTGTTACCTGAACTATATATCGTGCCTCATGATCGAATTGAGGAGGAAAAAGAAGATCCAGGTTCTCAAGCCAGAATTGCCAATCAGAACGTTCCTTTGGTCTGGACTCAGAGTCTGTACGTGCTGGGCTGCCTGATTCATGAACATTTGTTAGACAAACACGATATCGACCCGCTCAGGACTCATAAGCGCATTGGCCGACGTATGCAAAACCCCATACAGGTAGCGTTTATTGCAGAAGATGAACACGTCAAAGAAACTCTGGCAGGTCACGGAATTTATTCCGAAACGCAGTCCGATGTCGAACCTGTGAGGATTCTGAGCGCGATGGAGTTTCCGCGTCTGTTTGCCATTCTTGGGCAGGACAGGGAAATGGGGTTGACTGGTAGGCCTCCCAGACGTGCTCGTTCTCTTGCTTCGGCACAGTTTTACCAATTACAGGGTGAGACCTGTTTGTTTTTATCTCATATCCAAAATCAGTCTCGCTTTTATCTGAGCGCCGACAACCGTTTTACCTTTGCCAAAATTAAAAGCGAGCTCAGTTATATATCCCGGCATTGGTGCCAGCCACAGAAGCCAATCCAGGTGATTCTGGTGACGCGGGATATGCTGGAAGCACCAGATGCAGATGCCATTTATGAGTTTGCCCGGCAGTGCAGTGGCAATAAGGTTGAGTCTGTAGAGATCATTACTGGACCGTTGTTGGAACTGATTGATAGTGGTTCGATAGAGCGTATTGATGAGTTGCATGACTATCAGTTGCCGGACAATTACTCTCTGTCGCCGAGAAGGGCCAAAAAGTGGTTAAAGTTTACGCTGGAAAAGTGCAAGCCGATTGCCCATGACATGTTGTCGTTGTTACAACCGGATCGCTCAGATGAGCAGTTGATCGACAGCTTGATCCAATCGGTCAATTTATATGAACAGCAGGATATTCTTCTGGAGTTGGTGGCCAGAAAAGGATTACAAGCGGAGATTGGTATTGCACCTAAAGTGACGCTTAAAGTCTTGCTGGACGAAGTGTACGACACTGCGTGTCACCAGCAGGTGTGGAACGTGGTTCGAAAAGCAGCAGGTGCACTTGGTCGCTATTGGCATGGGTTGGAAGACGCCGTTGCCGAGATTGTCGCACGGCAGAAATCGTTGGTGGTTGGACGTACTTATTCTGATAAAGGAATGTTGCGCAGAGTGCCGGATAATCGCGAGTTATTGAGGTTGATTCAGGAAAATACCGGTTACGATGATCGTGAGGTCATACTGAATCAGGAGCTCATTGTGTTTATGGCCGCACTGTTGAAAGATCAGCCTGCGCTGTTTCAAGGAATGAAGACCTTTATTCCGGGTCAGTTTATGCATCTCATAATGTCGCAATTGCAATCGGAACAAGCGTTGGCGCCGTCTGATGCATTTGAGTTGCTGTGCTCCTTAAGCCCCTATGATTTATACGACAGGGTACGCAAGGTGCTGGAAAACTATGAAATGTCGGTTCAGCGTTTGATCGCCCAGGAATCCTTACCGGCGATGCATCATGGCCCTATTTGTGAAGTCCATTTTGACAGTAAAGATGACCCTCTGTTGGGCGAGGAAAAGGACTGGAAAAAGTGGCGTGAAGTCCAGGGGCTGATTCCACGTTTTCAGGATAACTTTTTTTCAGACCTCTGGAGTCTGCTGAATCACTGTCATGGGATTGTGCTGGGGGATCGGTTTGATTCCCGTACCCGTATGGATTCTGATATTGCGCTCAATTCCATGACGGGTGGAGAGGCTCAGTTTGCCAACCTGATCGAAAAAATGCTGATACGCATCAGTACCAATTCCTACCGGCAAATGACCATCGAAGTGATTCAGGCATTGTGCAGTCTGTTCAAAATGAATCCTGACCTCAGAGTTCCGCATTTATTAGTGGTCGAGGTGATTCTGGGCCATGCGGTCCGGTTGAATTGGGTTAATCAGGAAGATCATGACGCTGACCAGTACAATGCCGAACGCGGTAAAGCCTGGCAGGAGTTTTATCAGCTTCCTCCGTATCGGGTTGCGCTGGCGGTACAGACATCTTTTGAATATTTGATTCGTCAGAATGATCACGCCCAACTGCTTGATGGAGGAGAGGGTGAGACTGTATATGATCATCACTGAAGACGTGTATATCTCAAATGTGTTGATTCGGGAGCGCTAGTGAGCGGTTTGTCAGATGTTGTTACGGAAAATGACAAGCTGTTAAATAATTCATCTGCTAAAAGAGTTTTCATGTGAACAACTCGGAAGAATTGACTTGGCAACTGGCATCGCTGCTTGGGTTTAAGAGGACATACACCGACTATAAGGGTCAGACTGCGGAGATCAGTCCACAGCGGATGCTTCATTTGATAGCGGCAACCGGCATAGATTGTTCCTCCGACGAGGCGGTTCAGCGTGCGATTACAAAGCTACAGCGTCAATACTGGTTACACCCCTGCGACCCGGTGGTGGTATTGAGACCACATTTGAGTGCTGATATGAAAGTCCGGCTGCCAGCTGGCAGCGAAGAGGCTCTTGGTATATCTCTGGTACTAGAATCTGGTGAAGTGGCGAACTTGCCGGAGTGTCAGTTTCAGCAATTACCGTTGCTACAGTCACATGAAATGAATGGAACCCTGATTGAGGAGCGAAGGATTCAGCTACCACAGGATATTGTGCCGGGCTATCACTCTCTTGAACTCACTTATTCGACCGGCACTGTTTCGGTGATGTTGGTGGTAACTCCCTCCGTAGGTTATGTGAACGATCGTTTGCAGAGTAATGAAAAAATTTGGGGTACAGCCATTCAGTTGTATTCGTTGCGCAGTGAGAACAATTGGGGTGTTGGTGATTTTTCTGATCTGATAGAGCTGATTCAGGCACTGGCATCCGTGGGAGCCGGTTTTGTCGGTCTGAACCCTATCCACGCGCTATATCCTGTCAACGCCGAACATGTCAGTCCTTATAGCCCTTCCAACCGGAATTTTCTTAACCCTTTGTATGTTGATGTTCTGAAGGTGTCTGAATTTTCGGATAATGCTGAGCTACAGAACTGGTATCACAGTCCCGATATTCAGTCGGAGCTGGCACAGTTGAGAGCTGAAAAAATGATCCCCTATTCCCGGGTGGCTCAGTTGAAACAGCATGCTTTCAGGTTGTTGTTTCAAACGTTTCAGGATCATCACGTCAATCGCAACACGGAGCGCTTTCTGTCATTCGAGAAATTCCTGGATGAGGGAGGGTTGCCGTTGTTTCAACATTGTCTGTTTGAAGCGCTCTCTGAATATTTTAATCAGCAGGATCCAGCTGCGATCGGATGGGCATCGTGGCCCGAAATGTTTCACGATATTCATTCAGCTGAAGTGAAAGAATTTTCAGAGTCTCATGCAGAGGAGGTTCTCTTTTATCAGTATCTGCAGTTTATCAGTGATGAGCAATTACAACGGGCTGATGAGGTCGCGAAAGCAGCATCAATGGGGCTGGGGTTGTATCGGGATCTTGCTGTTGGTGCTGACCGGGGCGGTGCGGAAGTCTGGTCCAATCCGGAAGCATTCCGTCAACAGATCAGTATTGGTGCTCCACCCGATGCACTTGGGCCTTTAGGCCAGAATTGGGGGTTGCCTCCTATGGATCCTGTTGCGCTCCGGAATGAAAGGTATCAGCCGTTTATTACGTTGGTACGCAATAATATGCGTGCCTGTAGCGCACTAAGAATTGATCATGCGATGGCGCTCTTTCGTCTGTGGTGGTGCCCTCCCGGAGAGACTGCGGCTGAAGGGGCCTATATTCACTATCCGTTTGAAGACATGCTCGGCATCCTGTTGCTGGAGAGCCAGCGCAATCAATGCATGATCATTGCTGAAGATCTTGGCACTGTTCCCGTCGAAGTGCAGCAGGCTTTTCCGGCAGCCGGACTTTATTCGAATAAAGTGTTTATTTTTGAAATTTCCGGGCATGGCTGTAAACGACCCGAAGAGTATGCACGGAATGCCCTGGCCATTGTTGTGAATCATGATATGCCGACATTGGCTGCTTATTGGAACTATGAAGATTTGAGGCTTAGGGAGCGTCTGCAGTTATTCGAAAATGACGAGGTTGTCCGGCACGAATATGCCACCCGTGCCTGGGCCCGACAGCAGATCTTTAATGCATTGCATGAGCGCGGTTTTTTACCGGCCGAATATCCAGGGCAGGCTGACGAAATTGTCGAGATGAATATGGATTTAAACCTCGCAATTCACCGTTATCTTAGTTCCGGATATTCACAACTGGTTGCACTGCAATTGGAAGATCTGATGCTGATGACGGAACCGGTTAATGTGCCGGGAACCAGTACCGAATACCCGAACTGGCGTCGCAAACTGTCTGTCAGTGTTCAACAATTGTTTGCAGATGAACAAATCAAAAATTTCTGTTGGCAGATATCTGACACTCGAAAACAGGTATCGGATCAATAGATCTAACGGTCTCATGGTTTCAAGCTTGCCGAGCTGTAGCTAAAAGCCGTAGACTTGAAGTTCTGAGGTTCCTAACCCTTTAAACAGAGGGTTTTTTGTAGCCTGACATCATATGCGCAGGAGCTTTTTCCGCGTTTTATTCCATTTTGAAATAACAACAAAGAGTGAAATATCATGGCGAGTATTAAATTTGATAATGTCGTTAAAAGTTATGGCGATGTTAATATCATTAAGAATCTAAACCTCGAAATTCAGGACAAAGAATTCATGGTGCTGGTGGGTCCCTCCGGGTGTGGTAAGTCGACCACTCTGCGGATGATTGCTGGTCTTGAAGAAGTGTCCGATGGTGAGTTGTATATTGGTGACCGTGTTGTCAACAATGTTCACCCGAAAGATCGAGATGTTGCCATGGTATTTCAGAGCTACGCTTTGTATCCGCATATGTCTGTTCGCGAAAATATCGCCTTTGGTTTGCGTCTGCGTAAAATGCCTTCCGAAGAAATTGATCGCCTTGTTAACGAAGCGGCTGAAACTCTAGGATTGTCTCACTTGCTTGACCGTAAGCCTAAAGCACTGTCTGGTGGTCAACGTCAACGGGTTGCACTGGGACGAGCTATTGTCCGTAAACCATCTGTTTTCCTGTTTGACGAACCATTGTCAAACCTTGATGCAGAACTTCGTGTGCAAATGCGTGCAGAGATCGGTAAGCTGCAGAAGCGTCTCGGTATTACGTCTGTATATGTTACGCACGATCAGGTCGAAGCGATGACCATGGGTGATCGTATTGCGGTATTACACGATGGGGAGTTGAGACAGGTTGGTAGCCCGCTGGAGTTATACGATACCCCGGCCAATGTTTTTGTGGCACAGTTCATCGGTACTCCAAACATGAATATTCTGACCATGACGGTTTCTGATGATGGCCAGACGATTACCCACCCCTCATTGACTATTACCGTACCGGACGACTGGAAAGCATCCGTCAGTAACTACAAGGGCAAAAAAGTGGTTGTTGGGTTTCGTCCTGAGCATGTTCGCCCTGAGGACGAGCATGACTGGGTTACCACTGCCAAGTTAAACGGTACTGTGGAAATTATTGAGACTCTTGGTCATGAAGTGGTAGCGCATTTGCGAGTTGATGGCGTAGAACATCAGATCATTTCTAAAATGGATGCTCATAAAATTCCTACCCCAGGGGATGCTGTCGAAATGGATGTGAACACTTCTAAAATTCATATCTTTGATGCTGAAACTGAAAACAGACTCTAATATCAAGCATTTCAACTGAGAAACCGGGGGAGCCCCCGGTTTTTTTGTGTCTGTATATTTGCTTCTATCCCCACCCGGTTTTTATAAGCTTTAGTTCAGTACCCATACTCCTGATGTTTTCCGTATTCAAAAATTTTCATAGATAATTTGAGGTGTGGACATGGGTTTAATTATGAAGTGTGAACTAAAATAGGGATTAGTTTATTTTTTTGCTTTAATTAACGGTTTTCGGTGTGTCAGCCGTGTTTGATCAGGACTGTATATGAAGTTTCAATTATCCTCCCCCGGCCATTATCTTACGGATCTCAGCTTGCCGTGGTCCTTACATTTGACTCAGTGGCCGGCACAGCATTTTGTGAAAGTGGCACACGGTATCCACCGGAATGTCGTTAAGTTTATCAGCCATAAGAATCGTGTTTATGCTTTGAAGGAATTGTCCCGTAAGGTGGCAGAACATGAATACAGCATGTTGAAAGAGCTGGAAGAGCGTGGTTTACCGGTAGTGGAAGCTGTTGGTCTGATTAGCGACCGGGATAAGGAGGTTCCAAAGGTTTCGTGGCTTGAAGAGTATTTCGATATGAGTGATCGGGCATTGCTGATCACTGAATATTTGCGTGGGACTCTTCCATATCGGGTCATCATCGAAAATGGAATTGATCGTTATCAACTGAACCTGATGCTGGATGCGCTGGCCGACTTGCTGGTAAAACTGCATTTGAGTGGTTTTTACTGGGGCGACTGTTCTTTATCAAATGCGCTGTTTAAACGTGATGCCGGGTTGATGGCAGCTTATCTTGTGGATGCTGAAACAGCTTCATTTGTACCGGATATGACACGACATCGACGTGAGTACGATCTCGAACTCGCTCATACCAATATTGCGGGTGATTTGATGGATCTTCAGGCTGCTGGATTGTTACCCCTGAATATGGATCCTATAGATCTGACTGATTTTCTGGTGGAGCGGTATAACACGTTATGGGATGAGCTGACGCGTGATGAAGTATTTGATACTGCTGCGCAGCATGAAGTGGAAAAACGAATTCGACGCCTGAATGACCTGGGCTACAACGTCGAGGAAATGGAAATCAATACTTTGGAGTCCGGGAAAAAAGTGAAGATGACCGTAAACGTTGTGGAGCCTTGGCATCATCGCCGTAAACTGCAGAGTCTAACGGGGTTGGATGTTCAGGAGAATCAGGCTAAGCGGTTGTTGAACGATTTGCATCAGTACCGGGCCCGGATCAATCGTGAGTACGATTACCACATTCCCAGAGAAGTGGCTGCATTCAAATGGTTGACTGAAATCTATCAACCGGCCATTGATGCCATACCAGAGGATCTTCGTGGTGGATTGGATCCGGCAGAACTTTACCACGAATTATTGGAACATCGCTGGTATATGTCCGAGCGTTTTCATCACGACATTGGCCTGAAAGAAGCAATACGGTCTTATATTGAAAACGTCCTGAAACTGCGGGCTTTAACGACAGTAGCGTAATAGACTGTCAGTCAGGTCTTCATATTGGAACTTGAATCCGGCTCCCAATAGTTGACTGGGGGCTACCCGCTGACTGTCGATCAGTAATTGGCCGGCTCCGAGGGTCATGGTTTTCAGAATCCAGGCGGGTACGGCCGGCAGGCGGACTTTGCGGTTCATCGCACCGGCCAGGATGTTGGTAAATTCGCTATTGGTGACCGGGTTGGGGGAGCACAGGTTAAACGCTCCTGACAGCTGTGGATGTTGGGTGAGAAAATCAATCGCGTTGACCTCGTCGTCAATATCAATCCAGGGCCAGTATTGTTGGCCTGATCCGATAGGGCTGATGACTCCACACCGTGCGGCTGTCTGCATCCGTTGCAGTGCACCGCCGTGGCCCAAGACAATGCCGGTTCTAATCAGGCAGACTCGGGTACCCTGGTGTTCGGCCTGTAGTGCTTCCTGTTCCCATTGCTCGCATAGCAATGCGCCAAAATGTTGTCCATGGTGGGAATCTTCCGGGAGCCAGTGGTTATGCTGGTCACCATAAATACCAACAGCGGAACCACTGATCAGTATGCCAAAAGGGTGTTGTAATCGTTGATTCAACGCGACTAATGCTTTGGTGGTGACAATACGGGAGTTGGTTATTTTTTGTTTTACCGATTTAGTCCAGGGACGTTGAAACAATGAATAGCCCGCCAGATTTACCACGACATCGAACACTTCTTCGTTATTGATGTCATCCAAGGCAGACACATATCTGATTGTTTCACGACTGGTTAATTGCTGACGCGTCAAAATTGTCACATGGTGCCCTTCCTTGATCCATTTTTGAGTCAGGGCTGAGCCAATAAATCCGGTTCCACCGGTAATGAGTACTTTCATGCAAACCTCGGTTGAAATTGTATGCTTCCTACCCAATCTATAGGCGCTTGTTTTAGCGCGCGAGTTTATCAATGACAGCAGCTCTTAGTATTCAGAATCTCCGTAAGGTTTACGATAACGGATTTCAAGCTCTGAAAGGTATCGATCTTACGGTCCAATCAGGAGATTTTTTTGCTTTGCTGGGCCCGAATGGGGCTGGTAAGTCGACCACTCTTGGTATTGTCTCATCTCTTGTTAACAAAACCTCTGGTGAGGTCTCTGTTTATGGTTATGATCTGGACAATCAGCGTAATGAGGTGAAAAGAAACCTTGGGGTTGTACCTCAGGAATTCAACTTTAATCATTTTGAAAAAGTCTACGACATTGTCATGCAGCAGGCAGGCTACTATGGCCTGACCCGTAAAGAGGCCAGTCCAAAAGTGGAGAAATGGCTTCGACAGCTGGATTTATGGGATAAGCGTTCCGAGCCGGCCAGAGCTTTGTCCGGTGGAATGAAACGCCGGTTAATGATTGCCCGGGCATTGGTTCATGATCCCAGGTTGCTGATTTTAGACGAACCGACCGCTGGCGTGGATATTGAGATTCGGCGGACCATGTGGGATTTTCTGCGGGAACTCAATCAACAGGGTACAACGATTATCCTGACTACCCATTATCTTGAAGAAGCTGAAAGTCTTTGTCGGAATATTGCGATCATTAACAAGGGGGAAATAGCCATCAACACCTCAGCCAAAGAGTTGTTGCTGCTCTTAAATAAAACCACCTTTGTAATGGACTTTAAACAACCCAAGCAATTGCCTCCGGCCGTCATTGACCAGTTTTCAATACGCCAGTCCGAACCATCACTGATTGAATTTGATCTTGAGAAAGAGCAGTCATTGAATGCGGTTCTTGCCGGAGTCACTGCAGCTGGTGTTGAAATTGCCAGCGTGCGTCCGAAAAACAATCGATTGGAAGAAGTATTCGTGGATTTAATCAATAAAAACGGAGGCAGCCAGGCATGAAGGAGAATTGGGTCGCATTTCAAACCATCGTCACCAAAGAAGTTCGTCGTTTCATGAGAATCTGGCAGCAAACCCTGTTGCCTCCTGCGATCACGATGGTGCTGTACTTCATTATTTTTGGCAATCTCGTCGGTTCCCGGATCGGTGATATGGGGGGATTCGATTACATGAAGTATATCGTTCCCGGACTGATCATGATGTCTGTCATTACCAATTCTTATGGCAATGTGTCGTCATCATTTTTTAGCAATAAATTCCAGAAAAGTATCGAGGAGTTGTTGGTATCACCCGTTTCCAATAATACGATTCTGCTGGGCTTTATCATCGGAGGCATGTGCCGTGGGTTACTGGTAGGGCTGATCGTAACTGTGCTGTCGCTTTATTTCACCAGTTTGCATGTCCATAACATGTTTGTAATTGTTTCTACGGTAACTTTGACGTCGATACTTTTCTCCATTGGTGGGTTTATCAATGCCATATTTGCCCGGACCTTTGATGATATCTCTATTATACCGACATTTATTTTGACTCCTTTAACGTATCTGGGAGGTGTATTTTATTCGATTTCCCTGTTGCCGGACTTCTGGCAGATGGCGTCTAAATTGAATCCGATACTGTACATGGTCAATGCATTTCGTTTTGGCATTCTGGGGGTGAGCGATATCAATATTTATGTTGCTTATCTGATGATCCTGTTGTTCACGGTTGTGCTATATGCATGGGCGTGGGTGTTGTTGAATCGCGGTTATGGATTACGGAACTAGGATATCGAAAATGGCTGATTTGACAGATGCACCGTTAGGTAAAACATCGTTATATACTGACCAGTATGACCCTTCTTTATTATTTCCAATTGCCCGAGCGAATAATCGTTCAACTCTGAATGTCGAAGCGTCGGAGTTAACATTCCATGGTTATGATGTTTGGAATGCCTGGGAGTTGTCCTGGCTCAATAACAAAGGCAAGCCGGTGGTTGCGGTTGGGCAATTCACTATTCCTGCGCAATCGCCCTGCTTGATTGAATCCAAATCGTTGAAGTTGTATCTGAACTCATTCAATCAAACACGCTTTGATGATATTGGTTCGGTCACTGCTACCATTGAAAAAGATTTGAGCCAAGCTGCAGGTGCTGAGGTCAAGGTTAATGTTTTAACACTGGAAAATGCATTACAGCCGTTTGGGAAAATACATACGGTTGAGGGCAGTTGTGTGGATGAGCTGGATGTGGATATTGATGTCTACTCCACAGCTGATCCTCAGTTACTGAAAATTTCACCGGATGATGTGGTCAGTGAAACCCTGGTCAGCCATCTGATGAAATCCAATTGCCCGGTGACCGGTCAGCCTGATTGGGGAAGTGTGGTTGTCAGTTACGCTGGCCCGCGGATCTGCCCCGAGAGTTTCCTGAGATATGTGGTCTCGTTTCGACAACATACTGAGTTTCATGAACATTGCGTGGAGCGGATGTTCTTGGATATATTGAAACTTAGCCAGCCGACCAAGTTGAAAGTGAGTGCCCGATATGTTCGCAGGGGAGGGCTTGATATCAATCCAGTTCGGTCAATGCATCCTGTAACATCCGACAATCTCAGGTTGCTGAGACAATAGAACAGTGGTTTTGTTTGAGAAAGCCGGTGTAATGCCGGCTTCTACAACAGTTTTTCTTTCAACAGTTTTCCTGCTTTTTCCAGCGCCGAGACAATTCTGTCTTTCTCGTAGTTTTTAACCTTCTCCAGATCCAGATGCATTGAAAAACCGTCAAACTCGTACTCAGTGAACGATTGTTGGGAGCCAAGGTCACGGCGAAAATCGACGACTTGGTAAATGGGCACTGGACGGCTGAAACCTTTGGCGTGAATCTGACCTTTTTCCCGACACAATATGATGTCTTTGACCAGGCTGTAGGTTTCGTAGGAAATCAGGATTTCCCCTGCATCAGCAGCACTTTCCAGTCGGGCGGCGAGATTCACTTCTTTGCCAATGATGGTGTAATCCATACGGGATTCAGCACCGAAATTACCGACAGTGGCGTAGCCTGTGTTGATGCCCATGCGAATTTCCAATGGTGTTTTCAGGCCTTGAGCCCGCCATCTCTGGCGGAGGACCTTCATGTGCCGACGCATTTCGATGGCCATGGATACGCAGGCCTCGGTGTCCTTTTTCATGCCCTTCGATTCCGGGTCACCAAAAAAGACCATGATGGCATCACCAATGAATTTGTCGATGGTACCGCCATGTTTCAGAGCAATCTTGGACATATCGGTGAGATAACGGTTCAGAATATCCGTCAAGGTTTCCGGCTCGATTTCTTCTGATAATGCAGTGAAACCTTGTATATCGGAAAAGAAGATTACCAGTTTCTTCCGATGAGTCTCCAGCTTGACATCTTTCTTGCCGGAAAAGATGGTTTGCCAGACCTGAGGGCTGAGATATTTGGAGAGTTTTTGAGATAACCGGCGATATTGTTCATTTCGCTGCTGCATCTGGTTTTTCGCAGCAAGCAGCATACGTGACTGTTTATGGTTGTAGTAGGCTGTAACGCCAACATAAATACCCACCCCGATGGCGAACACATAAGCCATGGCATCGGGCGAGCTGCCCATGATCTGAAGCTGGTTGGGTATCAGATAAAATGTAGCCAGTGCTCCCGCTGCCATAAAGAATAAGCAGAAAATGTAGGAGAAAGCTCTGCCTGTGGTAATAAACGATGCATTGGCCATGATTGCCAGAAGCATCGTCGGTATAGGAGAGGCACCAAGTAGCACAGTCACAGCGCCATACATAACGGCATCAAAGAGAATCAGCGTGTAAACCACTTGAGTGGTATATTTCTCCCGTATCGGGGCTGTTAGAAATTTGGCCAGATGGGGGTAAACCAGTGCCAGTACAACCATCAAAATATAGAGGTTGGATAGATAACCAGTATACACTCCAGTGACGGCACTGGCTGAAATCGTCAGGTAGGCTATCGTACGGCTGTTGTATTCCGGTGTAATGGGAAAGCGGTCGGTTTCCTGATTATCGCTGACAACTTTTTTTGTTTTCTTTAGTTTTTGTTTAAGTTTCATGCTTTAAAACAATTAGCCCTAATCTACATGCGAGCCTGGAAACATTTTCGGGACCTTACCTGAAATAGCCCCCGCAGCCATTTAAAGATGACTGGCTTTCTCGGGAAATGACAATAATGCTACTATTATCGGCGGTAAAGAGTTTCCCCGTTAACAGAGTTAAAAACCGGATCTATAGTATAGCGTTCAGCTCAAAGGGCAAGGAAATTACCCGAAATTGCAGAAGCGCTATTTGTCAGCAATAACGTCGCTGTGCCTCCAGTACCAGTCCCTTGCCTACACTGTTAAAAAGATCCCCTTGAACACATGTTGCCTTTGGAAAGTGTGAGCGAATGTAATGATCTACCGCGTGTAAAGCGGTAGATCCACCAGTTGTAAAAATGGTGGTGATGTCTCCCGGTTTGAGCCTAGCCTGACTTAAGGTCTCGTTTATTGCCTGAAACACACGTTGCAGGTCATGATCGATTGCATCTGACAGCTGGTGTCCGGTGACCTGGCATGATAATGAAGGGGATTCTTCCAGAAAGGCCAGAGGAATTTCTGTCTGAGGTAAAGCAGACAGATCGATTTTGGCCTGTTCCACCAAAGCGGCCAAACGGTGGCCATCTTTTTGTTTAATCAGTTGTAGCAGTCGATCAATAGGACGGGTTTCCGCCATTCGCAGCCTAAGATCCTGGAGGCCCCATAAGGTTTCCCGGCTATACAGCAGGTGAATACGATGCCATGTGGCCAAGTCGACATAGAAATGCTTCGGCATTTCCACGCCAGGCTTATCCTTATATTGAACATGCATGCCAAACTGGTCCATAACGGTTGCCAGGCTTAGGTGGCGGTCAAAATCGGTGCCGCCTATATGGATACCATGATTGGCCAGAATGTCATCCTGACGGTCTGGTTTGTTTTTCAGGGATGGTGATAACCTGAAAATAGTGAAGTCAGATGTACCACCGCCCATATCGATGATCAGGGCGATTTCCTCCCGCTCGATTTGTTGCTCGTAATCGTGGGCTGCTGCAATCGGCTCATGCTGAAAGGAGATGTTTTTAAAGCCAATGGATGCGGCGATAGAACGTAGTTTCTCTTCCGCCAAACGATCCAGTTCGGCATTGTGGTCGTTAAAATGGACTGGGCGTCCAAGCACAACGGAATCGATATCCTGTTGGCAGAAGTTTTCCGCACGTTCTTTCATATTGGTTAGAAAGAAAGCGATGATTTCGCTAAACAGATATTTACGAGTCTTGATCTGAGTGCCTTCTTCCATCTGGCTGGATCCCAGAATACTTTTCATAGAGCGCAACAAACGACCAAAGTGACCGCTGGTGTAAGACTCTATCGCTTTGCGACCAAAAGATATTTCATCGCTGTGAAAGTCGAAAAACAAGGCACTTGGTAAGGCGGTTTCAGGGTTCGAAGTGATCGGATGTTGCTCGAGCGGTACCATTACCGCTTGATCATGTTGGATCACACCGATGGTTGAATTTGAGGTACCGAAATCCAGTCCGCACAGTGACATGTTGGTCTCCAGCCTGCATAAAAAGGGCGCGGAATAATACAGGTGGAAAACAAAAATGCAATGGCAGGGGGATATTTATAGCGAAAGCGGCCGGAGAGTCCCAGTCAGTCTTTGTGAGGCTGATGATGCTCACTTGCCAGTTGGGTAAACCAGAAAGTGTGGGACTGTCACCGGATGAAAGAAATTATAATGTGATTGCTTTGGCAGGTGCTTGCGAAAATTTGTTTGTTTAATATCTATGTTGGTATTTTATGTCTTAAATAAGATAATCTTTAGCATATTATGTCGGGTTGTTATTTTGGGGTGAAATGCTATGCCTTTGGATCGTTATGATCGCCATATCCTGGAACTGTTGCAGAATAATGGCCGACTCAGTAATCAGGAGTTGGCGGAGTCAATAGGTTTGTCACCATCACCTTGTTTACGCCGGGTCCGGGCATTGGAGGAAGATGGGTTAATCACCGGTTATCGGGCTATGTTGGATGCCAAAAAACTGGGGTTGACGCTGATGGCATTGGTCCATATTTCTATGGATCGTCATACTCCCGAACGGTTTGTGAATTTTGAGGCAAAGATTACGACACTTCCCGAAGTGCTCGAATGTCTACTGATTACAGGGCATGAAGCGGACTATCAGCTGAAGGTTGTAGTCAGGGATATGGATGCTTATCAGGAGTTGCTGCTGGAAAAAATCACCCGGATAGAGGGGGTTAGCGGCGTTCATTCCAGTTTTATACTCCGTAAAGTAATGGATAGTACTGGGTTGCCGGTTTAATTTACTGTTACCTTGAATTCCAGCTGTTGCAGATCATTTGCTTCCAGGTGTTCGATCGTCCAGCGTAAAAAACGGATATCCTGAGGCTGTAATTCGGTATTAAACAGAGTGTATTCCGGAAAATAATCTTCGCCATTATTCGAAACCAGATAAACAGATGCATTTTTTGATTGGCTGAAGCCAACATAAGTGGTTCCGTTAGGAACTGGATTATCGACGTTAATATTAACTGCATCGTCGCTACCTCGATTTTCCACAGTAATAACAAGTATCAGTTCATCTCCCTGGTGAACTGATGCTGCCTCTGTTCTTTGTGCAGAGAGGTTGCCCTGCTCATCGGTCACAGTGTATTCCTGGTAAATGGTGCTGGAAATAATAACCTCAGCATCCGCTAAGGCATTGGGCGCATAAATCGGGATCGTTGATATCAGCAAGCCCAGTAATCCTCGTTTCATTCGCTTAATCAGTTTCATGGTATCCAGCTCAGTTATTAGCAATCTTTAGTTGTTGTTTCTATCTAGTATCACAACAATTGAAACTCAATTTGTCGACTTTTTCTTAAATACATGTGAGTTTTCTGTCGAAACTTTGGCTAGTTCTCATTTCTACAAAGTGTGACAAATAAATGTCATTTTGAAATTCTGTTTTATGACGGTTTTTCGACGAAAATAACATTGTCGTTTTGAATAGTTACTTCCCGCGACGACATGCTTATGAATGCACTTAGATAGTGACCATTGCAGTAGTGAATTTAAGTGCGGATGTATGAGCAGTGTGGTTCGGTTTTCTATTATTTTGATGGTTTTAGTGGCCTCGTTGCCTTCACTGGCTGTTGTTCCAGCCGTAAATGATGCGCTTAGTGAACGCAGTACGCCTGTCTGGACCAGTAATCAGGTGGAATTGCTTGGCCGATCTAGCCTGGTTCGGTCAACGAGCAACAGTATTCCTTCACAGGTTCCTCTGATGATGGTGATGGTTGATTTCAGTAATCAAGCTTTCTCAACGGCCCAGTCTGACTGGCAGCAAACCATGTTTGGGGAAGAGGGAAGTGTAAGCTCTTATTATCAATGGACTTCAAACAATCGGTTCTCCTTTATTGATGCGGGCTCCAGGCATGTTAGCCTGGGCATGAATCATCCGGACAGTGGATCGGACTTTGCGGCGGCCAAAACATTGATTAAAACGGCTTTGGCCGCCTTGTCTTCATCTGTAGATTTCAGTCTTTATGATAGCAATAGTGATGGCCGGGTGAGCGCTCAGGAGCTGGCTTTGGTGTTTGTTGTGGCTGGTTACGAAAATGCCTACGGCGGTGCGTCTGCTCCTCGTCCAAATATTTGGGCGCACCAGAGTTATGCTGGAGTGACCAGTGACGGTGTGACACTGGGGTCTTATGTCGTTGTTGGTGAGCTCCATGGAAATCACTCTGCCACGATAGGCATTATTGCTCATGAGCTCGGGCACTTGGTTTTCAATCTGCCTGATTTATATGATCGCGATGGCTCTTCACAAGGTATCGGCTCCTGGGGATTAATGGGAGCGGGGGTTTGGAACACCGCTCACGGTAAGCTGGGAGACAGTCCGGCCAGAATGCTAGCCTGGAGTCGTGAGCAAACCGGATTTGGTGACGAAGTCAGTGCAGATGATGCTGATAAGAACATCCTTTTACAGCCAGGCCAGTATGTCAAAATCAGGCTTTCCAGCTATGAGGCTTTGTATCTTGAGCAGCGTGATGATAGCTCTTTTGATGCGGGGTTGCCTGGTAGTGGTATGCTGATTTCTCATGTCGACAATCGTAAGAACAATAATGATGATGAAGCTCATAAGCTGATTGATATTGAGTCTGCAGATGGCATGTTTGATCTGGACAACAATCGTAATTCTGGTGATGCCGGCGATCCGTTTCCAGGCGAAGAGCTTGTTTATGAGTTCGGGCCTGACTCAACACCTTCCAGCCTGACGTATGACGGGGAAGACTTAGGGGTGAGGGTGTATTTTGGTCCGAATGCTGATTTTAGTTTCAGTCAGAATGTTCGCAGTTCAACCGATGATCAAAGTGCCAGTGGTTCCTTCAGTGTATTCCCAGGTGTGCTCGTGGTAGTGTTGGTGATAGGTTACAGGACTGGAGGTAGATCTCGTCACGTTTGATTGTGCAATGGTCATTTCCATGCAACCTGTGATCTGAGGGGTTCCTGTTCCAGGGGATCACTATTTCATATCCGGTTGAGGACCGTTGGCTTGGTTAACAGTATTTTTGAATTTTTGTGGCAACGTTGGTTTCTGGTTGTTCTATTCGTTCTCATCACGGCAATCGCTGCTGCACCGGAATCAGTGCAGATGATGTTGAGTTTTCAGCGTGACGCCATAGATAATGGGCAGCTCTGGCGTTTGTTGACCTGTCATCTTGTTCACCTCAACTGGCAGCACTGGATGCTGAATTTGTTTGGTTTCAGTATTGTTTTTTATGTTTGTCCGCCTTGGTTGGGGCAGTGGCAGGGAGTCTTGGTTTTCTGTTTTCTGGCACTGTTGGTTGGATTAGGGATTTATTGGTTTGACCCGCAGCTGTGGGGTTATACCGGGCTTTCCGGAGTGCTTTATGGGCTGCTGTGTCTGGCGTTGATCTTTAGTCCATTCTATTCGTTAATAATCCGCTATATTGCTGTTCTGGCAATTACCAGCAAGATTATCTGGGAGCAGACACCGTTTTATTCTGACTCCATGATTGCCAGTTTCATTCATGCCCGCGTGGCACAGGATGCTCATTTGTACGGGCTTTTGGGCTTTGCTGCGATATATGGATCTTATGTTTTCGCCAGATTTCTATCCAGTTCAGTCAAAAATGCCTGAGCAGCATTGCTGAGTGTCCGATTTCTGTGGCGGATGTATCCTAGTTTTCGGGACAATGCCACGTTTTCAACCTCTAAGATCACCAAGCTGTCATCCACCATTGTGCGTGGTAGAACACTCCAGCCGAATCCCACCGAGACCATCACTTTGATGGTCTCAAGGAAATTGATGGGCAGAGAGGTGCGTAGTGGCAGTTTGTGCTGATCGAATAGCGCTTTGACAATCTGGTAGGTAAAGGTTTCCAGCTCTGGCAGTAAAGCATTGGCGTAACACAGCTCATTCAGGCGTACCGACTTTTTGCGTGCCAGCATATGATCCTTTCCAACCACAAACACCAAAGAGTCATGCCAGATTAATTCTCCGACCAGCACTTTGTCCAAATGATTGGGCAGCGTTACGAATGCCAGCTCGATGTCACGATTGATGACTGATTGATAAGCACGCTCTGATTCAAGGAAGTGCAGATCCAGCTCGACATCAGCGTGGCTGCTGATGAAGCTCTTGAGGGTAGCTGGCAGTCGGTATAAGCCAATATGGTGACTGATGGCCATTGACAAACGGCCGCCGACATTGTGAGCCAGGTTGCCGACAATCTGGCGGGCTTCACGTATTTCCTGGGCAATGCGTTCCGCAGAAGGGATCAATGCACGGCCGGCCTCTGTTAGCAGAACCTCCCGTCCTACCCGGTCAAATAGTCGTGCATTGACCTGATTCTCCAGTGATCGAATCCGTTTGGAGATTGCAGGTTGCGTTAAGTGCAGGCGATGAGCTGCTTCCGAAAATGATCCGGTTTCCACGACCGCCAAAAATGCCATGAGCGCTTGAGTATCCATTGTTTGTCTTATTGATTACCAAAAGTAATGAAATTTATAAATTTTATGAATTTGTTTTATCTGTTGATTAATCCTAGAATGTGTTGGTGATTCAGACAACAATTTTTTGATAGGAAATGACTTGTGACTGGCAAAACCCTATACGACAAATTATGGGACTCTCATGTTGTCAAAGAGAGAGAAGATGGTACTGCGTTAATCTATATTGACCGGCATCTGCTGCATGAGGTGACTTCACCGCAAGCATTTGAAGGTCTTAGGTTGGCAGGGCGTGCTCCCTGGCGCCTGCAGGCTAACCTGGCAACGCCAGATCACAATGTCCCTACCACAGTGGAAGAGCGTAAAGCGGGTATCGATGGTATTGCTGACCCGACTTCCAAAATTCAGGTCCAAACCCTGGATGAAAATTGCAGTCTTTTTAATATCACTGAATTTAAAATGGGTGATGAGCGTCAAGGTATCGTTCATGTGGTCGGACCAGAGCAAGGCGCAACACTTCCAGGTATGACTGTTGTTTGTGGGGATTCTCATACATCCACTCATGGTGCATTCGCTGCACTGGCACATGGAATTGGTACCTCTGAAGTGGAGCATGTGTTGGCGACGCAGTGTCTGATTCAAAAGAAAATGAAGAATATGCTGGTGCGTGTCGATGGTCAGTTATCGCCATGGGTAACGGCCAAAGATGTGGTCCTTCATATTATAGGTGTGATTGGTACCGCAGGTGGTACTGGTTATGCCATTGAGTTTGGCGGTAGCGCTATTCACAGTCTTTCCATGGAAGGCCGTATGACCATTTGTAACATGGCGATTGAGGCAGGTGCGCGAGCCGGCATGGTCTCTGTTGATGATATTACCCTTGAATATGTCAAAAATCGTCCTTATGCACCCAAAGGCGAGCAATGGATGTTGGCTGAAGCGTCCTGGCGTGAATTGGTATCTGATAACGACGCAGTGTTTGATCGGGTGGTGGAGATCAGTGCCGAAGATATTTTGCCTCAGGTGACCTGGGGAACCTCTCCCGAGATGGTACTCCCGGTCAGTGCAAATGTGCCTGATCCTGCTGATGAAGTCGATGACGCGCGTAAGCAGGCTATTACCCGGGCTTTAGAATATATGGGGTTGCAGCCGAACCAGGCGATTACATCCATCAGGCCTGATCGCGTGTTTATTGGTAGTTGTACGAACTCCAGAATTGAGGACCTGCGTGAAGCTGCCAGAGTGATCAAGGGGAAAAAAGTGGCTGATTCTGTCAAGCAGGCTTTGGTTGTGCCGGGTTCAGGGGTGGTGAAGGCCCAAGCAGAAGCTGAAGGGCTGGATAAAGTCTTTATCGAGGCAGGAATGGAGTGGCGTGAACCTGGATGTTCCATGTGTCTGGCCATGAATGCTGATAAGTTGGGGGCTGGAGAACACTGTGCCTCAACTTCCAACCGCAATTTTGAAGGACGTCAGGGATGGGGAGGCAGGACCCACCTGGTCAGCCCGGCCATGGCTGCCGCCGCTGCAGTTGCGGGACATTTTGTTGATGTAAGAGAGGTCATGACTGATGCGTAAATTTGAAATATTCAGTGGGATTGCGGTGCCGATGGAGCGGGCCAATATTGATACTGACATGATCATTCCAAAGCAATTCTTAAAATCGATCAAGCGTTCCGGTTTTGGTCCCAATCTGTTCGATGAGCAGCGTTATCTCGACGAAGGACAGCCTGGGATGGACTGTAGTCAACGACCGCTAAATCCGGATTTCGTGCTAAATCAGCAGCGTTATCAGGGGGCTCAGGTTCTGGTGGCGGGTGAAAATTTTGGTTGTGGTTCGTCCCGTGAGCATGCTCCGTGGGCGCTCGATGACTATGGGTTTAAGGTCATCATTGCCCCGAGTTTTGCTGATATCTTCTTCAACAACTGTTTTAAAAATGGATTGTTGCCAATTGTCCAGCCTGTTGAGGTTGTCCGGCAACTCATCAGCGACATTAAAAGTAACGAAGGTTACGAACTGAAGGTTGATTTGCAGCGGCAGCTGATTATCAGGCCTGATGATTCTGAATTGGCCTTTGATGTTGATGAATTTCGGAAATATTGCCTGTTGAATGGATTGGATGATATCGGCCTGACGCTTCAGGACGCTGAGTCCATAAAACAATATGAAAGTAAGATGAAATCGATAACCCCTTGGTTATTTGCAGATGCTGGACAGTGAGAGAGATATGGCTAAAAAAATTCTGATTTTACCTGGAGATGGTATTGGTCCTGAAATCATTGCAGAGGCCACCAAAGTCGTTTCTGTCACTCAAAAGCGTTTTGCGCTTCAGTTGGAAATGGAAACTGCGCTAGTGGGGGGGGCTGCGCTGGATGCCCATGGTTCTCCATTGCCGGAGCAGACTCTTGATCTTGCCAAAGCCAGTGATGCCATTTTATTGGGTGCAGTTGGTGGTCCCAAATGGGATAAAAATGAAATGGCTCTACGTCCGGAAAAGGGATTACTTGGGTTGCGCTCTAACCTGACTCTATTTGGTAATCTTCGTCCTGCTATTCTTTTTCCGCAACTGGCATCAGCGTCGACCCTGAAGCCTGAGGTGGTTGCCGGGTTGGATATCTTAATCGTCCGAGAGCTGACAGGGGGTATCTATTTTGGCCAGCCTCGGGGGGTCAGAGAAGTTGACGGTGAGCGTCAGGGGTTCAATACGTATGTTTATAGTGAATCGGAAATTCGCCGTATTGCCCGTGTTGCTTTTGAAGCTGCTCGCAAACGCAATAACAGAGTGTGTTCGGTTGATAAAGCTAATGTGCTTGAAGTAACCGTGCTGTGGCGTGAAGTGATGGAGGAGGTCGCCAAAGACTATCCGGATGTCGAGCTGAGCCATATGTATGTGGATAACGCTGCGATGCAGCTGGTACGTAATCCTAAACAGTTTGATGTCATGGTTACCGGCAATATGTTCGGCGATATTTTGTCTGACTGCGCTTCCATGCTGACAGGTTCAATTGGGATGTTGCCGTCAGCCTCTCTTGATGCGCAAGGTAAAGGGATGTACGAGCCCATTCACGGCAGTGCACCCGATATTGCGGGGCAGGGTATTGCCAACCCGTTGGCTACTATTTTATCTGTGGCCATGATGTATCGATATAGTCTTGGGTTTTCTAGCGCTGCCGATGCAATCGAAGAGGCAGTGTCTGATGTGCTGGATCAAGGGTTGCGAACCCCGGATATATGGTCTGAAGGAACCACAAAGGTTACCACTTCGGAAATGGGTGATGCGGTTGTGGCGGCACTGTCAAAATGAATTTATAAACTTTAGGAAGTGTACAGAATGAAAAAACTCGGTCTTGTGGGCTGGCGTGGAATGGTCGGCTCGGTATTGATGGGCAGGATGCGTGAAGAGCGTGATCTCGATGGCTTGGATGTTACGTTTTTCAGTACCTCTCAGACAGGTGAGGCGGCTCCCGAGGAAGCCGGTGCCGGAGCGACTTTGCAGGATGCAAACAGTGTGGAAGCACTGGCACAGATGGATATCATTATTTCCTGTCAGGGTGGGGATTATACCAAGTCTATCCATCCTGCTTTGCGTCAGTCCGGTTGGCAGGGATATTGGATTGATGCTGCATCTGCATTGAGGATGGCAGAAGGTACAGTCATTGTGCTCGATCCGGTCAATCGTAAAGTGATTGATGATGCTCTTGCGTCGGGGGTTAAAGATTATATCGGTGGTAATTGCACGGTCAGTCTGATGATGATGGCCTTAGGTGGACTATTTGATCAGGACTTGATCGAGTGGATTTCGCCGATGACATATCAGGCTGCTTCTGGTGGCGGTGCACGCCATATGCGCGAATTGATTAATCAGATGGGGTTGATAAATTCAGAAGTGGCCGACCTGCTGGCAGATCCTGCTTCTGCTATTCTTGAAATCGACCGTAAAGTGTCAGCCAAGGCCCGTTCTGCTGATTTTCCGGCTGACCAGTTTGGAGTGCCATTGGCAGGTAGTCTGATTCCCTGGATTGATGCCCAGCTTGATAATGGTCAGAGCAAAGAAGAATGGAAAGGTCAGGCGGAGACTAACAAAATCCTGGGACGTAGTGCTGATCCGATTCCTGTTGATGGTTTGTGTGTTCGGATTGGTGCCATGCGCTGCCACTCCCAGGCGTTGACCATCAAACTCAAAAAGGATCTGCCTGTTGCGGACATCGAAGCTATTCTGGCAGGTGCTAATGATTGGGTTAAGGTTATTCCCAATGAAAAAGAGGCTACTATGCATGGACTTACGCCGACTGCTGTTAATGGTACTCTGTCCGTACCTGTCGGGCGTATTCGCAAACTCTCCATGGGTCCGCAGTACATTAGTGCCTTTACTGTAGGTGACCAGTTATTGTGGGGAGCTGCAGAGCCGTTGCGTAGGGTTCTGAATATTGTACTGGGAAGGTAAGATAGTTTTTAATAGTGTAAAAAAAAGCCGGTAACCCGGCTTTTTTTTTTACAAATTGCAGTTTGATAGATCTATTATTCTTATTTGTCATTACTGAATATTTGAAATTATGTGTTTTTTTGACGAATAGACTTAATGGTCCAAGCTGTGATATCGGTCAAAATAACGAATGAGAAATCAAAAAAGGTTAGTTAGTTGGGTGCTTTTAAGCAGGGCAAAAGTTGCTAAAAGTCTATTATTAATTAATACTTAGGCGACGTTTTGAAAGATTTTTCTCAAAAGTTTAACAACAAATTTGCAAATGAGAACTGTGTCTCACAAAAAAACAATTGTGATTTCAGCTGAATCATCATTAGCTCATTTGAATGATCAAAAAAAAAGGAAAACTGATATGGTGCGCAAGTTAGCTACGCTATTGCCATTGGTGGTTTTACTGGGAGCCAGTGGTGCTGAGGCCTTAGGTCTTGGTGAGCTCACCCTTAAGTCATCTTTGAACGAGCCTCTTTCGGCAGAAATAGACTTGTTACAGGAAGAGGACTTGAGTTCGGGTGAAATATTGCCAACCTTGGCAAGTAATCAGGATTTCCAACGGGCTGGTGTGCAGCGTTTCTTTTTCTTATCCAACATTCAGTTCTCTGTACTTGATAAAGGCAATGGCCAGAAAGCGATTCAGTTGTCTACCAAACAACCTGTTCAGGAACCATTTTTAAATTTCTTGGTTGAGGTTAACTGGCCGGCAGGGCGGTTGCTCAGAGAATATACCGTTCTGTTGGATCCGCCGGTATATGATGAATCACCTGTGATCGAGTCAGAAGTGATTAGCCCAGCGACTGCGGCTAAGCCATCTCAGTCCAGTGTTACGACTATTCAGAATCAGCCATCGGTCAAGTTCGATCAAAACACAACGACCACTTCCCAGGCTGTTCCAACACGCAAGGAAAACCTGAAACCAAATCAGTACCGGGTTCAGCGGGATGATACTCTATGGGACATCTCGGTTAAGTTTCGTCCTGATCGGTCACTCTCTCCACAGCAGGTAATGGTTGCTATTCAGCGCTCCAACCCATCTGCGTTTATGGGCAATAATATTAATCGCCTTAAAGCCGGTAGTCTGCTTGATATCCCAACTGCTGATCAAATCAAGTCCATTTCCCAGAGTGACGCATTAGCAGAAGTTTCTCGACAAAATAAACTGCTTAAGAACCCTCAACGTGAAGATGAGCCAACATCTGTACCCATCAGTGCATCGGGTTCAGCCACGTCAGCATTAAAAGATGGAAATGAGAAAAATCCAGATGGATATCTGGAGCTGGTAACGCCGAAAGATAAAACTGACTCAGCCTCTGCGGCTGGAGAAACAGTCGCCAAAATTGATGAGTTGGAAAATAAACTGGCGATGGCGCTTGAACTGAATGATCAGTACGAGCGTGAAAAACAAGATCTCAACAGTAGGGTCAGCGAGCTTGAAGAACAAATCAAGCTTATGGAATCAATGATCAACCTTCAGAGTGAAACCGGGACTATTCTGGAGAATCAGGATTCCATACAGGCAAATGCTGATACTAATACAGGGCCAGTTGATCAGGCAGCTGTCCCTGATGCTGGAATGGGAACTGATGACCAATCGTCTGAGTCCACTTCTACAGATACGACACCTGTTGATCAAGGTCAGTCAGAGCCAGCGACTACTGATAATACTGCACAAGAGATTCCTACACCTCAGCCGGTTGCTCCAACTCCGCCGCCAGAACCAAAACCGGTTACACCACCTCCGGCTCCTCAGCCGGAACCTGGCATCATTGATATGATCCTGGGCAGTACTACAAATATGATTGCTGTAGTGCTTGTGGCTTTGATGGTTGTTTTGTTGCCTTTCTACTTCATTTCAAAACGTAAAAACAATCAGAATCTGGTGGATGAGGATGAAACAGATTTCAATCTTGACGATGATGAAGATCCATTCGATTTGGGCGATTCTGATCATGAAATGGCAGCGGAAGATGTTGATGAGCTAGCCGAGGAATTTAATGCGGCTACCAGCAAAGATGACAGCGAAGAGGCTGACGTTGTTGCTGAAGCTGATATTTATATTGCTTATGGTCGTTATGACCAAGCTGAAGAACTACTGAAAAAAGCTATTGCTCAAGATGATTATCGTGATGACGTCAAACTGAAACTCGCTGAGGTTTATACCGAGACCGGTAATGCCAGTGGCTTCAATTCAATGTCAAAGGCGCTTGATTATGCAGATCCTGATATCAAGCAAAAACTGGCGGAATTGAAGGCCAGAATGCCACAGGATGATATGGCTATGTCATCAGGGCTTGAGGATGACAGTCTGGATTTGAACGTTAGTCTGGAAGATGCCATTGACGAACCTGAGGTTCCAACTCTGGCAAGTGAAACAACAGAAGCCCCTGTTTCAGAAATGGAAGATTTTGATCTCGACTTGCCAGATGATTTCGATACAGATCTTTCGTCTGAGGATGCCGATCACGGTACCCCTAAAGAAGAGTCGGATGCATCTCTTGATTTTGATCTGGGTGACAATGATTTCTCTTTGCCGACTGTTGATGAAGAAGCTTCTGTTGGTGAAAAAGCCGAAGAAAATGATGAGTTCAGTCTGGATTTTAATCTGGATGACTTCGGTGGTGATACTGACGATGACTTCGGTGGTGATACTGACAGTGAATCTCCTGCTTCCAATAAGGATGAGAAAACTGAAAGTGAAGACTTTTCCATGGATTTTTCTCTGGATACGGACGAAGGTTTGGACGATCTCGGGTTGGATCTTGACAGCCCGGCTTCTGAGACTGAGAGTCCTCGAGAAGAAGAAAATCCGTTTGAAGCTTTAGATGCTCAGATTGAAGCACTGGACGGGCTCGATGACTTCGAGACGACTGCTGAGAATGACTTGGAAAGCAGCAGTTTTGAAAGCATGGACATTGGCTCAGACGATGAGTTCTCTATGCCAACCCAGAACGAGGTTCCGGAGTTGGACGAAGTAACTGACCTCGAGCAAGATGATTTGTCATCAGATCTAGGTACTGGCCTTGATGGTGATCTCGACGATGATTTCGGGTTCCTGGCTGGAGCAGACGAAGCATCTACCAAACTTGATCTGGCTCGTGCATACATAGACATGGATGACAGTGAAGGAGCTCGTGAAATTCTTGAAGAAGTGTTGGCAGAAGGGAATGATCAGCAGAAACAGAAAGCTCAGGAACTGATTGCTCAATTGAGTTAATATAATCACTTCTTGTTTTTTTGATTGATTCATCACACCGGCTTACTAGTTAAGCCGGTGTTTTTGTTTTATAAGGCTTATGGAAGAAATTTTTTCCCCCTCCAATCCTGATTATCCGATCAGGGTTGCCATGATCGTTGAGTATGACGGTTCAGGTTATTTCGGTTGGCAGGTGCAGAAAACTGGCGTGATTACAATTCAGTCAGTACTTGAGGAAGCTATTTCCAAGGTTGCAAATCACCCAGTCGATACTATTTGTTCAGGTAGAACAGATTCTGGCGTGCATGCATGCCGGCAGGTCATCCACTTTGATACCAATGCAATACGCAAAGATTACGGTTGGACCGTCGGAACAAATACAAAGCTGCCAGATGATATTTCCATCCAATGGGCCAAAGAAATGAATCATCATTTTCATGCCCGTTTCAGCACCCGTGAACGCCGCTATAGATATGTCATTTATAACTATCCTATTCCACATAGCATTCTGCGTAATGGGATGACCTGGATAAAATATCCGTTGGATCATGAAGTGATGAATCAGGCAGCTCAAAGCCTGGTGGGTACTCACGATTTTTCAACTTTCCGAGCTGCAAATTGTCAGGCGGCTTCACCTGTTCGCACGATAAAAGGTATCTCTGTTGAACGCTACGGAAACATGCTGGTGTTGGATGTACGTGCCGACGGGTTTTTATATCATATGGTAAGGAATATTGCGGGAGTATTGATTGATATCGGATCTGGCCGACAGCCGGTTGACTGGTGCGGTTATTTGTTGAGTTTATGCGACAGAAACCGTGGCGGAGTCACTGCAAAGGCGGCCGGGCTTTACTTTGTGGATGCCATATACGACTCCATGTTTGAGTTGCCCGAAACACCTGTTGGTCCGAACTTCTTAACCTGGATGCAAGATAAAGGCTAATGCTATGAAAGTGAAAATTTGTGGGATAACCAATCTGGAAGACGCATTGGTGGCCTGTGATGCGGGAGCAGATGCGCTCGGATTTGTGTTTTATCCTCCAAGTGCGAGATATGTAGAACCAGCGCAGGTGGCTGAAATTACTAAGCAATTACCGCCTTTTATTACTAAAGTTGCATTATTTGTTGACCCGAAACCAGAATGGGTTACTCTTGTGCTTTCGCAGGTTTCAATAGACTGCATTCAGTTTCATGGCAATGAATCAGATGAATTCTGTCAACAATTTTGTAAGCCCTTCATTAAAGCACTACGTGTTGAGTCCAAAGAATTTTTGGACCATCAGATGGCGTGTTTTCCAAATGCCTCAGCTCTGCTGTTGGATGCCTTTGTAGAAGGTGTTCCCGGCGGTACCGGCCAGTGTTTTGACTGGCAATTAATCGATCCTGAACTGAAAAAGCGCCACCGCTTAATTGTCGCGGGTGGTCTGACCCCGGATAACGTTCGGCAGGCGGTGGATATCACATCTCCCTATGCTGTGGATGTCAGTGGTGGTGTGGAGCAATCCAAAGGTAAAAAGGATCAACATCTTCTCAAACGATTTATCGCACAGGCGAAAGCCTGAATAATTTTTCAGGCGTGGCTGAATTTGGAGAATATTATGTCTGATAAGAAATCTAACGATCTTAAAAGCATGCCGGACGAGCATGGTCACTTTGGTATTTATGGTGGCCGTTATGCTTCTGAAACATTGATGTTTGCTCTTGAGCAATTGGAAAAAACTTACAACACTCTTAAAGAGACACCTGAATTCCGTGAAGAGTTTGACCAGGATCTGGCTCATTATGTTGGACGACCATCACCTCTTTATTTTGCCCGTCGGTTGAGTGAAACCTGGGGTGGCGCAGACATTTATCTTAAGCGGGAAGATTTAAATCATACTGGCGCCCACAAAGTAAATAACACCATCGGTCAGGCGTTACTGGCCAAGTATACTGGTAAACCCCGGGTAATTGCTGAGACCGGTGCCGGTCAGCATGGTGTTGCCAGTGCGACTGTGGCTGCACGATTGGGTTTGAAATGTGTCGTGTACATGGGCGCCGAAGATATTGAGCGTCAGAAGCTGAATGTGTACCGGATGAAGCTGCTAGGTGCTGAAGTAGTGTCGGTGAAGTCTGGGACGCGCACGCTTAAAGATGCCATGAATGAGGCAATGCGTGACTGGGTTACCAACGTTGACGATACCTTCTACATCATCGGAACAGTCGCAGGACCGCATCCTTATCCTCAGTTGGTTCGTGACTTTCAGGCTGTCATTGGTCGGGAGGCAAAGCGCCAGATTCTGGAACAAACCGGAGCTTTACCTGATGCTCTGGTTGCATGTGTGGGTGGTGGTTCTAATGCGATTGGCCTGTTTCATGAATTTCTGAATGATGAAGAAGTTGATATTTATGGTGTCGAAGCTGGTGGATTGGGAATAGAAAGCGGGCAGCATGCTGCTCCTTTAAGTGTTGGACGCCCCGGGGTTTTGCATGGTAACAAGACTTATTTGATGGCTGATGAAAATGGCCAGATCACAGGTACTCATTCCGTTTCTGCCGGACTTGATTATCCAGGTGTTGGACCTGAACATTCCTGGTTGAAGGATATTGGTCGGGTGACTTATGTCGATGCTACAGATCAGGAAGCCTTGGCGGCGTTTCGCGAGTTGACTCTGGTGGAAGGTATTATGCCTGCTCTGGAATCATCCCATGCTGTGGCATATGCCAAAAAACTGGCCCGTAAAATGGGGAAAGGTAAGCGTATTATCGTAAATCTGTCTGGCCGTGGAGATAAAGATGTGCACACCGTTGCGGCTATAGACGGTCTGGAAATTTGAGAGGAATCAACATGAAGCGCATACAAAGTACTTTTGTCCGTTTGCAGGAGCAAGGCAGGCAGGCATTGATTCCTTTCATCACCTGTGGGGATCCTCGTCCTGAGGTAACCTTGCCTCTGATGCATGGGCTGGTAGAGCAGGGTGCTGATATTCTGGAGTTGGGCATTCCTTTTTCAGATCCAATGGCCGATGGTCCGGCAATCCAATTGGCTAATGAACGTTCTTTAAGCCATCATACTGGCCTTAAAGACGTATTGAACATTGTTCGTGAGTTCAGAGAAACCAACATCACGACTCCAGTTGTATTGATGGGGTATATGAATCCCATAGAGTTTATGGGGTACGAACAATTTGCCATTCAGGCGCAGCAAGTGGGTGTTGATGGTCTGATTACTGTGGATCTCCCCCCTGAAGAATGCGATGTACTGTTGCCCATATTGTCTGATCACCAGATTGACCCGGTATTCCTGTTAACGCCCACTACCTCAAAAGAGCGTGCTGCCAGAATACTCAGTTATTGCAGTGGTTACGTTTACTATGTGTCTTTAAAAGGAGTGACTGGGTCCAACAGGCTCGATGTCGCTGACGTGGTAGAAAAAGTAGCCGCGATTAAAACCCTTACAGACTTGCCAGTAGCCGTGGGCTTTGGCATTAAAGATCCAGAGTCCGCACAGGCCGTTGCCAGAGTGGCGGACGGTGCCGTTGTCGGATCAGTGCTTGTGAATAAGGTGGGTGAACTGCAAAACAGCGAAACCCGCGAAATCGTAACGCAGGTCTCCGGGATTATTGGTCAGATGCGTATCGCAATGGACCAACGTTGATCTCGGACATTTTATCAGAATCAATAACGATTATAAGGAAGGATTATGAGTAGCTGGTTGGACAAACTTGTGCCTTCAATCATGCGGTCAGAAAGCAAAACCAGTCAGATTCCTGAGGGGCTGTGGCGAAAGTGTCCTAAGTGTGGGTCACCTCTTTATCGTCCAGAGCTGGAAAAAAACCTCGATGTCTGTCCAAAATGTGATCACCATCACCGTATTTCGGCGCGTCGTCGTCTGGACTTGTTTTTAGATGAAGACAATCGTGAAGAGATCGGTAGTGAAGTGGAACCTGTAGACCGTCTTAAATTCAGGGATACCAAAAAATACAAGGATCGGCTGTCTTCGGCTCAGAAATCGACCGGAGAAAAAGACGCATTAGTTGCGATGAAAGGGCAGCTTGAGGGTAAACCAATAGTGGTTGTGGCATTTGAGTTTGCATTTATGGGGGGTTCCATGGGTGCCGTGGTTGGAGAACGATTCGTCCGCGCTGCACACATATGCCTGGAGCAAAAAATCCCATTGATCTGTTTTGCGACGTCAGGTGGTGCCCGGATGCAGGAAGCGTTGATGTCGTTGATGCAGATGGCAAAAACCAGTGCCGTATTGCAACGTATGAGAGAGGCTGGCGTTCCTTATATCTCAGCCATGATTGATCCTTGTTTTGGGGGTGTTTCTGCGAGCCTGGCGTTGTTGGGGGATATCAATATTGCCGAACCTAATGCTTTGATCGGTTTTGCTGGACCTCGTGTCATCGAGCAGACCGTTCGTCAGAAGTTACCTGAGGGGTTCCAGCGCAGTGAGTTTCTATTGGAACACGGTGCAATCGATATGATTCTGGAACGCAAGGACATGCGCCCGCGAATCTCCGCTATTCTTAAAAAGCTTGATCATCAGAACGTTGCCTAGTGTCGCTGAAAACTCTCTCAGACTGGCTTTCTTATCTGGAAAGCCTTCACCATCAGGAAATTGATCTCGGTCTTGAACGAATCAGTCGTGTAGCTGAGCAACTGAATATTAACAAAGGTAAGGCTACCGTATTTACGGTAGCTGGCACTAATGGCAAAGGGTCGAGCTGTGCATTTCTCGACACCATTCTAGCCATACAGGGCTATCGTACTGGACGGTATAGCTCTCCCCATATTCTGCGCTTTAATGAGCGTGTCCTGGTTAATGGTCAGGAAGTAGATGATTTACGACTGGTCAGAGCGTTTGAGCACATAGAGCAGAGTCGTGGTGATATTTCCTTGAGTTATTTCGAATACACCACGTTGGCAGCAATGCTGATATTTCAAGAGGCTGACCTGGATGTCTGGATTCTGGAGGTCGGGCTTGGAGGACGACTGGATGCCGTTAATATCATTGACCCTGATGTAGCGCTGGTAACTTCTGTTGCTTTGGATCATCAGGATTGGCTGGGCAGCGATCTGGTTCAGATTGGTCGTGAGAAGGCAGGAATTTTCAGAACAAAAGGGTTTGCTGTCTGTGGTCAGGAATACGATGTTGAAGGTGTTGTCGAGCGTGCTGCCGCATTAGATTGCCGTTTTTATTTGAAAGCCAAAGATTTCACATTCGAATATTCTTATGAATCGGGTGAGTGGTGTTGGCAGGGAAAAAACGCAGCTGGAGATGAGTTTGTTCTGGAGCATCTACCGTTACCTGAATTACCGCTGGAAAATGCCGTCACGGTTATTCAGGCATTATATCTGAGTGGCTTGAACATCTCGGTAGACAGTATCGTTCAGGGCTTACAACAGGCCAGATTGTCTGGGCGCTTTCAGACGTTGCAATATCAGCAACATCGGTTGATTCTTGATGTGGCACATAATCCTCAGGCCGCTGCGATGTTAGTGCAGCGCTTGCAGGCCGAGAGGATTGCTCATCCGGTAATTATTGTCGGCATGCTCACTGACAAGGATTGTCGTCGGACGCTGGAGATTCTTGCAGCTGCTGAGCCCATTAGTCTGGTGTGTATTGATCTTAATGTTCCCCGTGGTCAAAGTGCCCTCAAACTGGCAGAATCTGTTCCCGACAATATACGGGCTGTGGTGAAAATGGCTCCTGACGTTGTATCTGCATTAAATGGTATGGTAATGCCGGGCCCGGGGGATATAGTCGTTTGTGGCTCTTTTTACACAGTATCACAAGCAATGCAGAACGTCTGATCCAGATAACATCAGCCCAACACGGTTAAGGTAGTGAAGTGGAAGATACGGTAAAGCGAAGAGTAGTGGGTGCTGTCGTCCTGGCATTTTTTGCAGTTTTGATTGTGCCTACTCTGTTGGATGGTGAAGGCCGGATTCCTGAGGTGGATAATATAGAAGTGCCGCCGATGGTGAAAAAACCGGATACATCTGAGCTGATGGTGGAGCTTCCGGTTGAAGCCCGAAAAAGTGACTCCCCAACCGTTGCTCAATCTCCTGACTCCAAGCCGGCAGCCCCGAAAACCTCTTCATCCAAGGATAAGCCTGCGGCAACACGTGCTGCTACTGAAACCCAGGATTTTGACGCCCAGGGTCAGTTGAAAGCCTGGTCGTTACAGATCGCCAGTTTCAGAAGTACTCGTAATGCTGCAGCTTTGAGAGATAAGCTGCGTCAACAGGGTTATCGCGCCTATAACAAGGAAAGCATCTTATCTGATGGGAGTACTTTGACGCAGGTTTTTATCGGGCCTGAGTCCAGTCAGCAAAAAATATCCATACTTAAAGAGCAGTTGACCAAATCTGCCTCTGAACTAGGGCTGGGTGGCCCCCCGCTGATCGTCCGCTATAGGCCTAATTAAACTTTTCCACTGTATGTTGCTGGCAGGTCAGCTCAACAGGGTATGACTGATATGTCATAAACGAGTTTAAAAATATTATCCGTCTGATAGAATTCGCTCGCTTTTTATCAGGCCATGGGACCCTGCATGACCGCTATAGACTGGATCATTGTTGTTGTAATTATCGTTTCCGCGCTCATCAGCCTTAAGCGTGGATTTGTCAAAGAAGCCTTGTCTCTAACCACCTGGATCCTGGCGTTGGTCGTCGCAAGGATATTTTCCGGCAAATTGGCTTATCTCATGTCTGACCTCATCAGCTCCCCCAACTGGCGCATTGCGGCAGCGTTTGCCATATTGTTTGCAGCGACATTGGTGGTCGGTGCCATGATCAACCATTTGTTGTCAGAAGTGATTCGCATGACAGGGTTGACTGGCACGGATCGTTTATTAGGCATGGTATTTGGTGTTTTGAGAGGGGTTATCATCGTTGTGGCCATTCTGGCTGTCATGAAACTGTTTGCGCTTGAGCAATTGTGGCCTGATTCTGTATTGGTAGGTTATTTTGAACCAGTAATTCGCTGGACCGGTGAATATGTTCACAAAGCTTCCGAAGCGTTGATCAATATTGGTCAATAATCCGATTCAAACTTAGAGAGAAACTTTCATGTGTGGCATTGCGGGTATACACGCTTATTCTCCTGTTAACCAGTCTCTATATGACGCGTTAACGGTTTTACAACATCGTGGTCAGGATGCCGCTGGAATTGTGACTGAACAGGATGGCAAATTCTTCCTGCGCAAGAGTAACGGTTTGGTCAGGGATGTATTTCATACCCGTCATATGACTCGGTTGAAAGGTAATACCGGTATTGGGCATGTACGTTATCCGACTGCCGGCAGTGCAAGCTCTGCGGAGTCTCAGCCATTTTATGTCAACTCTCCATACGGTATTGTTCTGGCTCACAATGGTAATCTGACTAACCAGCAGCAGTTGGTCAGAGATCTGTTCAAAGCCGACTTACGTCATGTCAATACTAACTCCGATTCAGAAGTACTGCTCAATGTGTTTGCCCACGAGTTACAGTTACAGGGTAAGCTGCAACCGACCGAGGAAGACATTTTTGCGGCGGTGGAAAGCCTGTTTAAACGTTGTCGCGGGGCATACGCTGTCGTCGCGATGATTTCCGGTTATGGCATGCTTGGCATTCGCGATCCATACGGTATTCGCCCGCTGGTATATGGTCAGCGGACGGACTCCAGAGGGCGCACCGAGTATATGATTGCCTCTGAAAGTGTTGCTTTGGATGCGCTCGGATTTACCATAATCCGTGATGTCCAGCCGGGAGAAGTAGTGTATATCAACGCCCAGGGTGAGTTGTTTACTAAAAAATGTGGTCCGTCATTAACCCAGACATCCTGTATTTTTGAATATGTCTATTTTGCCCGTCCCGATTCATTTATCGATGGTAGTTCAGTTTATCGTGCCCGGGTGCGAATGGGGGAATACCTTGCTAACAAAATTATGCGGGAACATCCCGAGCATGATATTGATGTCGTAATTCCAATTCCTGAGTCCAGTCGTACCAGTGCTTTGGAACTGGCCAACCATCTTGGAGTCAAGTTCCGTGAAGGGTTTGTGAAAAACCGTTATATCGGCCGTACCTTCATTATGCCGGGTCAGGCAATGCGGAAAAAATCAGTGAAGCAGAAATTGAACCCTATTGGCCTGGAATTCAAGGATAAGAATGTTTTGCTGGTAGATGATTCCATTGTGCGCGGAACCACGTGTCAGCAGATTATTGAGATGGCCAGGGAATCTGGGGCCAACAAGGTCTATTTTGCCTCTGCGGCTCCAGCTATCCGTTACCCGAACGTTTATGGGATTGATATGCCGGCCAAATATGAACTGATCGCTCATGACCGGAGTGATGGGGAAGTTGGCACTGCAATCGGTGCAGACTGGTTAGTGTATCAGGATCTGGAAGATTTAATTAAAGCGGCAACTCCGAGTGATGAAGTAGATGGTACCAGGGAGTTTGATTGTTCAGTTTTCGACGGCAAATATGTGACCGGAGATATTGATGAACAATATTTGGCGGCTTTGGAGGCCAGCCGAAATGATTCTGCACGTGAGACAAGAGACAAAGAAGATAAAAGTGCAATGATCGATCTGCACAACAATGCTTAAAAAAACGTAACCTGCATCAGATCAGTCTGTTAGCGGTTAGCTGTCCCGGCTCGTTGAAAGATAATACTTATTGGACTATATCTGAATAAGCATATCTTCATTGAGTCAGGACAGCTATGGGACGCCCTTTATCACTAAAAGTATTGATGGTCTTGATACTGATTTTGATTACTGCCATCGAAGTTATATTTTCATTTTTGATTTTCTCCAGTCAATCCAATATACAGACGATACGAACGGCCCAGTTACTAGGCTCTGCGGTGCAACTGTGTTTGCTGGTTTATTTTTTTCTGTTGTTCCGAAAATTTATTCAAGGCTCTTATCATAAAGTGGCACAGCATCTGGAGTGGCTGTCTACCGGGGACTTCACCCGGATACTGGATTATGGCGATGTTCAGCAGATCGGTGAGTTGGGTGAACACTACAATAAGTTATCGACCAATATACGTGACGTTCTGGCAAAGTTTGGACGAGAAAGTGTTGCCACTGCCCGTATTGCAAAAATACTGGATGGGCAGTCCAAACAGCTGTCGACCAGTATTGATGAAGTGGTATCACAGCTTCATGCCTCTGCAACCGCCAGTGAAGAGTTGGCGTCCTCTGCCGTGGAAATCAGCCATAACTGTTCCGTGGCCTCGGAGAGTTCTCAGCAAGCCCGCGAGGTGGCCGGGCATGGCAAGCAGGTTGCCCAAGCAGCCAAAAAAGCAATGGATCAGGTGGCTGATGTGGTTGCCGAATCCGCGACCATTACCCAGCAGCTGGATAAGCGTTCAGATGAGATTGGCAGTATTACTGAAATGATCAGAAGTATCGCTGATCAAACTAACATGTTGGCGCTGAATGCTGCGATAGAAGCCGCCAGGGCCGGAGAGCATGGTCGCGGTTTTGCCGTTGTGTCAGATGAGGTCCGGAAACTTGCCGCCGAGACTTCGGAAGCCGTTTCACAAATTAATGAAACCGTCACTTCCATGCGCAATGAGCTTGTTATGGCTGTGAAGAGCATGGAGCAGACTGTTGCCTTGGTAAGTGTTGGCTCTGAGGAGACTAAGAAGTCCGGTATTGCCCTTGAAGAAATTGCGACCAGCATTGAGTCTGTGGTGGCTGAAATCCAGCATATTGAAAATGCTTCGAAAGAGCAGACCAGCACAACAGATGCTTTGTCTGGCAATATTCACAGGGTTACGGATCTAATGACCGATGAAGCGAAAAATATCAGCAGTAACAGTGCTGCCATTGAGCGCATGGAGAAAATGGCCCGGGATATGAAACAAATGATTGGTCGGTTCCGACTGGTGACTCCTGATGATGCCAGGGCAATGGTCGACAAGGCATATGAATATATTAAGACTCATGGTCGGGAAAAAGCGTTTGCCGAATTTAACAATCCTGAGGGTGAGTTTATTCAAGGGGAGCTGTTCATTCTGGCACAGGAGTTTGACGGATTGATGCTGGCATACGGTGGTGAAGCCCCTCTGGTGGGGAAAAACCTTAAAGATGCCTGTGATGCAGATGGCAAGCTATTGGCTCCACCACTGATTGAGATAGCTCGTACCAAAGGCGAAGGATGGCATCAATACCACTATATGAATCCTCATACCGATCGGGTAGAACCCAAACTCACCTACATTAAAGCGCTGGAAAATAATGCCTATATTGCCTGTGGAATTTTCCAGCCACCGGGCTACAAATATGAATCAGTTCAGTATTCCTGATATATGGGTGGGTTAATCGCCTGGACTGTTCTATATTAAAAGCTTTTGATCCTGAAGGAATGTTGTGTAGTGAGTCAAAAGCTTAATCAGATTATTCACCAGTCACTCGCCACGATCAATGACGTGATTTTAGGCAAGGAGCCTCAGGTTAAGCTGGCGTTAGCCAGTATCTTTGCCCGCGGGCACATTCTATTGGAAGATTTGCCAGGCATGGGTAAAACCACTTTGGCACAGACTCTTGCCAGAGTATTAGGTCTTGAATACAAGCGTATCCAGTTTACCAGTGATCTGCTCCCTGCAGATGTTATTGGAGCACCCGTGTTTGAGCCGGACAAGGGCCAGTTCCGTTTCCATCGCGGACCGGTGTTCACTCAGGTTGTACTTGCTGATGAGCTTAATCGCGCTACCCCTAAATCCCAGAGTGCCCTGCTTGAAGCGATGGAAGAGCGGCAAATCAGTATTGACGGTACCAGTTATCCGTTGCCTGAGCCGTTTTTTGTAATTGCTACCCAGAACCCTTTATCTCAGGCCGGTACTTTTTCCTTACCGGAATCTCAGTTGGATCGCTTCCTGGTGCGCTTTTCTTTGGGTTATCCTGATCCGGCGTATGAGTTGCAATTATTGAAAGGCAATAGCCGTGATCGGTTGCAGGCGGTTAAACAGGTTTTAAATACGGAAACTCTTACACATATTCAAAGTCTGGTTCCCAAAGTTACGGCCACCGATACTCTGCTGGATTATCTGCAACGACTGGTTGCCCGTACCCGTGAAGATGAAAGCTGTGAACTGGGCCTGTCTCCGCGCGGTGCTATAGCGCTTTTACGGGCTTCTCAGGCTTGGGCATTGGTGAATGGCAGAACACATGTGTTACCTGAGGATGTTCAGGCGGTATTTGTTCCGGTTGCGGCTCATCGTATTGTGGGCAGGACGGAAAAACAAAATGAGGTGCTGGCAAGACATCTGCTGGAACAGGTAGAGGTTCTGAGTAAGGAATAAGCCAGATGCTGAATCCTCTGACTATCATCCAACAATTTGTCTGGCAACGATTCAATCGCTGGCTCTCTCAGCGTATCCGTCCAGAAAAGCAACTGCAAATGAATCAGAAACGGATCTACATTTTGCCTTCGAAGGCGGGCCTCGTATTGTTTGTTCTGATTCTGGCGCTGCTGCTAATGGCCATTAATTTTCAGAACAACCTGGTATATATGGTTACTTTCTGGCTGTTGGCATTGTTGGTCATCAATGTACTGTTTACCTATCGCAACCTGTCTGGATTGAAACTGGTGGTGGTAAGGGCTGGAAGCTGTTTTGCCGGTGATCGGGTCAGGTTTGAATTTGATGTTTTCAATCATAGCAATCGTGCCCGCCAAGCAATACAAATCGGCTGGCGCGGTCAGGATCAGGTAACCATCACTCTGGAAAAAGGTGAGCAGCGCAGAATCACGTTAACTCATGATACCGCGACCAGAGGTTATCTGAGTCCAGGTAGGCTGGAGATTCTGACGCATTTTCCAACCGGACTGGCCAAAAGTTGGGGGTATATGCACCCGGATGTCACTGCTGTTGTGTTTCCCGAACCAAAACTGGCGTTGCAACTCGATGGTGTGCATCACGAAGGCGATGAGACTGAAGATGGTCAGGAAATTAAGAACGGATCATCGGATTTCAGCCTGATCAGGGAGTTTCGACAGGGAGATTCCATCAAGCGTATTCATTGGCCGGCCTATGCCCGGACTGGAAAACTTCACAGTCGCGAGTTCGTTGACTATCAGCATCATGATCAATGGCTTGATTGGAGCAACCTGACTCTTAACGGCACCGAACAAAAATTGTCGCACTTGTGTGCCAGAGTGCTGGAAATGTTCGAACAACAGAAACACTGGGGATTGCGCATTCCCGGTACTGAAATTGCGCCCTCTTTGAGTGAGCAACACAAGATTCGTTGCCTGACTGCACTGGCAACGTATGGACTGAGTCATGAACGTTAAGCCCGGGCAGCAAAGTATTCATCGCGCCAGTTTAATCTGGCTGTTATTGACGCAAATCGCTGTAGCGGTGTCATTTCTCGATGACTTGCCATCTTGGTTGTTTCCCATGTTGATAGTAACCGCGGGCTGGCGTTTATGGATCGTCCGTGGGCACTGGCAGAAAACCGGCTGGCAATTAAAAACCCTGGCTATTTCCATTGGTGTGACTGGTGTTGCGTTAAGTGGTGTCCCACCAATTTCGCTGGAAGCTGTGAACTCGTTATTGATGCTGGCTTATCTGCTGAAGAATCTCGAGCTCAGTAGTCGGCGTGACGGAATGGTCGTGGTCTATACCGGTTATTTTCTGGTATGCACACAATTTCTGTACTCCCAAAGTATTTTGATAACGCTTTATAGCTTGGTGTTACTGATCGTATTGACGGCAGGTCTGATCAGTTTGCAACAGACGCATAGTCGTCCGGTGCGAGAGCAGTTGAAATTGTCGTTGAATATGCTTGGGCTGTGTCTTCCATTAATGTTGGTGGTCTATCTTTTGTTCCCGAGGCTGCCGGCATTATGGAGTGTGCCGATGCCCGATTCTGCCAAAACCGGCGTGTCAGATGAAGTTACCCCAGGGGACATTGCCAATCTGGCTCGTAGTGATGAATTGGCGTTTCGGGCGACTTTCCAAGGTAATCCGCCGAGAGCTTCCGAGCGTTATTGGCGTGGTATTGTTCTTAACTATTTTGATGGCAAAACCTGGCGGCAGGGAAGGGAGGGTGACTGGGCCCGTACCAGTTTTCGTACCCGCAGTAGTGTACCGCAGGATATCGAGTATGGTTCGCGCAGTCTGTCCTATTCGGTGATTTACCAGACCAGCTATCAACCCTGGTTATTTACACTGACTCCCTCAGCCAATATCAGCGGAGATGCTGTCGGGCTTGAGGATTATCGCTGGGTCAACCGAATGCCGATCTCTGCTCCAACTCGTTTTGAGTTTGAGGCTTATCCAGATGCGGTGATTGGTAAACATCTTAACCGTGTTGAACGATCGCGGGCCTTGATGCTGCCAGAAGACGGGAATCCACAGAGTCGCGAATTTGCCCGTCGGCAACGAGCTCTGGCCGGTAGTGATGAAGCTTATGTGCATAATGTCGCCCGCTGGTTTTTTCAGGAGCAGTTTTACTACACGCTACAGCCGCCATTGCTCGGAGATACTGACACCATTGACCGTTTTCTGTTTGAGAGTCAGGCAGGTTTCTGTGCTCACTTTGCCAGTGCCTATACTTTTTTAATGCGTGCTGTTGGTATCCCAGCCAGAATGGTTGCTGGATATCAGGGTGGGGAGTGGAATGCTGACGCCAAATACATAGCGGTTCGTCAGTACGATGCTCATGCCTGGGTGGAAGTCTGGCTCGAAGACAAAGGTTGGGTGCGAATGGACCCGACTGCCTATGTTGCTCCAAATCGGGTTGAACAGAATCTACGCTCGGCGATCAGCATCAATGACAGTCAGCTAATGGCGGGCAACTTTCAGAATCGGTTTAAATGGCTTAACCGGCTGCGTCAGCAGATGGACGCCATGCAATATGCCTGGCAGGTTTGGGTATTGGATTTTGATATGGAAGATCAATCCATGATGCTAAGTATGATACTTGGCGATATCAATGTGTATAAAACTGTTTTGTTTAGCGTGGTGGTGATGGTGGTTATTGGTACTGTCTGGGGGTGGTCTCTTGGTTTGTTTACTGGCCGGAGAAAAACCAACCCTTATTATCTGCAACTACACCAACTGATAGAGATGCTGCTGGATCGCGGAATTTCTGTGTCCCGGGGGGCCGGGCCCGGACAACTTCACGATGAATTGAATCAGCAAACCTTCAAAGGTAAACAATCCGTTCTTGATTACCTGCTGGCATTGAATCAGCAGCTTTATACCAACGAGCCAGATCCACAACTGAGGCGCAAGTTTCGTCATGCCCGACAGGCTCTGGTTAAGTGGAAACGTTTTCGGCGGAAGTAATCATCTGTTCTAATGTTGTTAATTAATAAAAACTCTACTTCTATAGGTTCAATAAAGGCCGTAATTTTGACAGTGCTTTGTAATTAACTTTCAGCGGATAGACGGAAGCCGCTGTCAAATTGAGTTTTTCTGAGGAGCATTGTTAACCTTCCCTGGAATTCAGTAATAAAGTTTCATAGCAGAGTTATTTTAGAGACAATGAGGCGAAAGCACTCTTTTTTATGCGTTTCTGTTTTTCTGAAATAGCCCTGATAATGCACACCTTTGACAAACAAGATGGAAAAAAGAGGTCAATGGTGAGCATCATAAACACCCAGAAACAACTATCCGAATGGCAGGAAAAAGAAGCGCTGCTGGAACAAATGATTCCACTGATCGGTCGGTTGTATCGCCAAAATAATGTGATTACATCGATATATGGTCGCAGTGTAATTAATCAGTCGGTTATCAATTTGGTTAAGTCTCACCGTTTTGTGCGCCAGACTGAAGGCCATGAACTGGAACCTTTGGATACATTAGCAATTTTGCAAGTGCTGGATACTTTGAACCTTGGTTCTTGTCATATTGATATTGGTAAATTGGCGATTGCTTACCGTCAACAGCAGGAGAGTTCTCTGTCAGATTGGTTGGCCTCGCAACTGTCTGAGGTAGTGAACCAGTATGATCAAAACCATGGAAATCAGGCTACCCTGCGCAAAGATGTTGTGCTTTATGGCTTTGGTCGTATTGGTCGGTTTCTGGCACGTATTCTGGTTGAGAAAAGTGGCGGTAGTCCGTTGGCGCTACGGGCTATTGTGGTGCGCAAAAGCGGTGCTGCCAATGATTTGGTAAAACGCGCCAGCCTGCTGCGAAGAGATTCCGTACATGGTTCGTTCGAAGGTACGATCAGTGTTGATGAGGAAAATGATGCTATCATCGCCAACGGAAATTATATTCAGGTTATTTATGCCAATAGCCCGGCTGAAGTAGATTATACATCGTATGGTATCGAAAATGCCTTTGTTATCGATAATACGGGTGTTTGGCGCGATAAAAAAGGACTTAGTCAACACCTGCAGAGCAAAGGTGTCGATAAGGTTTTGTTAACTGCTCCAGGAAAAGGCGACCTGAAAAATATTGTGTATGGTATTAATCATAATACGATTGAGGAGAGTGATCGGATTGTCTCTGCGGCATCGTGTACTACCAATGCAATTACACCGATACTGAAAGTCATTAACGATACATATGGTATACAACATGGTCATGTAGAGACTATTCATTCCTATACCAATGATCAGAATCTCATTGATAATTTTCATAAGGGTGACCGGCGTGGTCGTAGTGCACCATTGAATATGGTCGTCTCCGAAACCGGTGCTGCCAAAGCCGTGGCGAAGGCACTACCAGAACTGGGTGGCAAGCTTACTGGAAATGCTATTCGGGTACCCACTCCTAATGTATCGCTCGCGATTTTGAATCTGGATCTGCTCAAGCCAGTTAGCCGGGAATCCCTGAATGAAATGTTGCGGGAGTCTTCACTGTATTCAGAACTGAATAAACAAATCGATTTTGTTAATTCACCTGATGCGGTTTCCAGTGATTTTGTGGGTAATCGTCGTGCCGGTATCGTTGATGCCAAAGCGACCATCGTTTCCGGACAAAAAGCCATACTCTATGTATGGTACGACAACGAAGCTGGATACAGCGCTCAGGTTATGCGATTGGTGCAGAAAATGGCCGGTATCGAATATCGTTTCTTCCCCGCGTAAATTCTCCTGTTAAAACTTGGGGGATTCTGAGAAACAGACTATTTTCAGAAGCTCCCAAGTGCCACTATTGACGTTGTTCCGTCATCTTACCGATTGAAATTCTGTCTACGACTCTTAAGTTGTCATGGAAATGACATTCCTGGAATGTAAATTTCAAACGTTTGGCTACTCAATATATGAAGGATAGATATGAACATTTCTCTATTGGTTCGATGCATTCTGGTCACTTGCCTGATATCTGCTCCAGTCAGTTTTACGCTGGCTGCTGATGGCCTGTCCACTGTACTAAAATCCTCCCATAGTTTTGAAGATATTGCCGATTCTGCGTATTGGCGTGCAGCAGATGGGCGTGCTGAAGGGTATTTGATTGCGTCTCTGGAAGGAGATGGTCTTGCCGTATTTAATCAGACAGGTGCTCTGGTGCAACGTGATGAACGGTTCGAAGTGCTTGGAGCAGATGTCCGTTACGGTTTCAGGCCAAGAATGCAATACCCTGCGATGGATATCGTCGCAGTCGGATTACCGGAACAACACGCTTTCGGCTTTTATCGCGTTGCTCCAGACCCGTCAGCACCACTGCAGTTTCTGGGACAAATAAATACAGATAGCACCGTCGAAGGTGTGTGTCTCTATCAGAACGTGACTACCGGCGAAGTGATTGTGACGGGGTTTACCGAAGAAGGCAGTATTGTGCAGTACAAACTGGACTACGATGGCCAGCATATCATCAGCCGGGTCCGCGACGATAAAGGTGTACCGATACCGGTACGTGTGACTCCGGTCGGAGGTAAGCTCAGTAGTTGTGTGGCTGATGATGAAACGGCCACATTATTTATTGCTGAGCAGAATGTTGGTATCTGGTCTTATGGTGCTGATGCAGAAAACGTCAAAGACAGATACCTGATTGATGTTGCCCTGCCATTGGGGCATATAGAAGAAATCGAAAACATGGATCTGGTGTATCAGCCTGATGGCAAAGGTTTATTGGTGGTTGCTGATGAGGGGCAGGGATTTCTGGTATACGATCGCCAGAACAGTCATAAATTTTTGGGTGGTTTCAATGTGACTGGTTTTGAAGAGGCCAAACTGGTAACCGCTGCAGCAGATGGTTTGTGGTTAGGTAACACAGAAGCAGACCAACCGGTCTATGAGAAATTACCGTATGCCCGTCTGGCGTTTCTCAGTGATGTTCGAATCAATACGGCGATGGATTTACGGCACATGAGCGTCGATGGTGTATCCCTGGTTGCAGCTAGCGGTGAAACACAGGCGGTTGATGATGATGGTGATGCTGCTGACGATCCAGCTATCTGGGTGAATGAACAGAACCCACAACGCAGTCTGATTATTGCCACCAACAAGCAGGGCGGGTTAATGGCCTATGATCTGAGCGGTCGGGAAATACAGTATCTGGAAGGAGGCCGGCCCAATAATGTTGATATTCGTCAGCGGGTTAAAACTCCGGATGGTGGCAGTATTTCCCTGGCAGCGGCATCCAACCGGGAACTCAATACCATTGTACTGTATACCATACAGGACACAGAAGCTCCTATCAAAAAACTCCCGATCCAGGGCGACCATACTCATTCTGATGCGGCAGAACTGATATCACGGGTGGATGAAGTGTATGGCCTGTGTATGGGGCAGACAAAAGATGGTCGAACATATGTCTTCGTAAATGGTAAGGATGGCCAAATTGAACAATGGCGTATTTCGCTAAACGAAGACAGTGCCCGCGCCACTCTGGTTCGAACCATGAAGGTGAATTCGCAACCGGAAGGTTGTGTCGTCGATGACCAGACACAGACGCTCTATATCGGTGAAGAAGACCAGGCAATCTGGTCGTTCGATGCTCATGAAGAAGGTGGGACTCAGGCGACTCTGGTTGCCAGTGTGGATGGCAGGACTCTGGTGGATGATATTGAAGGATTGGCCATTTATAGCAAGGGTGAGAAACGCTATTTGCTGGCATCCAGTCAGGGTAATAACACCTATGCAGTTTATGACTTGGTTCAGAATAACCGATACGTCGGCAGCTTTGCGATCACCGGCAATGATGAAATAGGAGTGGACGGCACCAGTGACACGGATGGTATCGATATTATTTCTACTGATCTTGGAACAGAATATCCAGACGGCATTATGGTAGCCCAGGATTGGTATAACGTGAATAAACGCTATGAGCTGGAAAACCAGAATTTTAAACTGGTAAGCTGGCAAGCCATTGCTGAAGTATTATTCAAATAACATCTGTTCAGGCTGTGGAGAGTAAAACTCTGCACAGCTCTCTCTTCTTTATTTTTATCCCAGAACCGGAAAAAAGCTGCTTTTCGGTGCTCTGAGCGCCATCGATTGCTCGGCGTAAATGCCTCAATATTATCTCGGATAAAACCACTTCACACTTCCAAAGTGATCTCACTTGCAGACTTGGAATAAATACCTACAAATTTTGATGTCTTGCTTACTTATGTGAAAGCAATGGCATATTCCGTTTCGTACTTTAGTAATATCTCAAACGTGACCGGTAAAAAAACCACCAAAATAGCCGGGTTGATCAATGGGAGTGAGAATCTTTATGAAACAATTTGTTTATAATTCATTGTCTTTGTCTATCGTTATGGCAGCGACATTGACTTCAACTGCTGCTTTTGCCAGTACAGGCAATCCTCGTGTTAATCAAAATGGTTATCTGCCTAATGGTTCTAAGGTAGCCACTTACGCCAACAATTCTTCATCTGTCCTGGACTGGGAGTTGTGGAAGAACGGCAACCTGGTGACATCCGGTAAAACCATTCCCTTTGGTCAGGATTCCACAGCCGGCGAATATGTGCATCAGATAGACTTTTCAGCATATACGGCAGAAGGCGGTAACTACGAGCTGCATGTCGGTTCGGATGTCAGTTATCGTTTCATGATTGATGCTTCAGCATACACGTCACCAATGTATGATGCCTTGCGTTACTTCTATCATAATCGTAGTGGTATCGCGATTGAAACACCCTATACCGGTGGTGGATTGGGTAGTTATCAACCAAACAGTATTTGGTCGCACCCAGCCGGTCATATTGGCGTCAGTCCTAATAAAGGCGATACCAATGTTCAGTGCTGGCCTGGTACCTGTAATTATGCATTGGATGTTTCTAAAGGTTGGTATGACGCCGGTGATCATGGCAAATATGTGGTCAACGGTGGGATTTCCGCGTGGAAACTGCTAAGCGCTTATGAGCGGGCCAAATATCAAGGTCATAATCTGAATGCTTTTGCCGATGGCATGCTGAATATCCCGGAGAGTGGCAATGGTGTGTCCGATTTGTTGGACGAGGCCCGCTGGGAAGTTGAATTTCTGCTGTCCATGCAAGTGCCTGATGGTCAGGAGTTGGCTGGAATGGTGCATCACAAAATGCACGACGAGGCCTGGACAGGATTCCCCATGGCACCTAATAACGATCCACAACAGCGTTATTTGGTTCCGCCAAGCACCGCCGCTACATTGAATGTCGCCGCCGTTGGTGCACAGTGCGCCAGGATATGGGCCGATATTGACAGTGCTTTTGCCAACCGATGCTTAACGGTAGCCAAAAAAGCCTGGGATGCCGCTATGGCTCATCCAAGTGTCATTTATGACGATGAATATAATAATGGCGGTGGTGGTTATGGTGATCCTGATGTAACAGATGAATTCGTCTGGGCAGCTGCTGAGCTCTACATTACCACTGGTGATAGTAAATACGCCGGACAAATAGATACCACTTTGTACAGTGGAGACTGGGGCTGGGCGGGTACTAAAGCAGCGGCGCTTATGTCGCTGGCAACGGTCCCGACTTCGCATACCAGCAGTCTGGCTGAACAGGCCCAAAATACTATCGTGACCCTGGCAAATGATATGATCAGTGTTGCCAATGACCAGGGATATGAAATTCCTATTGATCAATATGGCTATTATTGGGGATCCAACAGCGGTTTGGCTAATAAGCTGATGTTGTTGGCTACTGCCTATGATCATACCGATGACCATAAATATATTGACGCGTTTGCCAAAGGTGTGGACTACCTGTTTGGACGTAATGCCTTATCACGTTCTTATATCACCGGTTATGGCGAGAATGCCGCCAAACAACCTCACCATCGGTTTTGGGCTGGAGCGCTGGATAGCAACTACCCTTGGGCTCCTCCGGGTGCCATGGTTGGTGGTGCCAATGCCGGCCTTGAGGATGATGAAGCCAAAAAAACCTTAAGTGGTTGTGAGACTGCGCCACAGACTTGTTATGTCGACCGTATTCAAGCCTATTCCGTTAATGAGATAACTGTCAATTGGAACAGTGCATTTGCCTGGATTATGGCGTTTTATGATGATTATGCCACTGCTGGCAGCAGCGATAATTCTGCACCAACTGTCATGCTGACAACCAGCAGCGAAGCCGGAGAAGCTCCCTTGCTAGTGGCTTTTGACGCCACGGGTTCCTCAGATGTTGATGGTGATACCCTAAGCTATACCTGGGATTTTGGAGACGACAGTGTTGCATTTGGCTTGATGGCAGAACATACCTATAACACTGCGGGCAGCTATACTGCGACATTGACAGTGAGTGATGGACAGGGTGGTGAAGTCAGTAAAACGACCGTTATAAATGTAACGGCTGCAAACACAGGTGTCCTTGCGGGACAGGCTTTATATGAGCAGGGCTGTCTGGGTTGCCATGGTGCCAAAGGAGATGGTGTCATTAGTTTTGACCCAACCCAGACAAGCTATGATGGACAGTCATTGGCAGATTATATCCGAGATGAGATGCCGCCTAAGTCGCCTGGTTCATGCGATGCCGATTGTGGCACAGCTGTAGCGGAATATATCCGTAGCTGGAACGATAACGGCTCAGGTTCCGACAATGGTTCAGGTTCAGACAATGGATCCGATGACGATTCCGACAATGATTCAGGTTCTGATAACGGCGACGACGATGACTCCGATAACGGCTCTGATAACGGCGGTAATTCCGGTTCGGACAACGGCGGCGATGATGACTCCGATAACGGTTCGGACAATGGCGACGATGATGACTCCGGTTCAGATAATGGATCTGACAACGGCGGTGACTCCGGTTCTGACAATGGTTCCAACAATGGAGGTAACACCGGTTCTGGTACTACGAACGGTGATGTTGCCCAAGGACACGCCTTGTATGACCAGCAGTGTGCCAGCTGTCATGGCGCGAAAGGAGACGGAAGCATCGGGTTTGACTCAACGAAACAAACCTATGAAGGTCGATCGCTTGCAGACTACATCCGGGATACCATGCCACCTAAGTCACCCGGTTCATGTAATGACGGCTGTGCCGTTGATGTAGCGGCATACATCCGCAGTTGGAATAACAACGGTTCTGACAATGGTGGTGATTCCGGTTCTGACAATGGTGGTGATTCCGGTTCCGACAATGATGCTGGCAACGGAAACGGTGATGATAGCAACGGTTCAGCAGGTAGTGGCAGCGACTCCGGGGCCGATAGCAATGACGATTCCAGTACCACCAGTACAATATCATTTGGTAGTTTTGGATATTGGATAGTCGCATTATTTGGAGGTTTGGTTCTGTCCCGACGCCGTACAGTAAAGTGATCTAATCGACCAGATCAACATCAGTCAGGCCGGGTCATTCATAGACCCGGCCTATAGTCCTCAGAATAATGCGAGTTCTTATCCCGGCCCATCAGGCTATTCCGCCCCCTTGTTCCAGCGCGTATAATCGGCGGCCATTTCTATCATCCAAGAGTTTGAGAGCCATTTCATGACTGACGTTCGAGTTCGAATCGCCCCGTCACCCACTGGTGATCCCCATGTCGGGACAGCATACATAGCCCTGTTCAATGCCGCATTTGCCAAAAAACACAATGGCAAATTTATTCTTCGTATCGAGGATACCGATCAGGCACGTAGTACTCCTGAATCAGAGCAGGCCATTTTGCGGTCGTTGAACTGGCTTGGACTGCGTTGGGATGAAGGCCCGGATGTAGGAGGGGAATATGGCCCCTACCGGCAAAGTGAACGTGGCGATATTTATAAAAAATATGCCGACGAACTGGTGGAAAAAGGCCATGCCTTCCACTGTTTTTGCAGCTCAGAGCGCCTGGATGAACTGCGTAAAAAGCAGATCGAAGAGGGTAGTAAGGTAACTGGCTATGACGGTCTTTGCTCGCATTTGCCACAGGAAGAGGTGCAGCGGCGTTTGAATGCTGGTGAGAGCCATGTTGTGCGGATGAAAATTCCAGCCGAGGGACAATCAGAATTCACCGATCTATTACGTGGTGAAATCGCCATCGATTGGGCACAGGTCGATATGCAGATTCTGCTCAAGAGCGATGGGATGCCCTCCTATCACCTGGCCAACGTGGTTGATGATCACCTGATGAAAGTCACTCATGTCATGCGTGGTGAAGAATGGATATCCTCCACCCCGAAACACGTATTGCTTTATCAGTACTTTGATTGGAAGGCACCAGTCTTCTGCCATTTTCCGTTATTGCGTAATGCCGATAAGAGTAAGCTGAGTAAGCGTAAAAATCCGACCAGCATCGACTATTACCATCGTATGGGCATTCTGCCGGAAGCTCTGCTGAATTACCTGGGCATGATGGGTTGGTCTATGCCGAACGGCGAAGAAAAGTTCGATTTCGCCACCATGGTGGAAAATTTCGACATCTCCAGGATGTCTCTGGGCGGTCCAGTGTTTGATCAGGAAAAGCTGAGCTGGTTGAATGGCCGTTATATACGTGAAAATCATACTCCTGAACAGTTGGCCCAGATTTTGGGTGAGTGGGCATACAACCCAGAGTACTTTATGCAGTTCATGCCCCTGGTTCAGGAACGGATAGAAAAACTGTCAGATGTGGCACCATTGGTCGCCTTTTTCTTTTCTGGACTGCCAGCCATAACATCGGAGAGTTTTGCCGGTATCAAGCTGGAGCCGGAAATGTTACAGAAAACCCTGCAGTTCCTGTTGTGGAAGCTCGAAAGCGAGCGGCATTGGAACAAAGACAGCATCATGGCTGACGTTAAACATATTGCAGCCGCTTTAAATTTGAAAATGCGTGATGTCATGGCTCCCATCTTTGTATCCATCACAGGATCAACTGCATCAGTCTCGGTATTGGATGCGATGGAAATTATCGGCCCTGACTTAACCCGCGCCCGGTTGCGTCACGCCTTGGCAGTCACAGGACTGCCATCCAAGAAGGGGTTGAAGAAACTGGAGAAGGAATATCAGCAGATTGATTCATTCATGGACTGATGTACTGGCTAGAGCTTTTTGCCCAACTTATTGAAATTGCTAAGAAAAATAGTTGACATGCCCGAGGCTCGTAACTAATATACGCAGCCTCTTGAGGGCACTCAAGAGATACCCGAAAAGGGGCTATAGCTCAGCTGGGAGAGCGCTACAATGGCATTGTAGAGGTCAGCGGTTCGATCCCGCTTAGCTCCACCAAATTCTAAAGAGACCCGAGGTCAGCAATGACTTCGGTTTTTTTGTTTCTAAAGGTTTGCTTTTATATCGGGGTAAGGATCGAACCGCATGTGGTTCACCTGAGATGTCGGACCACCCGTTTAGCTCCACCAAGTTCTAAAGAGACCCGAGGTCAGCAATGACTTCGGGTTTTTTGTTTCTAAAGGTTTGCTTTTATATCGGGGGAAGGATCGAACCGCATGCGGTTCGCCCGAGATGTTGGACTACCCGCTTAGCTCCATCCAATTCTGAAGAGACCTGAGGTCAGCAATGACTTCGGGTTTTTTGTTTCTAAAGGTTTGCTTTTATATCGGAGGAAGGATCGAACCGCATGCGGTTCGCCCGAGATGTCGGACCACCTGCTTAACTCCACCGTATTGTTATACAACCCAAGGCGAGAAAAAGTGGGTAGTACTATCCATTCTCAGATTTTTAATTTTCCGAAGCTATGCAATGTAGAAGGCAAAATGGAATCTGTAGGTGACCCGAGTATTTGTTTTTTGAGCGAGAGAGGTATAAGGCGGTGCTTTATTTATCTGATGATTGGCCTGAAAGCACTACAGGCCAATCATCAAGTCGTGATCATTGTTTGGTAATCACAAAGCTTTTTCAAGCAGTATTTAATTTCGAGCCAAAAAAGCCTTAGCCGTACCTACACTCATAATATGTATCGTACGGACCAGAAAATAAAATCCAGCCACTGCCTGGGTTAGTCTGGCTGCAATATAAGTATCCATTTACTTTGCTCTGGTATTTATAATAGGGTGCGGGTCCTGCCGATACAGAAGTGCTGAGTAATAGGGTTGCACTGGTCAAAAGCGCGCCAAGAAAAGTTGATGCTATCTTCATTGTGACAAACCTCTTGCTTTTAAGTGTTATGTTGCTCGATTTTGACAAACTATGCCAAATGCAAAGCTAAGTAAATGGGTCGTTTGGTTGTTAATACCAAAGAACGAAACACCCAGAACGATGTTTTCCTGCCTTATATATTGATTCTTTTTGTGATTGCGACCGGCATTGAAAAGAAAAACATAAAATATACGTAGAAGATCGATCACCTGATTTACCGGGACTCGCATTGGCATGGCCAATGGTGCCGGACAATCGTTGCTTTTAGAGAATGAATACTCTTCCGGCGGGCTATGCATTTTTGCCGATCAAAGTAATAAGGGTCATTAACGGTTGATAAATGAATTTTTGTCACAGTTCCAGGCGTAGTATTCAGGAGTCATATATGTCTGTATGCCAGGCTATCATGAGTTGTTTTTTAATAGACAGCAAATACTCCTGTTTAGTGTTCTGCCAGTAAAACACTTAGCAAGGCAAATGTCCTGAGTAAAACTATATTTAATTCCGTAAAAGTTGAGAACAAGTCTACAACTTGGCTAACAGCCGTCGAATGCTTTTTTCCGTTTTAGCAATTGTGTGTGCTAGTTCCGTGATTCCTCATAATTACCTGTCAAGATATTGTTATTACGTAAAAATTTGTTCTAGCCCAGTGCTGGATTTAAATTGGTCTACAAAGCTGAGAATAACTATGAGCTCAAATAAGTTCGTCAAAAAACGTCTGGTAGGACTTTTATTGGCTTCGATGGCACTAAGTGCTTGCAATGTTGATATTGTCGATTCCGGAGATCCGGTGACAGATTCTTCAAATAATGGCGGCAGTGATTCATCCGGTTCAGATAATGGCACCGGTGGTGACGATAACGGCAGTGATGATTCTGGTAGCCCAGGTAACAATAACGGCGGAGACTCCGGCTCGGACAATGGTTCCGATAACGGCGGAGACTCTGGCTCGGATAATGGTTCCGATAACGGTGGTGATTCCGGTTCAGACAATGGTTCAGGTAATACCGCTGGTGATGTTGCCAGAGGTGGAACCTTATATGTCGATCAGTGCGTTGCCTGCCACGGGGCAACAGGCAACGGTATTACCGCAATTGACTCTACCAAGCAGACCTATGAAGGGCAGTCTCTTGGAGATTATATCCTTAACACAATGCCACCTCGCTCACCAGGTTCATGTGATGCAGGCTGTGCAACGGATGTGGCAGCTTATATTCGCAGTTGGAATGACAATGCTGGCAAGGGTGGCGATAACTCTGGTGGAAACGGCAACGGCTCTCCATCAGATGATTATCAAGTGCCTGAAAACAACTTTGCTTTCAATGGTGATGTTGAAAACAATCTGACCAATTGGGGTACTACAGCGGGTGAAATTTCCCGTTCCACTTCTGTCAAGCATGGCGGTTCAGCCAGTGCGTATATTACCAACAGAACCTCCGCCTGGAATGGACTGACATTTGATGTAGGTAAATTGACTCAAGGTAACGAGTACGAAGTGGCTGTTTGGGTAAAACTGCCTGAAGGTTCTTATGATACGGTTATTACGTTAACTGCTAAACGTGCTGACGACAGTGATAGCAGTACGTATAACGAATACACCAATATTGAAATGGTGACTGCGAACGATCGCGAGTGGACTCTGCTCCAAGGGTACTATACCCAGACTGGTACAGATTTTGAGCATTTCATTATTGAATCAAACGATGAAACTATCAGTTTTTATGCTGATGACTTCTCCATCGGTGGTGAAGTGGCTGATGACAATAATGGTGGCAACACTGGTAATGACTCAAACCAGCGGTTTTTTGTCGGTAATATCACCACATCCGGTCGTGTACGATCAGACTTCGCACAGTACTGGGATCAAATTACCCCGGAAAATGAAGGCAAATGGGGATCTGTTGAAGGAACCCGTGACCGCTATAATTGGGGCGGTGTGGACGCTTCTTATAACTATGCCAAGCAGCACAATATTCTCTTCAAGCAGCATACGTTTGTGTGGGGAAGTCAGTATCCTAAGTGGATGGATTCTTTGAGTCCCTCTGAACAAGCAGCAGAAATTGAAGAGTGGATACGTGATTTCTGTACTCGCTATCCTGATGTCGACATGATTGATGTCGTGAATGAGGCTACGCCGGGTCACGCTCCAGCAGACTATGCTAGAAGTGCATTCGGTAATGACTGGATTACTAAATCCTTCCAGTTGGCACGGAAATATTGCCCCAATGCGACGCTCATTCTGAATGACTACAACGTATTGACCTGGAATACCGACGCCTTTATCTCTATGGCCAAACCTGCCATTAATGCTGGGGTTGTCGATGCAATCGGCTTGCAGTCTCACGGTTTTGAAGGCTGGGCTACCGACAAACTGGAAGCCAATCTGAACAAAATCGCTGCACTGGGTTTGCCGATTTATATTTCAGAATACGACGTCGCCAAAACCAACGATCAGGAACAATTGCGGATAATGCAGTCTCAGTTCCCAATGATGTATAACCACCCATCTGTCAAAGGTATTACGCTGTGGGGATACGTCTATGGTAGAACCTGGGTGGATGGCAGTGGCTTGATCCGCGAAGATGGCACTCATCGTCCGGCCATGAACTGGTTGTTGCAGTACCTGAAAGATCATCCGAAGAACAATGGTGGTAGTGATAATAATGGTGATTCTAATAATGATCAGACATGTGATCTACCATCAAAATTCAACTGGACTTCTACTGCCCCGTTGATTACGCCTCATAACTCAAATTGGGCGTCTATCAAAGATCCGACTGTCGTCAAATACAATAACCAATACCACGTATTTGCCACAGTATTTGATACCGCTAAAAATAACTGGGGCGGTGTCTATATGAATTTTGGCGATTTTTCTCAAGCCAATTCTGCTCAACAGATAGATATGTCAACCACAAAAACCGGAAACACTGTGGCACCACAGGTGTTTTACTTTGAACCTCAGAATAAGTGGTATTTGATTTATCAATGGGGAGCTAAATACTCTACGAACAGCGATATCAGCAATCCGTCTGGGTGGAGCGCTCCAAAATCTTTGCTGAGTGGTGGACCAAACAACGGTATCGATTACTGGGTTATTTGTGATGATAACTATTGCTACCTGTTCTTTTCAGGAGATGACGGCAATCTTTATCGCTCCAAAGTATCTATCGGTAATTTCCCGAACTTCTCAAGCTATGAGATTGTGATGTCCGATCCTGTTGCGGGTAAGCTGTTTGAAGCGTCCAACGTTTATAAAGTAGATGGTACTAACAAATATCTGCTGTTGGTGGAAGCTTATGGTCCTCGTTATTTCCGTTCCTGGACATCAACCAGTTTGGATGGCCCATGGAGCCCATTGGCAGACACCCAGTCAAACCCGTTCGCTGGTGCCGCAAACGTAACTTTCAACGGCAACAAATGGTCTGATGATATCAGCCATGGTGAGATGATTCGTTCTGGCTATAACCAGAAAATGACCATCAATGCCTGTAATATGCAGTACCTGTATCAGGGTGTGGATCCAAACTCTGGGGTATCAGATTACAATAAACTGCCTTATAAAATTGGTCTGATCAGCGCCAATTAAGTTAAGTAAATCGTGTCGTTAAACCAACGACACAACCAAAAAAGCCGTTAACTGTATTCGGGTTAACGGCTTTTTTTTTGTGGTGTGTGAGGTGAGGTCAAAATCAATCCCATGCTATCGAACTATCAGTTTTCAGAATAACCATTAATTCTTATAAATCTGGGTTGTCATATTTGGTAAGCCTGTAAATATCACGTTCAAATATTCACAAGGATTCGTCTGACTTGCCTTCGGTTTTTTAACCAGACTGTATTATTCCTACACGCCCTGACGCTCGCCTGATTTTGATAAAATACCCAGTTTCTTTCGATCAACCGCATATGGATCGATCACTCTTTCCGCGACATTATGATCAATCGGATAGTGCTTGCCATCTCCTTATAGAGGCGGGCTTTTTGAAAACTCTGCAATCCTTAATCATTTGAAAACACCTGGAAATGCCAGCCGAGAATGGTGTCTGAGAGATGTTTTCAATTTTCTGCTGTTTTTAAGACGATCCCTTATTTTATTGCCGGGTTATTTATTCAACCGAATGCCCAGGCGGCGATATATAAAACTCATTAACCAGGCCGGACCAATTAACAGAAATTGAAGGTCCTTGAAAAAACTGGGTCGTTTACCTTCCACTTTATGGCCAATAAATTGTCCTATCCAGGCAACAATGAATAAGGTTATCGCAGTTTTCCAGAGAGGTAGTGTCACTGCTCGTTCGTGCCAAAGGATCAAAGCAATAGACAGAGCACTGATGATCAACATGCCGAGCATCAGACGTAGTGATAAGTGCGCATAGAAAAACAGTCCATATACGATAAGGACTGTGGCAAGATTCAGGTAGCTGGATTGGGGTAGCCGTAATTGCCAGAGTAGAGCCAGTAGGGTCCAGAAAATAACCGGTACACAAATCCAGTGAATAAATTTATTCACCTTGTTTTGGTGGCTTTCGCTGTACTCGGCCAACCACGTTTCAATGGGTTTGTTAAACATAATGTTCTCCTGTCATTTTATTATTGTTGTTATTGAAAAACCTATTTCATCGGTTTTGTGAGGACATGAAAAGTACAAGACATTCTGTTGAATTTATTGTTGTCAGAGATGCCTGCTAACTGTATGTTTTTTATGCTGCTATATCGTAGATCTCACCAATAGGTAAAATCAAATGTCTGGTCGCAAGGGGGTTAGGGAATTCGTTCTGAATAGTTCTACAAAAGCTTCGTTGTATCATCGCAATCACCAGAGATCCGGTGGCTTAACTGTTCGCAAAAAGAATATTTGGTTGTTGCAGAAACCGGTTTATACAACTTGTCAGTAAATCAATATCAGACTCATATAATGTTACTGAAAAGTACTGTTTGATCGCGTTGACTGATGCAGGCTGTGAATACAGCCTGTCCTTTGGTCTGGCCCGGGGGACCGTTGCCTCTAAAAAAGCCTGGCCTTTACACAAACGGAATCAACGGGCTTAACTTTATGGAGACAAGAAAACTCTATCAATTACCGATGTTTCGGTCCAGCTCATCCACCGCCTGATCACGTCTTTGACGTTGGTCTTCAGGGGAGTTTGACGGATTTGTACCGGGCGATGCACAGGATACCAGCATGAATAAAATACCAGCCAGAGTGATCGCTTTCTTTAATATTGAATACAAATTATCAAACCGCGACGACGGAGTTTTCCACTGGTAATGACTTTGCTGGAACATAATTATCAGCTTCCCAGTCATTTTCCCATTGTTCGCCATCGATACAGTAACGGAACTGATAGTCCTGTCCTGAATCCAGTTCGAGCTCGACTTTAAACTCTCCGGTTTTCAACTTGGTCATAGGAGTGGCTTTGGGATCCCATTTGTTAAAGTCGCCAACAATGTAAACTGCTGATGCATTGGGAGCGGCTTGTTTAGGGAGTCTGAAGGTGCATTTGGTTTTGCCAGTAGATTTTACGTAGCGTTTTTTAATGCTCATCGATTGTGGTCCTTAGCTGCTGTCATCAAGTGTTTCAATTGATATAGCGTTGTAGAAAAAGCATTATGTCTCTCTACAGTATTGTTAATCAGCAAGTAATGTTCCAGTTATTTTTTTACAGCTGCCCCTCCATGGGCAGCAGGTCAACAAGGATTCTATATAAACGTGCATCTGATCACCAAAATACAACTATTTGCTAAAGTAAAACAAGCGTTATCACAAAAACTTTATGGTGACTCGAAAATAACATCAATGGACGGTTCTGACCGGCAAAGTCAGGACTCATGGCTGTTGTTATCAACTTGGCTGCAACGCATCGGTCATACCAAAATACGATCCGTTAGCTTGGGTTGGATAATCCTGGCAGGGTTTGTCTTCGGAATTATGACGATGACAGGATTATTGTCATATTCTGGAAGCGCTCCTATTAACCTGATTTATCTATTGTTGGTGTATGGGCCTCTACAGTGGTTGCTGATGGTTTTGGCGCTTTTATCAGTGTCGTTGCAAGGTAAAGGACTGGCTGTTACCCGTTGGCTCAGTGGTCAGAAATTTCTGCAGACTTTCCCTGCTTTCTTTTATCGTTGGTTGCTTTTTTGGTTGAACCAGTGGCTGTCACTCAGTTTTTTGCTGGGATCTCTGGCTGCATTTTTATTACTACTGGTTAGTCAGGATCTTGCATTTGGCTGGAGCACAACGATTGCATTTGCACCAGAGCATATCACCGACGTGCTGCATATTTTATCTACGCCGTGGGCATCCTGGTGGCCGCAGGCTACTATTAGTCCGGAGTTGGTTAGTGGAACTCAGTTTTTTCGTCTTCAGGGAGTGCAGGGTAATTATGATGCGACATTATTTGGTCAGTGGTGGACGTTTATTCTGGCATTTATCCTGACTTACAATTTATTGCCCAGAGGCCTGCTGCTGCTGTTGAGTCAGCTAATGATGATCACCAGAGTTAATGCGCTGTTGTATCAGGATGCAGAGGTCTTTCAATTAATTGATGACCTTAAACCGGTCGTTGTGGAAACTGGCAGTCATCGCGATGCTCACTATCAAACGGCTTCTGAGCCGAAAACCAGAGTCTCGCATGGTGGATATGAACCGGACGCTGCTCTTCTTCTGTGGGGACTCAGCGCAGAGGATTTGAAGCATTTGCATTTGTATGAGCGCTGCCAGAAAGCGATACAGTTGACGGATCACCTGGATGTATCAACACAGACAAAATTTACGCTTATGGTGCCCGGCTGGGAGCCTCCCATTGCCGAACTTACTGACCTGTTGGAACGTTTTCCGGCGGCTTCGGTGCAATTGCTATTGATGCCGCTGGGCCAACAACTAGATGAAGCGGATATTGCAAGTTGGCAAATGTTTAGTGATTCGCTGCAGCAGATTGAACGTTTGTCAGTGTGGTCAGATGAGGAGCCAGTATCATGATTCACCCCTGTTTTGTTATTGTGGGTCATCCTAACAAGGGGAAGTCGAGTCTGGTGGCTACATTGGCACAAAATGATCAGGTCGGCATTTCTGCACTATCGGGTACGACCCTTGAAAGCACGGTCTACCCTATGACAGTTAATGATCAGCTTTGTTATGAGCTGGTGGATACTCCGGGCTTTCAACGCGCTGCCCGGTTGCTTGAGTGGTTACAACAGCAGCCGGTAACTGCATCACAACGGCAGGAAACTATTTTGGCCTGGTTGCAACATGAGGAAAATGAAAACCATTTTCCGGATGAATATCGTCTGCTGATGCCGCTGGTCTCGGAGGAGTCTGCCATTATTTACGTTGTAGACGGCTCCAAACCCTACCGTTCAAGTTATGAAGCTGAGATGGAAATCCTGCGTTGGACCGGACGGCCCCGTATGGCCATCATCAACCCTATTTCGAAAACAGATTTTATTGCTGATTGGCAACAGGCTTTGGATCAATACTTCAGTGTGGTCAGAGTATTTAACCCGGTGCAGGCGTCATTTGCGGAGCAGATCGACCTGTTAAAGGTTTTTTCGACTCTCAAACAAAATTGGCAGGATTCGATTGAGAGAGCTGTGACTGCTTTACGGCAACAGCGTGAGGAAAAATTGCGTGATGCCCTGGAACATTTGATCGTAGGAATGGAAGAAATTTTAACGTTGAAGATGAAAATTCCATTGCCACCGCAGGAGCAATTAGCCGATAAAGGTTTTCAACTGGTACAAGCTCGCTATCGTCAAAAAGTGGCAGAGTTGGAGCAGGTTGTTCGCAAACGGATTCTAAAATCCCTGCATCATTATCATTTTCAGGACTTGTCGGAACCATTGTTGTTACAGAGCAGTGACTTGTTTGACCAGCGGCAGTGGCGAATATGGGGATTGCCAAAACGGCAACTGGTATGGTTTGCTGCTGGTAGTGGTGCTGCTGCCGGGGCGCTGGTGGATATTGGGCTGGGAGGCAGTTCGTTGCTGATGGGAGCCGCGATTGGTTCTGTATTGTCCGGTGGTACGGCGCTGTTGTGGGGGGAGGATATCGCTAAGGCTAAACTGGCAGGCAAAATTCCTATGGGTTATGAGGAGTGGAACATAGGACCTGTCCGTAATCTTTCATTTGCCTGGGCGTTACTTTCGAGGTATTTGTATTTGATCGAAATGCTGTTACATCGTAATCATGCCCGCAGGGATCGGATGGAAGAGAATGATCAGGAATTGATCGCCAGTAATTTCCGTCAACGGGTTGACCAGTTGAATAATAAAGATAAGTTTAAACTGAATGCCTGGTTACAAAACGGCAAAGGATATTTCAATAGCCATGAACAGTTGGTATCGATATTGGCCAGGCTGATTAGTGTTGAGTAAGTTGAATTATTGGTATGCTGTCGATCAGGGACAGTATTCGATATTTAATTGAGAATGTTACTGAATACGCTGGACCGGAGAATGGCGAAACGTGGTGTTTCGCCTGAAAGTAATGCGGAACATTAGAAAACTTACAATAATAGATGCGATGTTAACCGTAAAATGGTGCATATCAGGGTTGATAATGCGTTATGAACTCTGATGTGTGTTGATTAAACAGTACCTTAACAATGGTTCAAAAACAGGTCGGATGATCATGTAATTGTGACGGCGTGTGGGCATCTGCTGTGATTGTATGCCTGAAGGCTTGGGTTTAAGGGATTATTGTAGTGCCATGAGAGTGGATGGAATGGAGAGTTAAGTGAGGAGTTCAAAGATAGTGATTGCATTGGTGTGTTTAGGAGTACTGGTCCTGCTGGTCTTGATTGGGCCCCGTCCTCAGATTGATACGTCAGAGCGAAAGGTCAGCCCGGAAATCCCGGAGCAGTTGTCTGCTTTGCCGGAATGGTTGAGTAAGAAAGAAGCGGATTTGGGTAATGTTGTACCTGGAGCGGAAAAAAAGATTGTCTGGGCCAATCCTGAGCAACCGGCTCAAACAGATATTGCTGTATTGTATCTGCACGGTTTTTCCGCCTCGCGACAGGAAATTGCACCGGTGCCTGAGTTGGTGGCCAAGGCACTTAATGCCAATATTTATCTGACTCGATTGCCCGGCCATGGTCGTGGTACTGAAGTGATGACCAATGCCTCTGCCAATGACTGGCTTGAAGGAGCCTGGGAGTCCTGGCAGATCGTTTCCAAGCTTGGGCGTAAAGTGGTGGTTATTTCTGTTTCCACCGGAGCGCCGCTGGATGTTTGGCTTCTGCAGACTCAGCCAGGAGTGCAGGAGAAAACCCTTGCCAATATATATGTGTCACCCAATTTCGCGGTGAATAACAAAGCCTCTTCGATGCTGGCCTGGCCCTGGTCAAAACATTGGGTACCTTGGGTGTTGGGGCGTGAATACTCCTGGGAACCCAAGGGTGAACTTCAGGCCAAGTACTGGACCACGCGTTATGGCGTCAAAGTATTGTCTCAATTGCAGGTACTGTTGAATTGGGCAGCCAAACAGGATTATTCCACGATTAAGGTGCCGTTATTGTTGATCAATAATGATAAAGACAAAGTGGTTGATCCCAAGGCCGCTGATCGGGTATTTGCTGCCTGGGGTGGTTACAAACAGCATGTAGAGATTCTGGCGCCAGGTGATCCGAATAGTCACGTTATCATTGGTGACATCATGCATCCGGAAAACAATAACGTGGCCGTGAAAAATATACTGACATTTTTGGAAAAAGTTCAGAACTCCACACGGTAAGCTTGTTTGATTTTGTCTCTGTCGGTCAAAACCTCTTCAGATCGAGATCAGGATTGATATAATTCGCGCCCTTTTTTAATCGGGCGTGAATTATGCCAGTCTCTCATCAGCCAGAACTCCTTTCTCCAGCGGGCACTATCCGCAATATGAACTTTGCCTTTGCCTATGGTGCGGATGCTGTGTATGCAGGACAGCCCCGTTACAGCCTGCGAGTGCGTAACAATGATTTTTCCCATGAAAATCTCGCGGCTGGTATTGCCCGTGCCCATGAATTGGGGAAACAATTTTACGTGGCATCCAATATTGCCCCGCACAATGCCAAGATCAAAACCTACATGCGGGATATTGAGCCAGTCATAGAAATGCAGCCAGATGCGTTGATTATGTCTGATCCCGGAATGATCATGATGATCAAGGATCGTTGGCCGGATCAGGTTATCCATCTGTCCGTACAGGCCAATGTCGTCAACTATGCGTCAGTGAAGTTTTGGCACCGGAATGGTATTCAACGGGTCATATTGTCGCGAGAGTTGTCCTTGGATGAGATCGAGGAGATTCGCCAACAGTGCCCGGAAATGGAGCTGGAGGTTTTTGTACACGGAGCTCTATGTATTGCTTATTCCGGTCGCTGTCTGCTGAGTGGCTACATCAATAAGCGTGACCCGAACCAGGGAACCTGTACCAATGCTTGTCGCTGGCCCTATAAAGCACACGAAGCGAAAGAGGATATCAGTGGAGATGCGATTCCCGTTGATCCTCAGATATGGACACCCTCGGCGCAAAAAATCGCATCCGATCAGCCTACTTTGGGTGATGGACCTGTGACAGATAAGATCTTTCTGTTGGAGGAAGAAGGGCGCCCCGGTCAGTTTATGCCGGCTTTTGAGGATGAGCATGGTACCTATATCATGAATTCAAAAGACCTCCGTGCTGTTCAGCACATTGAGCGGCTGACTCAAATGGGGGTTCACTCCCTGAAAATCGAAGGACGGACGAAATCCCATTATTATGTTGCCCGTACCGCTCAGGTTTATCGTCAGGCAATAGATGATGCGGTTTCCGGCCGCCAGTTTGACCGTCAGTTGATGGGACAACTGGATAATCTGGCCAACCGTGGTTATACCGAAGGCTTTTATCGCCGACATGTTCACGATGAGTATCAAAATTATGAAGTGGGTCGTTCAGTGGCAACGCAGCAGCAGTTTGTGGCCGAAGTGATTGAGCGCCATGGTCAGCAATTGGTGATGAGAGCCAAAAATAAATTCCGGGTCGGCGATTCGCTGGAGCTGATGACTCCGGCAGGCAATCACAACTTCGTACTCGAAAATGTGAAATTGAAGAAAAATGGCAGTGATATGCAGGAAGTACCAGGCTCGGACTATGAGGTCACCCTGGATGTTCCGGAGCAAGTGGCTGCCGCCGCCGAAGAATTCGGTCTGTTGATGCGGAACTTTTAGTTTAACTCACCCGGCGGCCCTGTTCTGCTCATACCTGGTGGCTCGATGCATTAAACCGAGTGCTCTGATCTGTTTAATGTGTCGGGTTCGCTTTGAGGGCCCGCCAGCGGTCAAACCTTCCTTCAGGTCACTATCAACCTGACATAAATACTTATTGGGTTAATCATATCCCTCCACTACCGCGCGCTGCATTATCGATGCGCTTACTGTTCCCAGTCCGTTTATTCCCATGCTAACTCTGTCGTCGTGTGGACAGTCCCGGGTTGGCTGTCTATTCTCCAAACATAAGAACGAAAAACTTGCTATATCCATTGCTTTGGGTTGAATATGCACAAAACGCAGGGTCAGGGCCAACATGCCGACGTCTGGCCCCTTGCCGATGAGTTTGAAAGCCAGGTTCGGGCGATGCAGATCCAGTCCGTGGTTCGCATTACTCCGTTGATTGCCTGCGTGAATATTTTAAACGCAGTCATACTTTCCTTTGTTTTCTGGAATGATGACTATCGTCTGCCACTGTTGATATGGGGCGCAGCGATCCTGATTTTCTGCGTTAATGCTCTACTGACCTGGTTTCGTACCCGTGACCGGCAAGCGCCGATGCATGCATCACGCAGAGCTATTCGCCGGGCCAACATACATGCATCGATACTGGCTGTTTTGTGGGCGTCACCTGCGGCCGTTTTGTTCAGCTCCTCCACTCCAGAGCAGCAACTGCTACTGTCCAGCGTGACCATCGGTATGATGTGCGGCGGAGCGCTGATTCTTTCGAACATCGCTTTTGCTGGTAGCAGTTATTCCTCTATTGTCGGGCTTGGAGGAATGATTGCATTACTGTCTTCTAATCTCCCCACGGCTTTGCCATTAGCTGTGCTGCTATTGATCTATATTGCGGTATTGGATGCAGGTGTGATCCACTTGGCCAGAATTTATCGCGCTCGTATTGTGGCGGAGCTGCTCGCGGAAAATCAGAAGCAGGTTATCAGCCTTTTGCTGAATGATTTTGAACAACATACGGCAGACGTACTGTTGGAAATGGATGGCAATCTGAAGTTCCGGCGCGCCTCCGATAAACTCGCGACCTTTTTGAAACTCCCAGAAACGGACATTATTAATCATTCACTGATTGAGCTGATTACCGGCTTTCAAAAAACATTGATGCCCGAAACCCAGGCGGCCGCAAAGCAGTCATTGGCGATTCTGAAGCACCATTTTACCGGTCAAAAAGCATTCCGGGACATAGAGTTTCCTGTTCAGCGTGGAGAAGAGCAATTCTGGTGGTCGTTGACGGCCCGTCCTATCAATTCTGTGGGCTGGCGTGGAGTGATCTCGGATATTACCGCAGCCCGTAGTGCCCAGCAGCACATCTGGCATTTGGCCCACAGTGATGCGATTACCGGGCTTGGAAATCGCCATCAGTTTCAGCATGTGTTGCGAGAGGTGTTTTCATGCATGACAGGGTCATCGCAGATGGTAGCGGTGTTATGTATCGATCTTGATCGTTTTAAATCTGTTAATGACGCATATGGGCATAATGTTGGGGACAAACTGCTTTCCTTTGTAGGCCGGCGACTGGCCAAGCAAAGTCGGGAACAGGACCTGGTGGCCCGGATCGGTGGGGACGAGTTTGGTATTGTTTTAAAGAGGATAGGGGGACGTGTCGAGGCCGAGCAGATTGCCGAACGTATCCTCGGAAAGCTGCAGGAACCCTGCAACATTGATGGTAATGCAATTCATATTGGAGCCAGTTTGGGGTTAGCTCTGGCGCCAGAGGATGGTGACAAACCGGAAATTCTGTTGAAGCATGCTGATATGGCGCTTTATGCGGCTAAGGCAGATGGTCGTGGCTGTATGCGTAGTTTTTCAGCGGCCATTAGCGCACAGGTTGAGAAAAAACTGGTGCTGGAAAATGCGCTTCGTACAGCCATTCAAAGGAATGAGCTATCTCTGGCATATCAGCCACAGCAACGTTTGAAAACCGGTCTTATCGAAGGGTTTGAGGCCTTGCTGAGATGGGAGCATCCCGAGTTTGGCAAAGTGCCACCGGGGGTCTTTATTCCGGTCGCAGAAGAGAGTGGGCTGATACGTGAAATTGGTTTATGGGTTATTGAGCAAGCGTGTATTTTCAGTCGTTCGCTACCTTTGGGAATGCGCATTGCCGTTAACCTTTCACCATTGCAATTGGTTGGGCACGATCTGATTGATCAGCTAGAGGACATTCTGGAACGTTATGAGATTTCCGCTGATCGCCTGGAACTTGAGGTGACTGAATCCATGTTGATCAACTCAGATTCTGATATGGATATGCTGACGCTGTTGAAGGCAATGGGGATACGTATTGCACTGGATGACTTCGGTACCGGGTATTCTGCCCTGGCTTATCTGCGCCAGTTTCCATTCGATAAGCTGAAGATTGACCGCAGTTTTATGAAAGAAATTAAAACTCATCAGGACGCACTGGCAGTGGTTGGAGCCATAATCGATATGGCTAAGGCTCTGGATATGGAGGTTGTAGCGGAAGGCATCGAGGATGAGCAGACGTTGAAACTACTGACATTATACGGCTGTGATACTGTACAGGGGTATGTAATTGCCCGGCCGATGCCGGAGAAGGATGTCGCTGTTTTTCTGAAAAATTACCAATTGGTTGCAAAGTAGAATAGCCCACTCGAAGTGGGCTATTCAGTGCGATTTGGCAATGATCACGGACGATAAATATCAAACTGCCATTCAATGGTTTCGTGATAAGCATGTTCCGGTGTAATCAGTGTCGACGGAAAGTGTTTGTGGTTTGGTGTATCCGGAAAATGCTGAGGCTCCAGACAGAAGCCGGCGAAGTTCTGATAAACACCTCCATCACGATTTTGTGTTCCGTCCAGTACCTGACCGGTAAAAAACTGTACACCGGGCTGGGTGGAACTGACTTGCAGACGAATCCCTGTATCAGGGTTGATGGCTTCGGCCTGCAGCATCAGATCATCATCGTTTTGGGTTTTGATCACAAAATTATGATCAATGCCGCCATAGTTTTTGACGAAGTCCTCGCCACTGTTCAGAGCATCCTCGATTGAGCGATAATCAGTGAAATCGAGCACCCCGTCCTTCACAGAAACCAACTCCCCTGACGGGATCAATAACTCATCACACTCCGTGACCTGGCTGCCATGAATTTTAAACAAATGATCGGTGACTTTCTGATTTGTCTGTCCACTCAGATTGAAATAGGCATGATGCGTGACATTCAGGTGTGTAGCTTGATCGGTGGTCGCATGAATATCAAAACGAACCCGGTTTTCATCATCGAACGTAATGGTAATGGTGCACAGCACATTTCCAGGATAGTGCTGTTCGCCATCAGCTGAGGCTCGTTCAACGACCAGGGTAGGGATACCATCTGTCAATTCCGCTTTCTTGATCGTCCACAGGTTTTTGGAAAAATCATTGTTGCCATGCAAATGATGTGGGCCAAGATTGCAGTCAAGCTGATAAACCTTGTCTCCGACGGGCATGCGGCCACGATCGATACGGTTGGCAAAGCGACCTACAATTGAGTTAAGACCGATATTCTGTTCATAAAACCCTTTCAAATCGCCACAGCCCAATACCACATTAGTAGGCTTCCCATTCTGATCGGCAATCATCAGATCTGTTACATTCAGACCAAAGTTACAGATTGAGATTTCATTGCCATGGCTGTTCTTGAGTACGACTAATTCAGCCCTGGACTGATCTGGCAGCAGCCCATAAATTTGTCTTGAAACCATTGCGGTCATATTGGTTACCTCATGCCTGGTTAGCAAAAGCACCCTGACTGGCTTTGCAAATGAAAATTTCCGGTGTCAGGCCGGTTTTCGCCGGGTATTGTTCAGTGACAGCGTCAATAACCTGCTGTTGTAATATTTCGGGCACCAATGCTATCACACAGCCACCAAAACCACCGCCAGTCATTCTAACTCCGCCATTCTGTCCCACAACTTCAGCAATAATGTCCACCAGAGTGTCGATGGCCGGGACGGTAATTTCAAAATCATCGCGCATTGAAATATGAGACTGCGCCATCAGCGTGGAGAGACGCTTCATATCGCCCGCTTCCATCGCCTGAGCAGCCTCAACCGTGCGGTCGTTTTCAGTCACCACATGTAATGCCCGTTTATACGCCACCGGGTCAATCTGATCTTTATGGCTTTCAAGTTGAGTCAGCGACACATCCCGTAGTGCTTTGACATTCAGTTGTCGGGATACCTGTTCACACTGTTGGCGGCGAACATTGTATTCAGAGTCAACCAGACCGCGTTTGACAGCAGAATTGATGATTACCAATGAGGTGTTTTCCGGCAGTTTGTATGCTTTGGTTTCGAGGCTGCGACAATCAATCAATAGAGCCCGCTCGGATACTCCCAATGCAGAAATCAACTGATCCATGATGCCGCACTGAGTGCCGACAAAATTATTTTCTGCTGCCTGGCCGACGAGTGCTGCCTGGACACCATCAATGGTTTCACCACTCAAATCACACAGACATGAAATCGTCACCATTTCCAACGCCGCTGAAGAGCTTAAACCGGCACCCGTAGGCACGTTACCCGTGATAACCAGATTGGCACCACAAAGTTGATATCCGCGCTGCCTTAATTCTTTGACCACGCCACGGATGTAATTGCTCCAGCTGGCGTCAGGGTCGGCGGTGATTTCCTCATCAAGATGAAAACGGCTGGTAGTTAATCCCATATTGACAGCGGTTAGCTCAATGATTCGGTCATCCCGGGTGGAGGCAGCGATCATATTGCAGTAGTCGATTGCGGCCGGTAGTACAAAGCCGTCATTGTAGTCAGTATGTTCGCCAATAATATTGACCCGTCCCGGAGCCTGGTAAATCTTATCTGCTGGGCGCTGGTACAGGCTGAGAAATGTTTGATTCAGTTGAGCTTCGAGGGTCATTTGGATTGTCTCTTATAATGTGTGTCAGACAGCATCTGTAATTTTTGGGCAGCTTGTTCCGGCGTCAGATCACGTTGTGGTTCGCCCAGCATTTCATAGCCGACCATAAATTTTTTAACGGTCGCAGAGCGCAGCAATGGCGGATAAAAATGTGCATGCAATTGCCAGTGTGCATTATCTTCTCCATTAAATGGAGCACCATGCCACCCCATGGAATAGGGGAAGGAACATTGGAACAAATTGTCGTAGCGGATGGTTAATAAACGAACTATTTCTGCCAGGGACTGACGTTGCTGAAGTGATAACTGAGGCATTTGTGCTATCTGAAAGCGTGGCAGAATCATCGACTCAAAGGGCCACATGGCCCAGTAAGGTACTACCGCCACCCAATCATCGTTAGCGACAATCACCCGTTCCTGCTTTTGCACTTCCTGTTCAACATAATCCAGCAGCATTGGCCGCTGATAACGCTCAAAATACTCGCGCTGATGAAGGTCTTCGAGCTTGATTTCCGTTGGCAGGTGCTTTTGTGCCCAGATCTGGCCATGGGGGTGTGGTTGTGAACAACCCATAACCGAGCCTTTGTTCTCGAAGATCTGCACACTGGCATAGCGGCTGCCCAGATCCTGGTACTGTTCGATCCAGGTGTCGACCACGACTTTGATTTCATCTGCGGTCATTTCCGGCAGCGTTTTAGAGTGATCTGGTGAGTAACATATTACTCTGGCCTCGCCTTGTTCTGCCTGAAGTGTAAAAAGAGGATCCTGTTGTTGAAATTCTGGCGTATCGGCTTTGAGAGCGGCAAAATCGTTACCAAAGACATAGGTGTTTTGATAGTCTGGATTATGGTCACCGGATATTCGTTTGTTACCTGCGCACAGATAGCAGTTAGGATCATAACTGGGAGTCACTGAGTCTTCTGACTGTTCGGATTGTCCCTGCCAGGGACGTTTGGCCCGATGGGGTGAAACCAGTATCCAGTTACCGGTCAGCGGATTGAGCCTTCTGTGAGGATCATTGACTGCATCGAAAGTGGTCATAAAGTGATTTCCGGTTGACGTTTTCGTTATTATGGTTTTTCTTGAAAACGTTTTCAAATAATTATTGATACGGTCTGTTACAATTTGTGTCTCCTGGGTTTTTATGCAGTTATTCCCAGCACTATTTACAATGATCAGGAGCTTAACCTATGGCCACGATTAAGGATGTAGCCCGAATAGCTGGCGTTTCTATTTCTACGGTTTCACGCGTGATTAATAACCCCGAATCTGTTGCTCAGGAGAAACGGGATGCCGTGAACCAAGCGATGAAAGAGGTGGCCTATCGACCCAACACGCTCGCCAGGGCCTTAGTCAGTAACCGTTCTGACTGTATCGGCTTGATGGTCGGGGAGTTGGGCGGAATCTTTTTTGCCCAAGCGATGCAGGGGATCGACAAGGTTGTTGTTCAGGAAGGCAAACATGTCATCATCACCAGCGGTTATCACACAGACCATATGGAGCGTGAGGCAATTGAGTTTTTGATTCAGCGTCGCTGTGATGGATTGATACTGCATTCCAAGGCGCTCAGCGATGACGCCTTGCGGGAAGTTGCCAGTCGACCGACACCGGTAGTGTTTATCAACCGCCTGATTCCAGGGCTGGAAGACCGCTGTATTTTTGTTAACAACGTTAATGGCGGCCACTTGGCGACTGAGTTTCTCATCCAAAAAGGCCACCGGGAAATCGCCTTTATCTGCAGTAACCTGGCTTCGGTACCCGATGGTCTGGAGCGTGAGCAGGGCTATTTTGAGGCACTTCGGCAAGCCTCTATTCAACCCCGTAACGAATTGGTGATGAGAGCGTTCCCGGATGAACAAGGGGGGTATGAAGCCACTAAACGGCTGATACATAGCGGGCAGTCATTTTCAGCGCTGTTTGCCTATAGCGATCAGATGGCAGTTGGTGCTATTAACGCCCTTGATGACCATCATCTGAAAGTTCCTGAGGATGTTTCGGTCATCGGCTTTGATGATGTGGATATGGCCAAATATTTGCGGCCCAGTCTGACGACAATCCATTATCCAATCAATGCAATGGGGGCAAGGGCTGCTTTGAGGGTTCTGTCGATGATTGACCCTGAACAGTACCCCGACCATGGCGGTGAACTGGAATTCATTCCGAGCCTGGTAGAACGCAAATCGGTGATTGCCAGATCAGCTTAACGAGCTATCGTCTCAGGCCCAGCATGCGTCTCAAGGTTGCATCTTTATCCAACCAGTGGTGTTTTAAGCTGCCAACGATATGAAGCACCAGGGCGGCCAGTACGATGTATACCAGTTTAGTATGGCCAAATACTCCCAGACGATAGATGAAGTCGTTATAGGGCACCATTTTATGAGGGTCATCCGCTGACGGGTTTGGAGGAATGATGACCCACTCAAATACATGCAGACTAAAACCGCCGGCACCAGAATACATCATCCCGGAAAGGGGCATACCAATGGTGGCCAGAATCAAAATCCAGTGCGTGATCCTGGCCAGTATCAATTCATAACGCGGATGCGCGTCATCTACTGCCGGCCAGCCTTCCCGGATTCGCCAGACAATACGGATCAGAGCCAGACAAAACACAATGACGCCAATGGACTTGTGATAGTAATAAAGCTCAAGGTTGTAAGTGGCCCGCATGTAAAAGCCTAGTGGAAGCATAAAGATAAAAGCCAGCGCGATGAGCCAGTGCAGAATAATGGTGGGCGTACTCAGTATGGATGTATTTTTCATTTGAGCCTCCTTTGGAGTGCACAAGCACTCTGGCAGGTTGTTGATTTCCATGTGTATTGCAAATGCTGCTTTAGCACAAGAAACCTGCAACCTGCTTAAAGAGGCATGATAGCTGTCTGGCGTTGTTTTGGTAAGGTAAGGCTGTTATCGGTTGGTGCTGAGATGCCGTTTCTGATCGAACCGTTCCAGGGCCAGCTCAATTAGCCGGGTAACCAATTGCTGCTGCGACATTCCTGACTGCTCCCATAATTTCGGATACATGCTGATATTGGTGAACCCTGGTAGGGTATTGATTTCATTGATGAAAATTTCATCCTCCGGGGTCAGAAACATATCCACCCGGGCAAGGCCCGAGCAACCAAGCAGGCGATAGACTGCAATCGCTGTCTGCTGGATTCTGGCAGTTTGCTCAGCACTGATATCGGCAGGTATTTTCAGTTCAGCGGCATCGGCATCAATATATTTGCTCTCATAGCTGTAAAACTGATCAGTGGCGACAATTTCGCCCACGCAGGAGGCCATGATGTCATCGTTTCCAAGCAGGGATATTTCCAGTTCGCGGCCCTCAACGGCTTTCTCCACCAATACCTTCTGGTCGTATTTGAATGCGTAACGAATGGCCTGATCCAGTTGTTCCCGGTTTTTAGCGCGGCTGACACCGACGGACGAACCCATATTGGCGGGCTTGATGAAAACGGGGTAACCAAATTCTGTTTCTATCTGTGCCAGTGGCCACTCCGACTGCCAGTGATACAGAGTCATAAATTCAGCATTCAGAATACCGGCATCGCGCAACAGGCGTTTCATAATGTCTTTATCCATACCCAGCGCACTGGCTGTGACATCAGCGCCTACACAGGGAAGATTTGCCATTTTGGCTAGTCCCTGAATAGAACCGTCCTCTCCATAAGGACCGTGCAGAACTGGAAAGATAACATCCACCTGACCGAGGGTTTCCTGGCTATCGATCCGGACCAGTCGTCTTTCCGGACCATTGGGAATAAGCCCTACCTGTGGGGCCGACAGATTGAGGGCAATGTCAGAGGGATTATCAGCATTTAACAGCTGGATAGACTGTTCATTGAGGAACCATCTGCCTTCGCGATCAATACCGATCAGGACCGGCTCAAACTTTTCCGGATCGAGAGAGTTGATAACATTTTGGGCTGACTGAAGTGACACTTCGTGCTCGGCTGAGCGTCCACCGAAAACAACTGCCACTTTGATTTTATGACTGGACATGATAACTCTGAGACAACTAAAAAAAGAGGCAACATGTTACGTGGCTGCTGCCGATATTAAAAGAATCAGCGCTTATAACGTACCGGCACTTCCAGAGTCTCCTTGACCTGTTCCATGACCACGTAGCTGGTACTCTCCTGGACGCCCGGCAGAGTCAGCAGAGTCTCGCCATAAAACTTCCGGTAAGCACTCATGTCGGCAACGCGGGCTTTAATGAGATAGTCGAAGTTACCCGAAACCAAGTAACACTCCTGTACTTCCGGTAGCCTGGCAATCGCTTCCCTGAATTGATCGAAAATATCCTGGGCCGAACGATTCAGCCGGATTTGTACCAATACTACCAGAGCAGAATCCAGAAACTCTGGATTGACCAGAGCGCTATAGCCGAGGATGACCCCGTCTTTTTCCAGTTTCTTCACCCGTTCCATGCACGGTGTCGGGCTCAATCCGACTTTGCGGGACAATTCTGCATAAGAAGTACGGCCGTTCCTCTGCAGTACCCGCAGAATATTGCGATCAATGGTATTGAGTTCTTTGGCGCGTCTTTTCATAAGATAGGGCCTGATTTTGGCGGGTTGTATAGAATGTGCTAATAGTGAAATCATCTTAAAATAAAATCAATATTAGTTGAATCATCTATAACTAGAAAATATCCATCTGAAATGATCTTTATAATTCGTAAGATTGCTAAGGAATCTCAAAAGCCGCTTGCCTATACTGTTGACCATGAAGACGTAACGAATAACACAGGTGATAGTCATGTTGATTGGTGTTCCAAAAGAAATTAAAAATCACGAATATCGGATCGGTTTAACCCCTGGCGGTGTTCGCGAACTGGTGGCCAATGGCCACAATGTGATCGTTGAAAGAGATGGCGGCGCGGCCATTGGTTTTGACAATGAGCAATATGTCGCTGCAGGGGCCAGTATCATCGATACGGCACAGGAAATTTTTGCGACTGCAGACATGATCATCAAGGTCAAAGAACCACAGCCTCAGGAATGCAAAATGCTGCGTCCGGGACAAGTGTTGTTTACCTACCTGCATTTGGCACCCGATCCGGACCAGACCCGCCTGCTGGTAGAGTCCGGAGCGACCTGTATTGCATATGAAACGGTGACAGACGCTCGCGGTGGCCTGCCATTACTGGCCCCGATGTCTGAAGTGGCTGGGCGCATGTCCATTCAAGCAGGTGCTCATCACCTCGAAAAAGCTCAGGGTGGACTGGGAATGTTACTGGGTGGTGTGCCGGGTGTTGCACCTGCCAAAGTGTTGGTTATCGGTGGTGGTGTCGTGGGTACTCATGCCGCCCGGATGGCTGTTGGTATGGGAGCTGACGTGACAATCCTGGATCGCTCTCTGCCACGTTTGCGTGAGTTGGACAGCGAGTTCGATGGTCGTCTGCGCTGTGTGTATTCAACTGCGGATGCGATAGAGCAATATGCATTGGAAGCGGATCTGGTCGTTGGTGCCGTTCTGATTCCGGGAGCGGCTGCGCCAAAGCTGTTAACCAGAGACATCATCGCTAAAATGAAGAAGGGTGCCGTTGTTGTGGATGTAGCCATCGATCAGGGTGGATGTTTCGAAACATCTAAAGCGACAACCCATCAGGAGCCTACTTATGTGGTAGACGGGGTTGTTCACTATTGTGTGGCCAATATGCCGGGTGGCGTTGCGCGCACCTCAACCATGGCGCTGACCAATGCAACTCTGCCGTTTGCTGTGGCTTTGGCAAACAAAGGGGCGAAACAGGCGTTGCTCGATGACGTGCATCTGCTTAATGGTCTGAATGTGCACGCAGGTAAGGTTACCTTTAAAGCCGTTGCCGATGTCCTCGGTTACGAGTTTTTGGATGCCCGTGCAGCATTGGAAAAATAGGTTTTAATTGAATCAGAAAGCCTGATCTTCCAAATCGGTCAGGCTTTTTTCGATTTCAGGGGATTCTGGAATGACGGCCAAGCGATGACGGGTGCCGTGCATATCAGTGAAGATCTCATTCTGATACTACATTTGCGAGACGGCAAAGTTGCCAACCCCTTCTGGATCCCTCTTAAGAAACTGGCTCACCTGTTACGAGTCGTCACTAAAATAATCGTGTTTTAGCTGGCATCAACCAGTAATGATTATTCTTCAGCCCCATAGGCTTTGAGTGCATTCGCGCGCACTTTGAGCTGATTTTGTTCCTTCAGCAGCATTTCCTGTTTTTGCTCCAATACCTGCCGTATTTTGCTGTGCTGTTCGCGGATATAGTCGATGTCATCGGCAATATGGCTACGAATTTGATTGCGGCTTGTCGAAGCGCTTATCTCAATGAAGGAAAAAAAATCCTCAATTTTCTGCTGCCTTTTTTGGCTGCACTCTAGCAGTCCCTGAATATCGTCTGCTGCAAATAGTTGATCGATCTCATCTGTCATTCGACGAATGCTCTGCCAGTCCCGCTGGATTTTCTTAGGAAGTGTCTCTGTATTCATAAATTTGTAACCACTTGTAAAAGACAAGGCAAATTGTTGCCGCTATTTTGACGGATCATCTTGTTGGAGCAATCGCCATTCCATCAGTTTAGATGTTTTAACCGTGTATTCTTCATTTTAGACAACCGGTTTGTGATAAAAGAATATTAAATGACTTTAAAATAACAATTTCATATAAAAGAAACATCTCCAACCGCCGCTAACACCATTGTGAATGAACAACATCGTTGGCAACAACGGCAATACCGCCGCTGTGCTAAACAACGAAGGAGATGTAAATCATGCCTCAAATTATTAATACCAACATTGCTTCTTTGACAGCACAGCGCAACTTGAATACTTCGCAAAGTGCTAACCAAACGGCTCTGCAACGGTTGTCTTCCGGTCTGCGTATTAACAGCGCCAAAGACGACGCGGCAGGTCTTGCGATTTCCACCAAGTTTGACTCCCAGATCAGTGGTCTTGGTGTTGCAATCTCCAACGCCGGTGACGGTGTTTCTCTGGCCCAGACTGCAGAAGGTGCACTGGGTGCCATGACTGAAAACCTGCAGCGTATTCGGGAACTGGCAGTTCAGTCTTCCAATGCGACTAACTCTGAAGATGACCGGGTGGCTCTGCAGGCCGAGGTAGAGCAGTTGGTAGAGGAGATTTCCCGTACTGCAGAAGAAACCACATTTAACGGTCGTAACCTGTTGGATGGAACATTCTCCGGGGTTTTCCAGATTGGTGCCAATGCCGGTGATACCATCGATGTAAATATTTCTGAATTAACCGCCGGAAAACTAGGTTCATCAGCCACAGCTGGTGTTTCTGCGATTGGCAGCTCCAATGCCATTTCCAATGGTGACCTGACGATCAATGGCGTGGCTGTTTCCGCCAGTAGCGCATCTGATGATGAATCCTCCACTTACAATAAAGCCGCCAGTGCAATCTCTAAAGTGGCAGCAATTAATGATGTTTCTGAACAGACCGGTGTCAGTGCTGTAGTAAATGAAAATGAGGTGGCTGGTACCTCAATGACCGCTACGGCCATGAGTGGTACCATCTCCCTGAATGGCGTCGAAATCGACATTCAAACCACTAACGATGCCTCTTCCTCCCGTGCCTCAGTGGTTGAAGCTATTAATGCTGTATCCGAGCAGACTGGTATCGTTGCTTCAGATTCCGGATCTGATTCTGGTGGTGTTACCCTGACTGCTGAAGATGGACGTAACATTACTCTTGGTTTTGACAACCTGACCAATACGGCTGGCAGCTCTTTTGTCGAAACAGCTGGTTCTTCTAACTACACCCTGAATGAAATTGCTGCTGCGACCGGCTTGGCCGTCGGTGGCCAATACAACTCACTCGATACTGGTGCAGCTGCAAACTCATTTACCACCAGCACCGCATCGGTCACAAACAATGCTGCCCAGGCATCAGCGGGTACTTATGAAGGTGGTTATACCTTAATCGCAAATGCCGGTACTGACGAAATTGTTATTGAAGGTGGTAACGATACTGGTCGCGGTGACCTGGCAAATGCCGGATTGGTCGCCGGAACATATACCAGCTCAACGGCAGCTTTGGTATCCAACAAGCAGGCCGTAAGCTATTCGGAAACGGCGCTTGAGGTCACCGCTTCTGCTACTCAGATTCTGGATGCTGATCGTATCGCGGCAGCAGCCACCAACGATGCAGCTGCCGTAACTGCGTTCTCTTTCTCAGTTGATGGCTCAGAGGTTTCCAGCGGTGTTACTTCCGCTGCGGCGCTGAGCTTGGGTGAGGTAACTGATGAATTGAATACTCAGTTGGCGGCTGATGGTGTTACTGATGTAGTTGCCTATGAAGAGTTTACGGTCGAACTGAGCATGAGTGCTGGTAACCTGGCTCAGGGCGATACCTTTGATCTGGAGACAGAAACAACGGCTACCACTGTTTCGGCGGTTGTCGGTGATGTTGCATCCGGTAATGGATTGGCAGAATTGGCAGATTCGATCAACTCAACAGATTACAGCTCAATCGGACTGGAAGTCAGTGCTGAATTGAACTCTGCTGGAGATGGTGTTGTTCTGACTGTACACAACTACAGTGGTGAAGCTGTATCCATCGGTGGTACAACCGCTGATGCGGGTAACCTGCAAGGTGCATACGTTAAACCTGACGGAACCTCTGTTGCAGCAGAAGATATTGAAACTGCGGATCTGTTTGTCACAGGTAATCTGGCTATTTCAACTTCGTCCAATAAGCAGGTCAGCGTGACGTTAAGTGATGCAACCCAGGTATCCAAGCTGTTCAACAGTGATACCGTTGCGTCAGAAACGTTAACTGCAGCTGCCACAGTGAATGGCTTGGATGATGGTGATTTGGTATTGAATGGTGTGGGGGTTCCGGCACCTTCTGGTGCTGAGGATACCGCCAGTGCTACTTACGCCAGTGATGGTTCTACATCGATCTACTCTTCCGATAAGAGTTTGAGTGCCATTTCCGTGGCAGCGGCAATTAACTCAGTATCAGAAGAAACCGGTGTTACAGCTGAAGTGAATGCCACTCAGGTGACTGGTGGTGACGGTACTGCCGCTGCCACTGCGATTGCCAACGATGTGTTTGAAGAAGGTGATCAGGCTGGTCTGTACATCAACGGTGTATCAGTTGGTACGGTTACTCTGCAGAACGATAGTTCAGGTACTTTGGATGCAGACAAAGCCAAAGCCGATACGATTGATGCGATTAACCAGAAGTCTGGTGAAACAGGGGTCCGTGCGATCGATAATGGTGTTTCTATTACTCTGGAAGCAGCTGATGGTCGGAATATCTCTGTCGCGATTGATGACAAATCAGGCAACTCTGCATCAATTGGTTCTATCTTAGGTCTGGATGCTGCCGAAAACGGTATTGGGGAAAGCACATTTGGCTTGGGAGATACGTCAAATGGTACTAATGCAGAAGCCAGAACCTATGAAACTACCTATGGTACCGTCAAACTGACCTCTGCATCGTCCATTGATGTATCTGTTGGTACTAATGGTAAAGATGAGCTGGCTGCATTGGGTCTGCAGTCAGGTACTTACGGCGGCGGTACAGACGGTACCTTCCTGAAAGATATTGATATCTCCACCTTCCAAGGTGCTCAGGATGCAATCAAAGCTATCGATAACGCATTGCAGACTGTATCCAGTCAGCGTGCCGAACTGGGTGCTTTGCAGAACCGGTTTGAATCAACCGTCAGTAACCTGGAGATTACCTCTGAAAACCTGACAGCTGCAAACTCACGTATTAAAGACGCTGACTTTGCTGCTGAAACTGCAGAACTGAGCCGTACACAGGTTCTGCAACAGGCCGGTATCTCTGTTCTGGCACAGGCTAACCAGCAGCCGCAGCAGGTGCTGTCACTTCTTGGTTAATCAACAAAATGAAGCTGCCTGATATACTGAAGGCAGCTTCTCAAAAAGTTGTGAACTAAGGTAGCGACGAGGTGGAATATGAGCGATATACGAACTTCGAATGTGTTTGAAGCCAATGCTCGGCCTCAGTCCTCGGCACCCAAAGGATCTGTGAACGGCGGCAATAGTTTGCCAGCGGAGCAAGGGAAAGGGGTCGATGTTGACCGTATTGTTAAAAAGGAAACAGCAGCTGGGGTAGAAGAACAGCGCATGGTTGATGATGCTATATCCAAATTACAGGATTATATGCAGAATGAACAACGTGGTCTGAACTTTAAGATGGACGAAGAAGCCGGTATTACTGTAATCAGCGTATACGATGCTGAAACTGAAGAGCTGATTCGCCAAATACCCAGTGAGGAAATGGTTTCTTTGGCAAAGCGACTAAATGAGCAGGAACCTTCAGTTTTATTCTCAGCAAGAGTGTAGAGAGCGAAGGGGAAATTAAAGCCGGCCGTACGCCGGCTTTTTTGTATCAGAAGGATACTGATCCGACAAAAATATACGCGGACTGATTTGTTGTGTTTGACCTAATTGGCTTGAAAGGTGCTTAACGATATACCAGTTCATGAAACTACAACTGGTTACAAGGCAATCATCAAGAACTTTGCCTGACTGCCGATATTAACGTTGATGTCATCTTTCTTAGGGTAGGTAAACACCATGGCTAGCATAGGGTCATTGGGCGTGGGGTCAGGTCTGCTGACGAGCGAGCTGCTTGACAGTATTATCGCATCAGAGCGCGAAGCCTCTGATTTGCGCCTGACTGAAAAAGAAGCTGTTATCGATGCCCGGATAACGGCGTATGGTGCTGTTCAAAGCGTGCTTGACAACCTGTACTCAGCGGCAGATGCACTGGCTGAGTCCTCTACGATCACCAAAACCACTGCGACAGCATCTGACTCATCAGCGCTTTCTGCGACGACTTCAAGCACCGCAACTACCGGTACCTACAGCCTTAATATCAGTTCCATCGCCAAGGCACATACTCTTGCCAGCCAGCGTTACACCTCTATCACGGATTCAGTTGGCACAGGCACAATGACGATTAAGTTCGGCTCGACTACGTATGATGCCAACACTGGTGACTACGACAGTTTTTCCCAGAATGCAGATGCTGGCATCATCAATTTAAATATAGACAGCTCCAATAACACGCTGGCGGGTATTCGTGATGCCATCAACAAAGCGGATGGCGGAGTCACGGCTTCCATTGTTAACGACGGCCAGGGATATCGCCTGTTGCTCACATCTGATGAAACAGGTGAAACCCACAGTATGGAAATTACTGTGAATGGCGATGCCGGCCTGCAGGGCCTTGCTTACAACTCCGCGCAGAATGACGAAAACAGTAACATGATGGAAACGCAGGCTGCCCAGTCTGCGGCGCTGACGGTGAACGGGCTCAGTATCACCAGTGAGAGCAACCAACTGACAGAGGTGATCAAAGGTGTCACCTTGAATTTGACATCCGATACTGATGGCAAAGATATCTCTTTAACGGTTGCCCGTGATGTGTCGGCTGCTTCTGAAGATATGGAAGCCTTTATATCTGCCTATAATGACTACAAGGACATTTACGATACTCTGACCGCATTTGAAGAAAGTGATAATGATGAAGATGTCAAGACCGGCATTCTTTTGGGGGACTCTACTCTCAGAACCATTCAGTACCAAGTGAAGCGCACACTGTTGAATGTGGTGGAAGGGTTAGGAGGCGACTATCAATCATTGGCTGATATCGGCATTACTACGAATAAAGACGATGACTATAAACTGGTTTTCAATTCAGCAGTGTTTGAAGAGGCTCTTCAGGATGACGCTAACAATGTTGCAGGGGTGCTGGCTAATTCCAAAACCACGACAGACTCTCTGGTCAGCATCATCACCCTAGGGAAAAATGCTCAGCCGGGCAGCTATGATGTTGAAGTCACTCAGGCAGCCACCCAGGCCAAAATCGAAGGGTTGTCTGTGGATGCCTTTGATTTTGCCTCTAGTGTCGTCATCGGTGGGTCGAACGATAGTTTTACCGTCAACCTGAACGGCAAAAGTGCTGCCATTACCCTAGAGCATGGTCAGTACAGCAGCGGTGATGAGTTGGCTCTGATGATACAAAACGCGATTAACAATAATTCCACGATCAGTGACAGTGGCGGCAGTGTTTCAGTTGGGTTTAACAGCTCAGAGCAACGACTCGAATTTACCTCCAGTAAGTATGGTAGTGCCAGCTCGCTGTCATTCTCCAATCTGGATTCCACTATCTCGAACACCCTGGGAATTGCAGCTCCCGGACAGGGTGAGGTCAACGGCAGCTTTTTCTCATCCTTGTCAGACAACGCTTTTGGAGCAACTACTGCGCCGGGGAGTGGGGCGGTATCGGAGAAAGACTCCTATGACTTCTCATCCAACACCATGACATTTGATCTGGTATTGTCCGGCACGGCAGCGAATGATGGCACATACTCCATCACCCTGGATGAAGACCTGAGTGACATCGTGAATACCGATGGTGATGTCACCACTGATCGTACCCGTGATGACATGTTGTCTTATATTAATTCGGAATTGGCCTCGGCTGGCTTGGCGGGTGTAGTGACTGCATCGTTCAATAGCGCCGGCCGGATGGTGTTCAGTAGTACTCCCGAAGCTGGCAGTCAGACGCTGGAACTGACTAATGTCGTTGCTTCCAATATGGACTTTTTAGGCCTGGGAGATGCGGCTGGCACATCGACCAGTGGTGTGACTGTGGCCGCCGGTACCATCTTTGAACTCGATTACAGCAATAGTTTTGGTGCGGTTGAGTCCGGTACTATTACCGTTCCGGCAGGTACCTACGAGACTGGAGATGATCTGGCGGCTGCCATTCAGAGCGCCATCAATGCAGATGCCAATATCGCCTCAGGTGCCCAGGCTGCACAGACTGTTAAAGGTCTCGTAGATTTGAGTAGCGACATCGATTTCGATACCAACTCATACGGCTTCTCTTTCAGCTGGAATGGTAACCAATATGACGTATTGGTGGACACGTTTGATACCGACAACCTGACATCCATACAAAATGCAATCGATACCGCGATGGGGGGAGATGCTGGTAATGTGGTCGCCAGTCTTTCTTCCAATGGCCTGGTGCTGTCCACTGCCAATACCGGTAGCAATCAGGAAATCCAAATTCTTTCCGATGGACAGGGTGACACCACAACGCCAGGCTCTGCTATTGCCACAGGTATTGATTTCAGTGCCTCGCCTTCAACCTTCTCTCTGACCGTTGATGGTGAGGAGTTGAGCATCACTCTGGATGACGATGTCAGCGCCAGTGTAGAGGATACTCTGACCTATATTCAGGGCCAGTTGGATACCGCGTTGGCCAACTATGATGGCGGTGGCGTGTTTGCCGCGGGAGACATCGTGGCTAAACTGGATGGCTCAAATCAGATTTATTTCGAAACGGTTTCCAAAAATGGAGAGCAGACATCTGCCACATTTGGTGCGGATGCCTCTATATACGTTTCCGCTGCTGATGCCAACACCACGACCACTTTGGGCTTGACTACCGGCAGTGCGAATCTGAACGGCTACAATTCCTTCGGACTGTCATTGGGGTCTTATGTTGGTTTTGATTCTCAGGCAACCGTCAGTTTTAGTCAGAATGATGAAGGGAATGGTGGCTTTTCGATTAAGTTTGATAACAACACCACCGTTGATATCTCCAATCCCAGCGTCGGTGCTGCGGCATTGTTAGGCTTGTACCCTACTGACTCCTCCAGTGCAGAAGGTGCTGTTGGTACTGATGTTGAAGGCACGATTAACGGGGTCAAGGCAACCGGTAAAGGGCAATATTTGACGGCTGGCAGGGGAGATGAAGCCGCAACGAATGGTTATGTGCTGGGAGACCCGGGCGCAGATTTCAGTAGCGCGGTAGTGATTGACAGCAGTAACAAAACCTTCAAAATCAAAGTGGATGGTGTTGAGTCACAGGATATCACCCTTGCCGAAGGCACCTATGCCAGTGCTGATGACCTGATCGCTGAGATTAAAAAACAAATTAATGCAGATCAAAATCTGTCTGAAAAAGATGTCTCTGTTGATATCAAATATGATGAAGACACCGCGATTTTCGGTATCTTCTCCACCTCAACCGGTAAAGAATCAACGGTGAGGCTGACATCGATATCGAATGGGTTGGCTTCGATACTCGGAATGTCTGCCGCGACTGCTGGAGAAGCGGGCAAAGATGCTACCGGTGAAGAAAACCCGGCCGCCGGTATCATCTTAAAAGTAGAGGGTACAACCACAGGTAGTCGGGGCAGTGTGAACTACATACAAGGTATTTTTGGAGAGCTTTCCGCTATACTGGATGACATGCTCGATTCCAGCGGTGTGATCGAAACGAGGCTTTCCAACCTGAATGATCAAAAGACCCAATTGGAAACAGATAAGGACGCTCTGGATAAGCGCATGACCGCATATTACGAGCGATTGGCCTCCAGTTTCAGCTATAACGACGCCCTTATCTCAACTCTTCAGACCACCGAGGACTACCTGGTTCAGCAGTTTGAAGCCATGAATGCAGGCAAAAATTAACACGATACTCCCTTAATACCAGGCAGCATCAAATAAAAACCCCACATTAGCGTGGGGTTTTTTGTGTGGGTTGATAAAGAGGGTTTATATCAATCGCTTAATGGCTCAAAAGCCATTCAGATCTATCCAGGGCACGATTAGTAATACGAACTTCCGAAATCTGGCCTGCAAACAGATCGGCCGCTGCACCCTGCCAACTACTGATACCAATAGACCACGGTTGACCTGGCTCCACAAGCAAGCCGTTCAGCTCGCCAACGCTTTCACCCGTGCGCATCACCAGAGAGCCATCAACATACATCTGGGCATACTGGCCGTCATTGACAATCGCAACGTGATACCAATAGTCATCCATGATTTCCCAGGACCAATTGCTCTCTGCGTTACCATTTTGAGCAGTGCTTACCCACTGAAATTCCTTAAGTGATGAAATATTCAATCCCAATGAATAATCTTCGCCGGTACAGGACAGCTCATGGTACTGACACACCTGAGAAATATCGGGGCGATGATTCAGGACCGCAGACCATTTATTGTCTTCAGGTTTCCAGTCATTCAGTTTTACAACGGCTTCAATGGTGTAAGTGGGCAGATAGCCAGGTTTGCCGGCACTGCTATTTGAAAAGGTCAAACCTGGGCCATCGGTCGTCAGATAGTATCCGCCAGTGCGGTTGTTACCCTCAAAATTAGCCGATCCAGAAGCATTGCCAAAAGAGGGGGTGTCTGAAATGACGGTGAAGTAATTTTCGCGTGGACCTTCAGGATTATTAAAGGCTTCAAGGTGAAGACTGTTGCCATTTCCGGAGGCATCGCGGAATTGCACAGAACCATCCGTTGTGGTGATTTTATGTGCTTCGTCGAGAATCCAATATGCCTCAGTACCTTCGATATTACCCGGTTGATCAGCGGTTTCCTCTTGATTGAAATTGCTGAAACGCGTATTGAAATTCATAGGGACTGAAAATTCCCAGCGGGATAGTTGATCCTGCGGCATGCGTTCGCTTTCTGGCATAGCGGCCACCCATGGAGAAAATGAACGGAACTCCAGTTCTTTACTGGTTTCATTGAAGCCAACAAGCTGCATCATGCTATTGCCACCCCAGAATCCAGACTGGTAATCCACGACCACCATCACCACATCACGACCATAGGCATTTTTCGCCACCATCATCGCTTCACCGTGATGGTGACCATTGAAGGTCAGGAAAATCTGATCATTCTTACTGATCAACTTATCCCAAAGGTATGCCCCATGGTCAGTGAAAATGGCGGTTTCGTCATCCCCGGCAATATTGAGCAACTGATGCGTTGTCAGAATAGTCGGTAAATCCGGGTGACTGTCGAGCACACCTTGCGCCCAGGAAATGCTGTCTTCGGAAACGCGCCAATCCAGCGCCAGTACTAAAAATTCCCGCGAACCCGCTGAAAAAATATGATAACTGTTGAACCCAGTACTATCCGTTCCTTTAAAGGTAGTAAAGTTACTTGCCTGTAACGTCGCCGGAAAATTCTTCAGGAAAGGCTCGTTTTCAAGAGTTCGTTCGTTATCCCATTGACTTGCGTTCATAACGTCGTGGTTACCCGCAAGAATGCTATAAGGCGTCTCAGCATTTGCTTCAAGAATCTGCATCGCCTGACGAGCATATTGCCATTCAGTCGGTTGATCTGCACGATCAACAACATCTCCCAGATGCAAAGTAAATACAATACCTTCCTCTTTGTAGTTGTCCGCAATCCACTGAGTTTGAACGTTATAACGTTCCGGTGAATAGCGGGCATATTTCTGGGTATCAGGTAGCACAGCGATCGTGTAACTCGCCTTTGACGTTGCAGGCCCACCGAGGTCCTGGTCTGCATCAGATATACTGCTTGAATTATCATCTGCCCCACAAGCTGAAAGCAAAACAGCGAAAGAGAGCGGGGCTAACCATTTACGATAGGATTGTGTTCTCACAACATCGACTCCAACAAATCAAAATGAATGGAGCCATGAGAATAGGAAGTTGATATGAAAACTTAATTACAGATTGGGATCTCCCCACCAAAACTGCACACCAATTAGCGGCATATAATGCAAGCCTTTGAATATACAGGATAAATTGAATAAGCGAATTAGCTGATATACCAAAGTCCATGAACATTGTTGATGGGTATACTCATTCGCTATAAAGCGCTACCGCTCAAAAGCCTGTGCAACCGTTTTATGCACAATATGTTACAGCTGTTCAAATATCGTTGAATGAAGCAAACCGGAGAAGCGGTTCGCCCAACTCACCAAAAAAGGCCATCAGAGCAAGAAGATAAAATTGCAACAAAGCATCTCTTCACAGTGGAGGCCCCAGAGCCAGGCTGTGAAGCAACCTGAACGTTGCTCAGTTGAAAATTTTGCACACGAGACCAGGACAAATTCGCCAGTCCATTCATGACATTCGTATTCACGTATTAGCCATCGTTTTATCTGAATAACCAAAAAAGAAAGATAAACAGCCATAATTTCTATGTCGATTATAATATTAGTAATAATATTATGAGCGCTTAAAATAACAATAACTTGCGCAGTGATACAGAAGTCTGCGTGCCAGCGTTCCTGAGTCGACAGGTCTTCAGTTCAGTTTGATATATAAATAACTGTTTTGATAATTTCTGTTGCATCGCTCAGGGACAGGAGGTAATGCATGAGTTTTACCAATAGCCGTAAAGAGCAGCTGTCCAGTTTTTCATTTCTGGTTCCGTATTTATTGGTTTTTATTGGCATGATAGTCGTGCCACTGTTCTGGGGGATATACCTCAGTTTTCAGAAAGTGGACTTGTTCGGACCCGGAAAATTCATCGGTCTGAATAACTACGTTCGCTTGCTGAACGATAGAATTTTCAGACAGACCGTCTGGAATACATTGTACTTTGTAGTATTAACCGTTCCCGCGCTGGTCGTGGTCGGTTTATTGCTGGCGCTGGTGCTGAATCAAAAAACCAAGGTAGCCAGCATGTTGAGAGGTATCTTTTTTGCCTCAACCATCCTATCGGTGACAGTGGTTACCCTGATCTGGCGTATCATTTTTATTCCAAATGATGGCTTGATGGCCACATTGTTCACCCATATCGGCCTGGAGCCCATTTCTTTTTTGTCCGATCCGGACTGGTCCCTCATCTCAATTGCCATCGCAACGGTCTGGTGGTGCCTGGGATTACCGATGATCCTGTTTATAGCGGCTTTGCAACAGATTCCAAGAGAAATCTATGAAGCTGCTGCTATTGATGGCGCCAATCGCTGGGCCGTGTTTTTTCGCATCACATTGCCCTCCATCGGCAGAACTATCGTTCTGGTGATCATTATTGAAATCGTCATGCAATTCCAATTGTTTGGACAGGCATTACTCATGACGAATGGTGGTCCCAACAATAGCTCCAGATCCATGGTGATGTATATCTACGACCTGGGATTCCGGCGTTGGGATGTTGGTATGGCCGCAGCGGCTTCTCAACTGCTGTTCCTGATCATCCTTATCGCTGCCATGGCACAGTTTTTTGTAAGTCGTCGTAAGGGAGCTGATGTATGACCCAGTTAAAAGTATCGCAGCCAGACAAATCCCGAATCAATCGCCGTAAACATTCCGTCGCGGCTCGTGAAGTTTCACTATTTGGTGCCAAAAACCAGCGTTTTGCCTTGTGGAGCGCTGGTATTCTGGCGTTGATCATGTTGTCTCCATTTTTGTGGACAGTGGGCCTGAGCCTTAAAGACAATCAGGAGCTCATGCTCGGAACGGATGCCGTATTCCGTTTTCCATATACCTTGCAAAACTATTTGGACATCTTCAAAAGCTCATCCGTATTTGGCTGGTTAAAAAACAGCTTTATCGTTTCTTGCTGTATGACCGCAGGGGTGTTGATTCTGTCCTCATTGGGTGGGTATGCATTTGCAAAACTCGAATTTCCCTACAAAAACACACTGTACATCGTCGTCCTGATGGGATTGGCCGTTCCAGAACAAGCCGTCATTATTGCCAGACACCAGATTTTCAGTCTGTTAGGGCTGCACAATACCTATGCCGGCTTAGTACTGCCCGGACTGGCAGGTCCTTTTGGTGTGTTTTTGATGACCCAGTTTTTCAAAGCCATACCAGCAGAAATTACCGAAGCAGCCGTGCTCGATGGTGCCAGCAAATTCAAAGTATTTTGGAAAGTACTGTTACCACTGACGTTGCCGGCGCAGGCCACCCTGGGGATATTGACATTTTTAACCTCCTGGAATGACTACTTCTGGCCGTTGATCTCTGCCACTGAACAAGAAATGTTTACGCTGACAGTTGGCATTGCATCATCACAAATGAATTTTGCCCAGAGTGAAGGGCTTGGTTTTCTATCATCTCAGGCTGTGTTTTCAGCGCTGCCTATCATCCTGGTGTACATCTTCTTCCAGAAACACATTGTAACGGCTGTGGCCGGTGGGGCAGTCAAACAATAACGAATTCGGGTCGATGCCCGGTATGGGTGGTACGGGCACTAACCCGACACGGATCGCCGATGAATCCGGCGACGTTCGGTTCAATGCAATAACAACAAAAAAGGTAATACCATGAAAAAACAACCTCTACTGCTACCGGTTATCCTGTCAGTCTGCATGGCAGCCGGTGGAGCGATGGCAAAAACAGAACTGCATCTGCAACGTTTTTTCGGTGCTTGTGATGCTCAGTATGGTACCAATACCGATGTTGACAAGGCCGAAGGCGAATGCGGCATCATGACCAGCCTGATCAATCAATTTTCCGCAGAACATCCCGATATCAAAGTCAAAGTCACGACTGTTGAATGGCCGGGATATGACCAGCTTACCGCTCAAATGGCATCCCGTACGCCACCAGATCTTGTAACCATGCATAATTCCGTCATATCCGACTACCAGTCCCGCAGACTGATTCTGCCGATTGACGATTTGATGAAACAAGTCGGAATATCTTTGGACGACTTCACCGATACTGCCGCCCGGGGTATCGTCAAAGAAGGTCAGGTATATGGCCTGCCCATCGATACCTGGACCATGCTGTTTCACATCAACATGAAGTTAATGAAACAAGCTGGTCTGGTAACAGAAGATGGCCAGCCGGTGCTGCCTCACAGTCCGGAAGAACTGTTGCAACAAGCCCGTCAGTTTAAAAAAGCGACCGGAAAACCCTATCTGGTACAGATTCTGTCCAACGAAACCTCAGCCTATACGCGGCTGTTCTATACCTACATGTTCGAACAGAATTCTGATTTTTTTGCTGACCCCAACAAAATTTCCTTACAAAGCGATAAAGCCCGCAACATCGTAAAAATGCTTAAGCAGATTTATGATGAAGACCTGACCACCAAAAACATGGATTACCCGGCAACTGTGTCCGGATTCACCAATGGCGATGGTGGCATCCTGATGAACGGTAACTGGCTGCTGGGCGCGTTTGAAGTGGAATCCCACAATCCTGACAGCGAAATTTATAACGCCTACATGGCCGTTCCGTATCCGCAGTTATTCCAAAACGACAAGCTCTACGTTGATGGACACTCATGGGTGATGCCCAATAAAAAACGGAATAAAGCCGAACTGGCTGCCACGGCAGAATTCTTCAAATTCATGAAAGAAAACGACTATCAATGGTCTCGCACCGGTCACCTGCCCAGCGTTAAATCCGTACTGAGCATGCCGGAATTTTTGCAACTCCCACACCGCCAGGCACTGCTAGGCGTCACCACTCGCGGAACCGGATTGCCAGAAGGCGTCAAACGCCAGTTTGCCGTGCAAGATATTCTGGGTGAAGAACTGGCTGCAGCGGTTACCGGGGTTAAACCCATCGATGAAGCCCTGAAAGAAGCTGAGCGTCGTATTAACGACATGTTGGCCAATCTGTAATGACTGACACGGGTGGAGACACATCTCCACCCGTCAGCTGCTGAGAAACGCCATGCGCAAAAAAAAAGTCACCATGATGGACATTGCCTCCGTTGTCGGTGTATCGCAGCCAACGGTATCGGCCATTATCAATGGCTCGGACACCATTAGAGTCTCTACAGAGACCAAACGCAAAGTGCTGCAAATCGCTGAAGAAATGGGCTACCCACTGAGGCGAAAGATACATCATGATGATCGCTCCGGATCAATTGCCCTGCTGATTAACAGCCTCAACATGCATGATCCGTTTATCGGTGCAATATCCGCCGCTCAAAAACGAGCCTGGGAACGGAATACTGTACTGACCGTTTTCGACTACGAAGACGACATGCAATTCTTCGAACATGTGTTCAAACGAGTCCGCCGAGATATTAACTGCCAGAGTGTCATTTATGCCATCAACAGTCCGCGCGAAATCACCGCCGTGACCGTTGGCGACCATCAAAAACTGGTTTACCTCAACTGTTTCGACCGCAAAGAAATGCGAATTCCCACGATCGTACCGGCAGACTTCATGGGCGGTTTTCGGGCGACTGAACATCTGCTCACTCAAGGTTATCGGCATATCGCCATGATCACCGGAGAAAGCTGGTCTGAGTCATCCGTTCAGCGCGTAAGAGGCTATCGTCAGGCCATGATCAATTCAGATTGCCCAATCAATGAGAGACTGATTGCCCCGGGCAACTGGTCCGTCAGACAGAGCTACCTGCAGGTGCAAACATGGCTGGCCGCGGGAGAAAAAATTGATGCCATCTTCTGCGCCAGTGACCTCATGGCAGTCGGCGTATATCAGGCCATACAGGAACACGGCCGAAAGATCCCCGAAGACATCGCCGTGATGGGGTTCGACAACCAACTACTGGCAGGAGAACTGCGACCACCCCTGAGCAGCATCGATCTGCCCTATGACGAAATGGGCAGAATGGCCGTGGATTACTGTTTGGACGGAATGATTGAAGGCATTGCCCAGACAAAAATTGAAGGAGAACTGTTCATCCGGGAATCCACCATTTACAACAACACAGCACAGCGCCACAGCCGCGCCCGAAAAAATGATGAGCAATAGCGGACTGCTTCAAAACTTAAGGAGCTCCCGAACAATGGCCCATCTTCACGCCGGACATTGTCAGCCCCGTCTCGCTCTGATTCGCATTTACGCCAGCAAACTATGGCTTTACCGGCGGTGCTTCCTAGCCTGTGTCAAAACGATGTCTGTTTGTCAGAGGCTCCTTAACAATCATCACGACAGACCGGTCAGCGACCGTGTTTCTGGCAAACCTGCCAGTACGATCACAGCGGTCTATGTTTTTACAGAGGTTCACAACCCATGACCACCAACCCAATCATATTGCAGCGCGCAGATCCACAGATTCTGTTGCACAGCGACAACCGATACTACTTTATCGCCTCCGTGCCCGAATACGATCGCATAGAACTGCGTCGCGCCGATTCGATCACCGCACTGTCCAGCACCGCAGACGTTGTGACCGTCTGGCATAAGCCAGACAGCGGACCAACCAGTGACCTGATATGGGCACCCGAAATTCACCACATCTTCGGGCACTGGGTCATCTACTTTGCTGCCGCCCCCAACCGGGAAATTTTCAACGACGCCTTCCAGCATCGAATGTACGCCCTGACCTGTCATGACGATGACCCGATCAATGGCCAGTGGACCTTTGCCGGTCAGGTCGATTCCGGTATCGATACCTTCTGTCTCGATGCGACCGCATTTACCCATCAACAACAGCATTACTACGTCTGGGCTCAGAAACACCCGGTCTTCCAAGGCAACTCCTGCCTTTACATTGCCACCCTTGCCGATGCCACGACACTGAGCAGCGACCCGGTCATGATCAGCCGGCCCGAGTTCAACTGGGAAATCAAAGGATTCTGGGTAAACGAAGGTCCGGCCGTACTTATCCGCAACGGCAAAGTATTTATCAGCTACTCCGCCAGCGCCACAGACGAACGATACTGCATGGGCCTGCTATGGGCCGGTGAACATGAAAACTTACTGGATGCAGAGGTTTGGCAAAAAAGCCCCAAACCAGTATTTGCCAGTCGGCCCGAAGCAGACATTTATGGCCCCGGACACAACAGCTTTACCCGTGATCCCGAACGAACCAAAGACTACCTCGTCTACCACGCCCGCAACTACACCGACATACAAGGCGACCCCCTGTGGGACCCCAACCGCCATACCTGCGTGCAGACGTTCGACTGGGATGACCAGGGCTTTCCCGTGTTTGGCGAGCCACAGCCGGAGATGGATGACGATTGACCCGGTCACCATTCACCCTTCAGATCCCATAAAAGGCAGCCCCGAGACACCTAGCCATGTTGTGCAACACACCATGAATCCTTGGGGCTCACTGTCTCTTTAACCTGTAGAGGTGCGCCAGCCATCACACCATTCACCCGGCATCAATACTTGCCCGGTGAATAAAACAACCACATTTCGGGCATTTATGAGTGTCATCTACCGATATATCCGTATCGAAAATGCCCATAGTCCAGCCCAAGCCCTAACCACCTTAGCCTTCAATACCTCAACCACTTTGAGAACACATCGAGCCAGCACAACCGCCACAAAAGCTGTGATGCGCCATAAGCACTTGCAACCTGATCGTAATAGCAGTAAAAAAGTAACCCCCTGAGACAACAGCGTCATCCAGGCTCCAGTGATGACTTTGCCAATGGCATATCACCAGCCTCGTATTAGATTGAGGCAACGCAGATGCCAGGGAAAACCAAAGATTGATACCCAAACATACCAATCTTTTTGGCTCATTAAAAAACTGCTTGAAAATCAATAAGTTACAACACCGCCCAAAAACAATGGTCAAACCCTTGTTTTTTCGCTAAGTGATTGTTGTGACTTATTTTTTTGCGTTTGTACTTCAGTTCACTGCCGCACAGGCAGCTTAGAAAAGTATGTACAACGGCCCTGGGAACGCAGAAGCGTTCACTGCCGCACAGGCAGCTTAGAAAAGCAACAGCCACAAACGAAACGCCTAAAGCAAGTTCACTGCCGCACAGGCAGCTTAGAAATGTTAATGGTGACCATTCTTGTACCAACAATCGTTCACTGCCGCACAGGCAGCTTAGAAAGTTCGAGCATTCAAAACTGATGGTGAACAGATGTTCACTGCCGCACAGGCAGCTTAGAAATACGCGAAAATATTCAATGGTGGCATCAAAACGTTCACTGCCGCACAGGCAGCTTAGAAATTTATCATCATTTCGGCTTTAGATTTTGTAATGTTCACTGCCGCACAGGCAGCTTAGAAATATAAGGTCTAGGAATTGGACTGCGTTGGCTTGTTCACTGCCGCACAGGCAGCTTAGAAATTGTAAGGTCCGAAATACTCAATACCCTACAAGTTCACTGCCGCACAGGCAGCTTAGAAATGCTGCTTTCGCAATGTAGGCCCCTGCGTTTTGTTCACTGCCGCACAGGCAGCTTAGAAACAGAGTAGATTGAAAGTTTTGCAACGTGTAAGGTTCACTGCCGCACAGGCAGCTTAGAAAGTTTCCAAAGACTACGCAGCAGCATCAACGAGGTTCACTGCCGCACAGGCAGCTTAGAAAGCCATCATCATCAGCGTCAAGCTCCTCAAAAAGTTCACTGCCGCACAGGCAGCTTAGAAATACTGGATACCAATCGCAAGGAAGTTCAACGCGTTCACTGCCGCACAGGCAGCTTAGAAATTATGTGCTGGGGC
>NZ_JBNKSF010000061.1:0-286077 GCF_050297175.1 Gynuella sp. | reverse complement strand
GCCAAATACAAAACCACCCAATCCAAAACCGAGCAGCAATTATCCAAACGCATCCATAAACAACGTGCGCTCAAGAAGGATTTAAAATTAGATCACCTTCCCGAACCTCCACTGATGCCCTTCAGTGGCCGTCAGCAGGATTCCATTCACACAGCTCTTCCGTTTACCCGAGAAGATTATTTCGATTTGATCGATACCACCGGGCGATGTCTGCGACAGGACAAACGGGGTGTCATCAATCCTGACACTGAAAAACTGATCAGTCGGCTGGGTATCGATCCAAATCAATGGCTAAAACATGTTCAAAGTTATGGCCGGTCTTATGGGGATTGCGCCGGTTCACGGGTTTCATTGCTGCAGTATGCGGATCGATTTAAGCGGCGATGGAGTAAAGGACAAAAAATATCTTCAGAGCACTATCTTAAAGTTATTTAGAAAGCTAAAACTTAATGCCACGCGGTTTCAGATAATAAATGCAATTGGTAATAGAGAAGCCAGCTGATAGAGTCTGCGCTTCTCCCGACCAAGAGATAAAGCACCTTGAACTACCATCAGCTGACTGAAAACGAACGATACCAGATTTACTCTCTATTGAAAGAAGGTTTGAACCAAAAAGCAGATAGCCGAAAACGCTTTAGCGTAGTCCGTCAACGATATCCCGAGAGCTGAACCGTGACAATGGACTTCGTGGCTATAGACCTAAACAAGCTCAGGTGTTTTGTGAGTACAGGCGAATAAATGCTCATAATCGTATTAAGTTGACGGCAGAAGTAACCGGTTGGATTGCGACGCTGATCAGACAAGACCTCAGCCCGCAACAGGCTGTTGATTATTTGAAAAGGCATAAAGGGACCGACCTGCATCATGAGAGGGTGTATCAATTGATATACGCAGACAAGGATGAAGGTGACGTATTTGTGTGGCGTGGATGCCGAAATTGGTGATAGCTACGATCACCGCAAACAGTGACTGATATCGTGCCTTATATTTAAGTCATCGATGTCTGTGTGTATGCAATCATTATCATGTGGCGTTGCATGGCTCTCAGATTCGGTTGGATGATGAGGTATCTGGAGCGATGTTTACAACATGACAAGCGTGGTGTCATTAGAACGGATCTGGAGGCGTTGGTTAGTCCGATCCAAATCAATGGTTACAACGTAAGCGCCAATCCAACCGCCCACTACCCATGATCTGATTTCACGAATAACCTCTGAACTTTCACCGTTGGGAGGTCTTATGAATAAACGTCGCACCAAAACCCAGTGGCTGACAGTGATCCGGGAATTTGAAAACAACGGTCTAACCCAAGCGGAATTCTGTACTCATCGAGGCATCGATCTTAAATACTTCAGCCTGCGCCGCATAAGGCTCTAGGCCGAGTCCAAACCTATTGCCGTGCCCGACCTAAAGTTAGTAATTCAGGAGGTCAGATTTATTTGTTTTTCCAATCGGTACTGATTGGATTGGATACCGTATTTTTTTCCAACGTGTAAGTGCCATTTTGCTGTGCGATTGCTTCCCCGGTATCGACAATGGCATTCTGGATAAATATGCTTTTGGCATTATCGCCCCGAATGAAAGTCAACTGATGATATGCGGTTTTATTCCCCCAGTCTGGAGAGGGCAAAGATATAAATCTCACCGTATAGGTTTCATCGCTGAAATCCCCTTGCATGACATAAACACCGTAATGGTTTTCGCCTTGAGAAATGATCTTATACGTCCCGTTGTTATAGTAATAAATCTCTGCATCGGGAAACGGTTTTTCACTGTACATTTTCCGGTAGTGAAGCACTTGCTTATATGTTGGCTCACCAAAATTTACGGTTAACGTTTTTCCATCATTTGATGTGGTTAACCCTTCTGCATACGCCGTGCAACCTATCATTAGCAAACACCCCATTAAAAGTATTTTCATTTATGACTCCTTCAGTTGATTGAATCAGTTTCTGTTTTCAAATGTTTTTACAATTATAATTATTTAATTACACGATTATTTTGTGTCAAGTTAAACCGAATTTGCTTCAACCTCCTCCCATAAAAATTATCTTTATGTAACATTTTATTACAAGTAATAGATCGTGTTTTTTATTAAATCACATGATTTTTTACGTTAATTTGTTTTGAATTCCTATTGGTCTAGAAGAGGTAAGGGTTTAAAAATTTGAAGTAATTTGGCCATCACACAGATGTAACATTAAATGACCAACCAATCTGTTCCATGATGAAAAATAATGAACTGAATAAGGTAAAAAATTCCCTTATAGTTACCTGTGAACTCATTAGAATAATCAAACATTAATATATTCTTATATCGTCAACATACCCAAACGACTTGAAAAGATACCAATAATTGAAATATGAACTCTCCCCTAATCGCATCTGGACATGGTCTGACTAAACGAATAAACATTCAACTCCAATTTTATAACTAATACGGCTTTTATCCGTATTTTTGTGTATAACGTCACAATAATTGAGCGATATTAAATCAACCGTTGCAATAGACGATACAACTCGAAAGAAGCCAGACGGTGACCCGGATTTATAAAATTTGGTTTTTGCCGTCCAATAAATTATTAGGCGTCCAAAGAGGGATCATTTGAGAGCTTCATTTCAAGTAATATTTTTGCCTTATCGAATTTTTAGTAATTCGATTTGGTTTTTAGCTTGTAAGCGTTTCGATGGCCGTTATGAAAATGTGTTTCCAGTGGCAGGGAATTTGACAATATTGGTAATAGAGGATGGAGAGATTAAGTCATGCATCCTTGCATGACATGCTCTTAATTCCTTAATCTGTTTATTTAGAGTTTGGACAATAATTGTCTATGTCATCCATAGGATCCCAACCTGTTCCATTGTCATAAGCGGAAAATATCTGTTCTCTGGTGCTATAGCCATTTAGAACTTCTGCTTCATTCATTTCATAGGATAGGGTTTTGAGTCTTTCTGAAAGGTCTTGTTTCTGGCCGTTAAGGTCCATGGTGTTGTACTCCCTCCAACCTGCATTTGCATTGGCTGTTTCGGGTGTGGGCAATGGATCATTTAACCAACCGATCGGTTTGATATGGTTGTCCATGTATGTGTTGATGAACACGATATTGTCGTAACAGCCGCTGCAACCACCGCTCCTGGCCAGATAGGTGGTGTTGTCCAGGACCGGGTCGCCATTTGGACCGTCGCCGCGGGTTATTTTTGAATTGAGGAAGACGAAGCCTTTGTCTGTTTCGTTTTGTACCCGGGCCTGAAGGACGTATCCCCCACTGCCATTACCCCGTGAGTCTCCTAAAGTGCGTATCTCGCTGTTTTCGAACAGGGATACTTTGCTGTAGCCCCAGATGAAATCGACGTTTCCCGCAACCAGTGTGTTGTAGAACCAGGTCCAGCCTTTTAGGTTTAGAGTGTCCTGTTCGCTGATAAAGTCTGCGTTGGTGGCAATCAGCCGTCCATCCGGGCTGTTAAAGAAGAGTGTTTCAGCCTGATGCCCTTCTCCGATCAGTGTGGTGTTTTTCAGTGTCAGATTGTCCAGCCTGACCATATCTGCTTGTTCTATCAGGAATAATGGTCGACCTACTGTGCCGGAGTTCATGCTCTCATTGATGGTGTAACGAATGATGGTTTTATGCCGACTTTCGCCTTTCAGGGTAATGTTATTTTTACCGTAAAGGTACAGGGGTTCTTCATATATGCCACTTTTGATGTACACAGTAGCCGGCGTGTCTGTAGCCACGTTTTGCATAACAAAATTGAGTGCGCCTTGTATTGACCGGAAGTCGGCATGGTGACCATTGTCATCCACCACTAGAGTGGTTTTATTGATATCCGGTCCATTGATTCGGGTGGTAAAGGTCCAGCCACTGTTTTTTCCAATGCCCTCAAATGGCTGTCCAGCTAATGTTGCACCCGTGAATGCTTCTTTGGCTATGGCGATATAGTAGCTGACACCGCGTTCCAGAGTATTGGCATGTGGGGTGATACGGACAGTGTTACCATTGATTCTGATCGGATTGGTTCTAATGTTACGTACCGGGTTATAGCCAATGTTGTCTGATTCATTGATCAGGCTGATTTTGTCCACCATAACGTCATCGCTGGATCTGAAAATGCGAATGGATCCTTCTCCCAATGTTACGTCGGAGTCAAACCTGATTTTTAGTTGGCTATCTTCATAGGTATCGAATTCGCCTGATGCGGGTGTAAGCTCGTTGCAGAAATCATAAACCGCGGTCGGCATTTCAAATTGTGGTGCGATAGTGGCGTTGATTTTCCGGGCCAGATTTGAGCCGCTGATAAATGTGATGGTTGCGGTCCCCGACCCCACCGGTGTCAGAGTAACCTGGTTGCCAGAGGTGCTGACAGCAATCACATTTGAATCGCTAGAGGTAACGGTGAAGGTATCATTTTCTCCGGTTTCTGTGCGAGTTGTGACTTCAACAACTTTGGGACTATCTCCAACTTCTGCACTGTATTCCGTGTCTCCGGGAGACAACACGATAGATGCTGGAAGGTCGTCGGCATTACCGACTCGGACATCATCGATTTCGAATGATTTATTGGATGTCCACAGGCCGATGATGCCAGTATTTGTGAAACTAGCATCAGTAGTGGAGGCAATCTGATCGCCATCGAGATAAACCGTCAGCGTGTCGCCTTTCAGTACCAGACGCAGGTAGTACCATTGGCCGTCCAGGGCATCTTTTGTGCCCTGTTCAATGGGTGTTTTGACTTGCTGCATACGCGTCAGTTGGCCGTTGACCATTTTGGCAATTTCCACTTGGGTGCTGCCGACGGAATTTTGAATGTTCATTGCTCCGGCATACCAGTTGTTACCATCCTGATAGCGACCAAGCAGATACAGCTGTTTGTTGGCGGCTGTCGAGTTGTAACGTGGTCTGATTTTCGCTTCGACGTAATAGTCTGCCGTTGTCAACGCAGACAGGGTTGATGGTTTAACCAGGGCAATGACACCGCCGGATTTGTCGGCGGTATAACGCAGGACATTGTTGCCCGCATCATTGACGAGGTCAAAACTACCATCGGGTGTCATATTGTTTTCGGTTTTCGGCAGAAGGTCCCAGTTATTGGCATTGCCGGAGGCGAAATCGTCACAGAAGTATAAGCCGGAATCCGGGCATTGCCAGACACCGGCTGGGCTGTCGAAATTGGAGTGAGCCTGTTTTTCTGAGGTATCAGTCATGTCAGAAGCTGCATATGCGGTTGTTGCTGTCGTACCGTTTACAGCCAGCAAAAGTCCGGCTGTTAGAACGGCTTTTAGGGTTTTTGGATTCATGTTTCGATAATCCTGCTTGGAGTTGTTTTTGGAAACTGGATTACTGATCTCATCTTGAGATCATGCAGGTATATCTTAACTTTGAATGCTTTTTTAATGTTGCCTTTTTGCTGATACGAATCATTTTTGGCCGATATCAATTGCCAAAATGAAGTCCGGATCACAGTCTTTGCTTTACATACGTTCACACAGTGCAAATCGTGTATGGAATGATCCCGTATATAACGTTGTATTAACTGTCAGGTTCAGAGCTGTATGAATCGATTACTTTTTAACAGAAATTTCCTATCAGTGGTATTGGTGCAAGTCAGCTCTGCTTCAGGTGATTCCTTTTTAAGGTTGAGCTGTTAGTGATTCAGCTCAGTTGTCTGTGAAATCCCCCCTTGTGTTATACGGTTCATTTGTTTATAAATGATAATCATTATCATTTAAAGAATGAGACACGTTATGCGATTCATCTGTACTCGTCATCAACTACTGGTTGCACAGGATCCGCTTCAGGCCTACCAGCAGTTCGAACATTTGAAATTGGCCGGACTGATGGCCATGGAAGCACAAAGTTGGGAGCTGGCTTGTCGTAAACTGGGGGCTGCCTATGAAATTTCCGCACTGGCTCTTCAACATGAACATGAGGTGGTCGGATCTGCCGAAATGATCAATAACCTGTTGTACTCTTGTCATCATTTGGTGATCTGTCTGTCAGTACTGGGTCACTGGTCTTTGGTCAGCGAGTATCTGCGTTTATTGCTGCAGCACTGTGAGGTGTTGTTGGGATCGCAGCTAAAGGCTGATTCACAGACACTGGAGGAGGCCGTAAAGGTCTCCTTTCAGCGAATGAAACTATTATTGGTAAAGAACCGCGACCAACGAATTGCCGGGGTTCTGGAACAACTGGAAGAATTTATTGTGATGCCGGGGTGTCGAGTGTTATTGCACTAACAGCGGGTTTCCAAACAGCGTCTGGTAACAGATAAAAGCCGGGGTCGGCGTTGGCACCTTCTCCCATAATATGTGCCAGTCCGGATGCCATGATGGCCAGGGTAACGTCAAAGGCGTTCACACTGTCACCAAAACTGGCAGTCAGATTGAACATGGCACCGTTGGCCAACAGGAAGAAGTGCTTGTTTCCTTGTTGGTATTCATAAATATGTGGCAGAACTTCCTCGCCCTGTGTGAGATCCAGTTCGCTGGTATCAATTTCATCACTGACATGACCGACGTTCATCACAAAGGCACCACTTTTCAGCGCTCGCAAATGCCGGGCGGTGATGACATTACGGGCGCCGGTGGCAGTCACGACCACATCTGCCTGAGCAATGGCGTCATCCAGCTCACTCACATGCCAGCCATCATATTGGGCCATCAGGCGACGTGCCGGATCGCGCTCTGCTACTGTGACAGCGCCGCCATAGGCTCTGGCTGAGAAAGCCACACCCTGCCCCACCAGTCCATAGCCGATCACGACAACGTTTTTTTCATGTAGTGTCATGCGTGTGCGTTCAAAAAAAGCCTGCCAGGCTGTCAGGCCCACCATGTGACGATTGTGCAGACCCTCTTTGGCATCCAAGTCATCCCAATTAAACACAGGAAAGGTCATGTTGGCCTGCTTGAGTCTGGAAACCCCAGAACCGGTGCCTTCCAGTCCGGCCTTCATCGTCTGACCAGGCCGCTGTTGCAACCGAGACATGATTTCCGCACCAAACTCACATACGTAGTCCGGTTGCCAGTCCAAGGCCTGCTGCAATGATTGTTCCCAATCGGCCTGGCTCATGTTTAACCAGGCATGAGTTTTGGCACCAAGGCTGGACAAATATGAGACCACTTCGTCACGGACAGTTGTAGGGTTACAAGTCGTTACAAACAACTCACCTCCCTGTTTCAGAAAGCCTTCGTACAGAGGTACCATCTTGATATCCAGGTGTGTACAGATGGTCACCTTTTTGCCGCGGCAGTCTCCCAGTTGTGAAACCATGCGGGCGGTTCTGGGCATATGACGGCGGATCCAGTTAAGCTCTTGGGTAAAATTCATATTTGTTCCTTTCGGTAATGCATTGAAAGTCATCGCAGAAAACATGATCAGACAGCAGATCGATACAGCGTGTATTGATGATCATGAGGGGATGACAAGATTAACTCTGAACACTGACTGAGTGAATGCCTGGCAGAATAAATTCCTCTGTGATGAGTCGCACACGGTCAGGATAAAACCCTGTGCAAAGCAGGGTAGATGATAGAAGATGAAATCCTGCATGTTTTACAAGTTTTTACATGTCAGCAGCAAAAACTGCCTAAAGTTAAATAATACCAATGGATTTTCAGTCTTATTGTATGACCCCAATTGAAAACGATATCCCGGACCGGGAGCCGATCTGGCATGCCATGCAGTTGTTGTTCATGGACACTCACGAAGAAAAAGAGTTGGTGAAGATTGCTCGGGTTTGTGCGAATTCAAAATATTCGCTGAGCGAGTTGGAATCTATTTTATACGATGAAGTATTTCCCGCCTGTCGAATCAATCTGTTGACCCTGCCAACTCCAGCCTGGGCAGGTGTTCGCACCCAACTGCTGACCCGGAGGATTGTGCATAAACAGCGTCATGGGCGGCGTCGGTTATGGTTTTTACGACATCAGGTTGACCGCTGGTGGAAACAGTTGGCAACCGACATTATGGCTCTGCGGCATCAGCGCACATCAATTGGCTCCTGATATCCCGTAAAAGATATCAGCAGTACCCAATATCTTCTTTCCTGATCATTGTCTTCCATGTTTCGCTAATCCGGCATTCATCATATTACGCAACTTTGTCCAAGCATCATCCGCAAGATTGCGCTACTGTCTGGATATACACATTCTATTCGAATCAGAGGCATTCGGCAGGGGGGATCGTAGTGCAGGTGGATAACGTATTTCAGTTCAGTCAAAATCCGTTGCTGCCAGACGTCAGAGGACTGACGGCAGCGATGGCGGATTTTACTTATGAACGTCACAGTCATGAGGAATACTCGCTCGGGGTCACACTGGCGGGTCATCAGGATTTTTTTCATAACGGCGGTTACTATTCGAGCAAACCGGGAACGATCATTCTCTTCAATCCTGACGAAATTCATGACGGTCATTCCGGAACTGACGAGACCCTGCACTACCGCATGATATACCTGCATCCCAGGCAGCTGCAGCCATTACTGGACAGCATCACGGAACGACCCTTACCCCACTATCGCTTCGGCCAGACGCTGTTCCGGGATGAAGCCCTGCGTACAGCTATTCTTCAGCAGGTTATCAATATGGAGACCAGGGATGATTCCACTGTGGCGCCGTTAACTCTGGAAGCCGGGCTCTACCGCATTGTCGAACGCCTGTGTCAGCTTGGCGGTGATTATCAACCCTGTTCGACGGTGAGTCGCCCCGACAGATTGCTGGAAAGAGTAAAAGATTATATCGAAGCCCATTTGCACAGCCGTTTGACGCTGGCAGATATGAGTCAGGTGGCGAACATGTCCAAGTACCATTTTTTACGCCTGTTTCGTAGTCAGTGCGGAATTACGCCTTACCAATATGTGCTTAACCGCCGAATCAATGGTGCCCGCAAGGCCCTGGAACAAGGGAACTCCGTGGAAGATGTGGCCTATCAATATGGTTTTTCCGACCTGAGTCACTTCAATCGCCGCTTTAAACCGGTCTACGGCACCACCCCCAGACGATATCAACGCAATCTGCGCATTTGCTGATACCCGCCCTAATCCATTGACGTTTAAAGAGTTACAACATGTTGGAAATTTTCGCCTATGCGTTCAGCATCATGTATTCCCCTGGGCCGGTAAACCTGTTGGCTTTCAATGCCGGTCTTCAGGGACAGATCCGATCAATGATTGGTTTCTGCGCCGGTGTTTCGACAGCGTTGCTGATCATGTTTGTAATCTTTGGGTATGGTGGTGCTTGGCTGCTGGACCCAGTGGCACAGCGTTACCTGGCTTTACTGGGCGGTGCTTACATGATCTATCTGGCGGCGAAACTGCTGCGTGCCAATGTTAATCTCGCCAATCATCAGGATGTAGCCAAAAAACCACTGAGCTATATCGATGGTTTGTGGATGCAGCTGCTGAATCCAAAAGGGTTGATGGCAACACTGCCCATCGGTACGGTACAGTTTCCGGCAGAAGGTATTACCGGAATTCATATTATGATCTGGTCGGTTTTGCTGGCGCTATTCGCCCTGGGAGCACCGGGTGGATACAGCGTCCTGGGTGCGCAGGTGCACCGTTATATCCGACCGGTATTTTTCCGCTATCTCAATCTTCTTATGGCAGTTTTGCTGTGTTATGTGGCAGTGAAGATGATCTATCAGCAATGGTGGGGGTGACTATTGCCTGTGGAACGAATACCCTCCCCCGGTTTTCGAGTTTTACCAGAGCCCTTTGCCATGAATAGTACTGAGATCATTACCCTGCTTGATGCCTATCAGGCTGACAGCGACAAAGAGCAACAGGATCAAGCGTTTATCCGCGACTTTGTGCTGCGTCAGCCCCGGTTTCATCAACGAGATACCGCCGAAGGACATTTGACGGCCTCAGCCTGGATCAGCAATCGGGAACGCACCCGGGCTGTGCTGTTACATCACGGTAAATTGGACATCTGGGTACAGCCCGGTGGTCATATTGAAGACGACGCCAGCCTTCAGGCAGCCAGCCTCAGAGAAGCCCGCGAAGAAACCGGGATCAATGGACTGCAGTTGGTACAGCCTGGGATTTTTGACATCGATATTCACGAGATTCCAGCCCGTAAAACCGAACCGGCCCACCTGCATCTTGATATTCGTTTCTGGTTTGAAGCCGATCAGGAAGCCCTGGTATTGAGTGATGAATCCCACGATCTGCGATGGCTGACATGGCCAGAGATTCATCAGCTGACGGATGAAGAATCTGTTTTGCGCATGGTTCGCAAAAGTCTGCGTGAGAGTTGAGAGGCGATTCTGTTCAGTGGACTGAAAATCGTTTTTCAAACCACCTGTTTGGGATGCTTACAAATCAGCATCCACTCACGATCATCAGTTCCCACCATCGCTAACAATTACTGTATTTCGGTTGAGACCAGTGATGCAATCTGCCATCCGGATTTAATGTCGAATTCGGAATCGGCCGCCATGATTTTCAGTTTTTTATCCGGAGAAATGGCATACAACGGAATAAACCGGTCATTCCAATGCTCCCGGTAGCGAGCAAAGGTGAACTCCTCCGTGATCGTCGTGACACGGATTTCCGCTCCCTGACTGAACAAGCTCGATAATTTGCTCCAGGTACAGGTTTCAGCAAACAGTACGCGGCCACGCAAGTGTTTGCGGACCTGAGCTTTTTCGTTGTTGGAGGGAGCCGTAGTGTTGAGGGCATAGATGCCGTTTTCCGGAAAGTCATGTTTGTACTGGTTAAAGATCAGATGGTTGCCGTCTTCACGCCGACTCATCAGCAGCAGCTTTTTCATACCCATCAGATCCAGATGTATATCCGCGTGCTCACTCAGCACATTACCGAAATAAGTCCGCAGGCCCAGCATCCGTGCTTCATTGATATGACGGCGGTCGTGATCGGCCACAATCACATCAAAGCCCTGCTTTTGCAGGCTGGTTGCCAGTGCCAGAGAGATCTTGTTGGCGCCGTGAATCAGAACTCCCTGAGCATTGGCCAGCGAGACATCCAGTTTTTTCGCCAACCAGCCGGCGCTGAAACTCTGAATCAGTACCGTGCCAACGATCATGACAAATGTCAGTGGCAGCAGTGCCTCCGCGCCTTCAATACCTGCTTCGGCTAACTTCAGGGCAAACAATGAGGCAATGGCCGCCGCGACGATACCCCGTGGCGCAATCCAGGCCAGCATGGCGCGCTCTGTCCAGCGCAGATCACTGCCCAGGGTCGAAACCCACACTGCCAGCGGTCTGACCAGCAGCTGTGCGGCTAGCAGTACCAGTATGGAACTGAACCCCAGCCCGGCGATGGCCTGAAAGTCCATGCGGGCTGCCAGCAGAATGAACATCATGGAAATCAGTAACACGGAAAGGTGTTCCTTGAAATCCAGGATCGATTCCATGTCTACGCCCTTAAGATTGGCCAGCACGATGCCCATCAAGGTGACTGCCACCAGCCCGGCTTCATCCTCAAGATGATTGGCCAGGGTGAAGACGATCAATAGCACCGCCAGGCTGAAAAAATTCACCAGGTAGTTTGGTATCCATTGCTTCAGCAATGCCTGGTGCATAATCAACGCCCCGATCAGTCCGAGTACGATCCCGGCTCCCACGAGTCGGGCAAAGGCAATCAGGCTGTGGGCCTGATCACCGGTCACGATGGCTTCAAACACCAGCACAGCCAGTAGCGCGCCGATGGGGTCCACGATAATGCCCTCCCAGCGCAGAATATTGGCGATATTGGCTTTGGCGTTGATGCTGCGCAGCATCGGCACCACTACAGTTGGGCCGGTGACAGTCATCAGTGCGCCGAACAGAGCTGCCACTGCTAGAGGGATCTGTGCGAGCCAGCAGGTGACGGCGGTCATCAAGCCCCAGGTCAGCAATACACCGATGGTCGTCATATTACGGATGACGTTTTTCAGTCCCGAGATTTCATGAAATTTCAGGGTCAGACTACCTTCAAACAGGATCACCGCCACCCCGAGAGAGACAAATGGAAACAACAACTCTCCTAACAGCTCATCGGGATTCACCCAACCGGTCAATGGTCCCAGCACCATCCCGGTGAGTAGCAAAAACAAGATCGCCGGCAGCCCGGAGCGCCACCCCAGCCACTGACAGAAAAAACCTGCCAGCATCAGCAATGCGAGCAAAAATGAGGGGTTTAACGACTCAATCATGTCTGTTCCTTTCCATTGATCCGTATTGTGTGTATGACTGCCATGATCCTGACCTTATTGTTATATACAAGTTCATGGTGGTTCATATGGCAACGAATTACCTGGAAAGGACACGAAAATGTGACCCGGTGAGCGCTACCGCGTTAATCTACCGCCGATTGCAGTCTCTCTGGCTGTGGATGCCGACGACGCCAGCCACGCAGTTCACCTATCATCAGGCCGGTCAGAATCAGTGCTGCGGCAAACACTTGGGGCAATATCAGTTGCTCCTGGTAGAACAAATAACCGCCGAGCAGGCCAAATACGGGTACCAGCAGCGTCATCGGGGCCACGCTGGAAACACCGTATTTCACCACCATTTTGTTCCAGAACCAGTAACCCAGGAGGGTGGTTGGATAGGCCTGAAACAGTGCGGAAAAAAGCGCCGGGGCATCGATTTTTCCAGGAAGGTTCACTATCGCCTGGGGGCCGTGAACCCAGCTGGCGAGCAGGACCAGCGGTACCGGGGCAAATGCCATGGCCCAGATATTAAACGCGAAAACGGCCCGGGTGCCGGCACGCTTGACGATCAATCCGTTGACGCTCCAACAGACCGAAGCCAGCAATACCAGTATGAGTCCCTTGGTCGTGATTGCGCCGCCATTGAAGCGAATGATGATGGCCAGCCCTACAAGCGCAAATGCAGAGCCGATCAGTTTCATCTGCGTGATGCGTTCGTTGAGGCAGACATATCCCACCAGCAGGCTGCTGATGACACTCATATCCAGTAGTAGAGACGCCATACCTGCCGAGGTGCCGGCGTAGACTGCCAGCGTGGTCAATCCCCATACTCCAACTCCGAAAGACAAGCCGTATGCCATCAGATAGCGCCAGGGCACTGCAGGTCGTTTAATAAACAGAATCAAGGGAAAGCTGGCAAAGGCAAACCGCATGGCCGTCAGCAGCAGGGGCTCTACATGGTTGACGCCGAGTTTGATCACACTGAAATTCAGGCCCCACAGTGCCATCAGTGCGACCAGCAGGAAAACATCGAGTTTTTTCATGGTGTCCTCAGTATTCATGATCCGAAGCCACAGTATCTGCGATCCTGTATTTAGGGGGCAGATTCAATTTTTGTAAAAAATAAGAGTACAATTCTGCGCTCGCAACGGATCTGAACACCGGAAACAACCCATGACACTTTATGAAACACTGGCGCACCGGGTGATCGATGACATTCGGCAGCAACGCTTGCCGGCCGGTACACGATTACCGGCTCTGCGGGTGATGGCCAGGCAGAACAACGTGAGTATGACCACCGCGACCCGCACGTATGACTACCTGCAGCAAAGTGGCTGGATCTATGCTCTGCCGCAGTCCGGCTATTATGTTGCCAGTCAGGTGGGGAACGATCATTTTCCGGTGCCGGAGACCCTGCCGATGGAAAGCCGGGATCCGAAGCGGTTTGCACCCGGCAATGGTTACAATCCCCAAAGCGACCATTTCAACCCTCTGGGTACCTCCATGCTGGCACCGGAGTTACAACCCGGAGAGGCGTTGCAGCGAACCATCCGCAGGGTTGCCCGGCGTTCCCACCTGGGCCTGCTGCGTTATCCGGAACTGCAGGGAGAGTTGTCATTGCGCACGGCCCTGGCACGGCACTTTCGCGAAGACCATTTTGCCTTTGCGCCATCGGAGCTAGTGATCACCAATGGTTGTCTGGAAGCGGTCCGGCTGGCTATTGAGAGTGTGACCGACAAAGGCGATACCGTGGCCGTTTGCTCGCCCTGTTTCAGCGGCCTTCTGGATCTGCTGGCGACACTGTCCCGCAATATCATCGAAATTCCGGTGACCCTGGACGGTATTCATCTACCGATGCTGGAAGCCTGTATGGCCCGTGGGGAGATCACCGCCGCGCTGCTGAGTACCACCCATATCAATCCTCTCGGTACTACTTTGCCGGTGGCACAGAAGCAGGCATTGGCAGCGCTGGCGGCCAGCTATCAGATTCCAATCATCGAAGACGATGTTTATCTGGAATTAGGCCATCAGCAGCGCCATGCCTTACCCGCCAAATATTGGGATCGGCAGGGTTATATGCTCTGGTGCGGTTCCATGTCTAAGACACTGGCTCCAGGGCTGCGGCTGGGCTGGTGTCTGCCCGGGCGTTATCAACAGGTATACCTGGAGCGCCATGGCTTAACCAGTCTGGGGGTGAACGCTCTGACTCAGGCCTGTGTTGGAGAATTTATAGCGACGGGCGAATACCGCACCCATCTACATAAAATACGGCTGCGGCTGCAACAACAGATTCATCAGTATCGTCAGTTTCTTCGGCAGTTTTTACCGGCTCACGCTAATGTCAGTGCGCCGGAAGGCGGGCTGGTAGTGTGGATTCAGATTGCCGGCCTGGATGCAGTGGCGTTGGAACAGACTGCCCGACAACAGAATATCGATGTCCGCAGCGGCGCCTGTTTCAGTACTCATGCGGTGTATCACGATTGTTTGCGGATCAATTGTGGCTGGCCGCTTCAGGCTGACCAGGCATCCGGTAGTACCTACTGGCAGTTAGCTGAATTATGCCGGCTCATTTCACAACAGTTATCGGTCTCGATGCCGGAGAGCGTGGTCTGAAGTTTTTGGCAGACGAAAAAATGGGCGGTCAGGCCGCCCTTAAGGTGTTGATCAGCAATTGATCGAACGGTGCCAATGGCATCGGTGGTCTTTTCTCCGGACTGGCTGCATCCATGCGGGCAAACGCATCGGCGAGAAAGTCCTCCAGCACTGCTACCCGCGGGATTGAGCACTTTTCAGCCAGGCTGGCCTTGAGTGTCTGTAGCTCCCCGATGGTGGTCCGAACAGTCGCATCCATGTCTGCTTGTGCCAGTAACTCTGCGAAAGCCACCGGTGGCATCGCCGGTTTGTCAGGGTCCATCACCCAAAGCGCGCACAGTGCAGTGCGCAGCATATAAAAGTAGCGCTTCAGGGGCACTTCCCGGTCTGCTTTGAGCACCTTTCGCCAGTCATTGCCGGCCATTGAGCGATAGTGGTGAAACAGGGCCCGGCGGTCCAGGCTCTGCAACGCCAGTGCCCGCATCTCATATTCGAACCATTCATGACAGCGGTACACCACTGGTGAGTGCAGCCACTCCAGCAGACTGGGATTACTGCCGCGCATCAGCCCGAGGGCCTTGCGCAGATCCCAGCCATTGACATCAAGATCATCGATAATCGGTTCTTCGATCACATCCCGTTGCCTGCCCACCGAGAGATAGTGCTCCAGCGGATGGATATAAATAAACCGGACATCGTAGTCGCTGTTCGGTGAGACAAAGCCCCAGGCGCGACTACCGGATTCGCAGGCGTAGAGAATATCCACGCCGTACTCCCATTCGATCCGTTCCAAAGTTGCAAGGATTTTATCTTCCATTGCCTCTCTCCTGTTACGAGGTTGTTTGACCGTTGGAGGATTTCACCGCGCCGGTCAGTGATACCAGTCCATTCATGACTCCTTCGAGTCCACCGTATACGGTCAGGTGACCAATCCGGTCTGCTACTTTCTCCAGCGCCTCCAGTTCTTTCAGGCGTAATAACACTGGATTGCCTTCGATCATTTTGGCTGTGTTGTGCAGCGAACGGGTCGCGGCAGTCTCCTCGCGCCGGCGGATCAGGTTGGCTTCGGCGGTTTTCTGTGCCTGCACCACCTGATTCAGGATATCTTTCATATCGCCGGGCAGAATGATGTCTTTGACACCCACTTGCTCGAGCTCGAAGCCCATCTCAGACAAATGTTCGCCGACAGACTTGGTAATGGTTTTGGCGATGGCATTTTTATCTGCCAGCAGCTCATCCAGGGTGCGGGTGCCAACCGCCTCCCGCAGTGCCAGTTGTAGACGCCGATAGATATAGTCACCCGGGCTTTTCACCTGCGACAGTAACTTCACCACATCACTGAAGCGGTAGACCGCATTCAGATTCAAACGCAGGCTAACCCGGTCCCTGGTCAGAATTTCCTGACCGCTGATTTCCACCGACTGCCACTTCAGGTCGCTGACCTGAGTGTTGAGCTCACGGTTGTACAGCCAGAAACCATAGCGCCCGCTGGGCAGGGTTTCGGCCAGACGACCATCCACAAACAGTTGGCCCAGTGTCTGCTCCGGCACGGTCAACTGCATCCAGGCCTTACGGTTGCCGATGCCGTTCACGCCTGCGCGCTCCAGTTGTGCCAGCAAGGCTGGGGCAATACGGTAATGGCTGGAAATATCGATACATTCCAGCGTCAGGTTCTGATTGCTGTTCCAGCGTACAAACTGTGATCCCGGCTCCAGGATCGCTTTTATCTGTCCGTCCAAACGCACGATACCGACCTCTTCCTGGCCGATGGTTTCTACCTGTACTTCTGCGCGGAAGATATCCAGGGTCAGCAGTACCTCAAGGTTGCCATGCTTAACCCCGGCTTCGCGCAGCGACAGGGTTTCTGTGCTGTAGCGCTGGCCTGGGTCAAACAGCCGATAGCGCCCGCTGTGAAGTACCCGGACCAGCTGACGGTCCCGATACAGTAAAACTCTTTCGTCATCAGCCACGCTGATGGTGATCCAAAATTTCATAACGACTCCTTCTTTGATCAATATTGATCAGATGCCGGGAGGGAATGCCGGTTGACTGTCTGAGGCGGGTGGTGATTGCACCTGAATCTGCGACCATCCCTGGCCCCCACCGGCGTCAGCCAGCGCCCCTGACATTTCAGCTCCCGGGTCCGGGCATGCCCGGGTTTATCGACCATAGATCTGATAAACGCGGCACACCACTTTGGGCTTGCGCCCGGTTTATATTAGAGAGGGATTTGAACCCTAAGCCTGGAAGGGCTTTACCTTGGTGTTTGAACGGGATTCGAACCCGCTACCAATTGATTATGAGTCAACTGCTCTACCGTATGAGCTATCAAACGTATGAATGTATTGTCCGATCCTGTCGGTACATCCGCTCTCAGAGAGAGGAATGCCAGGCGGGTGTATTGAACCCGCGCCGCTGCCAGTGATCACATTCAATCGTGTTATTCCAAGCTCTGTGCCAGCTTTTTTTGATTTATCTAAAAAAATTATAAGTTATTGTTTTTAAACGATTTTTATGGGTTTTTGCATGAATATACAGCATTGACCCCGATCCAGTCTTTAGGAATACTGATCGAAATTCATCGTTATTTATCGAAATAGATCATATGAAAACAGTTGTGATTGGTTTGCTGGGTACGGTACTGGATGCCCGGGGTAAAGGTGTTAAGCGTTGGAATAAATGGCGACCGACCGTGGGCATCTTCATGCAAGAGGATCTGCTGGTTGATCGTCTGGAGCTGATTCACGATTCGCGTGACGTACGGCTGGCTAATAATGTCGGAGCGGATGTGGAGACTGTGTCGCCCAACACCGAAGTGCAGTTGCATCAGCTGCCGTTTGAGAATCCGTGGGATTTTGAGCAGGTCTATAGCACGTTGCTGGACTTCGTGGAGCATTATCCGTTCAAGCCGGATGAGGAACGCTATCTGCTGCACATCACCACTGGAACCCATGTGGCGCAGATCTGCTGGTTCTTGTTATGCGAGGCAAACTATGTACCGGCCGTATTACTGCAAACCTCGCCTGGGCGTGGCGATTACGGAGTGTCAGGTCAGTGCCACCTGATCGATCTGGATTTATCCAAATACGATGCCATCAGCTCCCGTTTCAAACGTCGTCAACTGGAAGGCACCGAGTTCCTGAAATCCGGCATTGCCACCCGCAATCGTCAGTTCAACGCCATGATTCAGCAAATCGAACAAGTGGCAATCCGCTCGGTTGCGCCGATTCTGATTACCGGGCCAACAGGGGCGGGTAAATCACAGCTGGCCGGCCGGATTTATGAGCTCAAGAAAATGCGCGGTTCCATTCAGGGGGAGCTGGTGGCGGTGAACTGTGCCACGTTGCGCGGTGACAGTGCCATGTCGGCGTTGTTTGGCCATAAGAAAGGGGCGTTTACCGGCGCTCAAAATGCCCGCAAAGGCTTATTGAATAAGGCCGATCAGGGATTGTTGTTTCTGGATGAAATTGGTGAGCTGGGGTTGGATGAACAGGCCATGCTACTGCACGCAATTGAAGAAAAGACTTTTTATCCGGTGGGCGCGGATAACCCTGTTTGCAGCGATTTTCAGTTGATTGCCGGAACCAACCGAGATCTTCAGCAGCAGGTGACGGAAGGCCGCTTTCGAGAGGACCTGCTGGCGCGAATCAATCTCTGGAGTTACGAGTTGCCCGGTCTGCGACACCGGCGTGAAGATATCGAGCCCAATCTGGATTACGAACTGCAACAGGCTGAGCGTCAATTGGGCTACAAGGTCAGCTTCAATAAGGCTGCGCGGCAACGCTTTCTCGAATTTGCCGACAGTCCAGAAGCCGTGTGGTCTGGCAACTTTCGTGATCTCAATGCCTGCATTCAGCGTATGAGTATCCTTTCAGATGGTGGGCGTATCAATGAGGTGTTGGTCCAGCAGGAGTGTGAGCGTTTACTGACTTGTTGGCGTCCGGCAAATCTGAATGACTCGTTACCGACCCTGGAAGAAATCCTGGAGCCGGAACAACTGGCTGATATGGATCTGTTCGACCAGCAGCAACTCCGTCATGTGGTGGCAGTGTGTCGAGACAGTCAGAATATTTCCCAGGCGGGTCGTAAACTGTTCAATCGTTCGCGATTAAAGAAAAGTTCGGCCAATGATTCGCACCGATTGCGACAGTATCTGGCCAAGTTTGATCTAAAGTTTGAACAGGTGCAGTGAAACCATTTCTGTGACGTGTAACATATTGCCCTACATACTGTTGTTCGTCCCATTGGTTTATTTCAGGTAACACCTTAACTATGCACTCTAATCCAAAAGTCCAGGCTCTGATCGAGCTGGGAGAAGCTCATATTTCAACTCCATGGCCCCAATACCCTGAGCAGTATGGGTTTGATGAGTCTGATATTACCGATCTGATCGCGGTCGTATGCGATGAACATTTTGACATTCTTGATCCCAAAGACCCTGCCACCTGGACGCCGGTGCATGCCTGGCGGACCCTGGGACAACTTCGGGCCGAAGCTGCGATCGATAGTCTGATCAACAGTTTTGACCGCTTCAGTGGTGATGATTTTGCCATCACCGAACTGGACAAGGTAATGGCATTGATCGGGCCGGCGGCCATCAGTCCTCTGTCTGAATATCTGCAACGGGAGGGCGAGGATCAGTTTGCCTATGCTATTTCGATGAACTCACTGGCGGAAATAGCCATGGCATTTCCCTCTCATAGAAGCGAAGTGCTGGAGATGTTTCGCCAGTACATGCGTAAACCGTATCCCCGCTACTATGAGCTCAATGGCATGGTGATGGGGCATTTGTTGGACCTGGATGCCCGAGAGTTGATCGAGGACGTGCGCCATATGTTCAGTTTGGAATGTGTGGACCTGTCCTATGTGGGCGATCTGGAGGATGTCGAAACCGAATGGGGGCTGCGCGACTGATCATCGTCGCGCTCCATGGCTGGTCGTCAGGACTGATTAAGGCGCAGATAGTGGCTGATCTGATCCAGTGTCTGCTGTTCGTGGCGATCAATTGTACCGCTGGTCAGGCCGCCTGAGCTGCGGGCAATTTCAGTGGCAAAGTCGAGCAGGTCCTGCTTGAAGAGCAGGGCTTCTTCGGGCTCAAGATGCTGCTCCACCAGATCGACGGTTTCCGTTATCACGTCAATCATATCCAATGTTTCGCTGGCCACGACCATCAATAAATCGGTCAGTTGCCGGGCCACGTCTTGAAGCAGTGTTTTCAACCTGTCTGAACGGCGCTTCTCTGTCTCTTTCAGTAATTCCACAAACTGCTGCTTTTCCCGGTTGTCGATATGTCCGTCGGCGGCGGCGACCAGTAAAAATATAATCACCGGGCTCAGGCTGAGAGTGCGCCACTGACTGTCTGAAAAGGGCTGAATATCTGTGCGGGTTTCATGCATTACGTTGTTTCCTTGGATAGAGGATGCGCCAGGGTCGTCCCTTAATGTGGGGGTGGTTGTGGCGAAACAAAGTCTTTGGGAGGTAATCGCGGCTTTGGGTATGACATCCGTGGGCTTAGCAATGCTCTAAAATGATCATAGTTGATCGATATCGATAAATTTAGACTGACAGTGATTGGACAAAAAATAAAAATTTCTTATTTATCAAATACTTATAATAATTTTGGTTGTTGGCATTGTTCTTGTTAATACCCTGTTACATTGTTGAATGTGTCGATTGAGAAAATCTGTCAGCCATATCGGAATGACAGTTTCAGGTTGAATAAAAGGAGTAAACCATGGCCATTGAAGTGATCAACGTGGAAAAAGGGGTTCCGGTGAAAAGCTGGACTGTCGGCGTACCGTTTGAGGACGGAGCCCGGCAACAATTGAAAAACCTGGCCTCGCTGCCATTCATCCACAAATGGGTAGCGGCAATGCCGGACGTGCATTTTGGTAAGGGAGCTACAATAGGCTCGGTGATTCCGACCACCGGTGCCATTATTCCAGCGGCGGTGGGCGTGGATATTGGCTGTGGCATGATGGCCGTCAAAACCGATGTCCGGGCCGATCAGTTGCCGGACTCATTGAAAGAGCTGCGTAGCAATCTGGAGCGTGCCATTCCCCATGGTGGAGGAAAGGCACGTAAACGTGATCCGGGTGCCTGGCATGATATTCCGGATGATGTCGGGCAGTTTTGGCAACAGCAGCTGGCAGATCGTTTTGCTGTGTTGTGTGATAAGCATCCAGTGTTAAAAAATACCAATAACGTCAAGCATCTGGGAACGCTGGGTACCGGTAATCACTTCATTGAGGTGTGTCTGGATGAACAGGATGATGTCTGGATCATGCTGCATTCCGGCTCCCGTGGTGTTGGTAATCGGATTGGTGAGCATTTTATCCGCCTGGCCAAACAGGAAATGGAACGTTTTTTTATTCAACTGCCTGACCGGGATTTGTCCTATCTGGTCGAAGGGACAGACTATTTCAACGACTATGTGGAAGCAGTCGACTGGGCCCAGGACTTTGCCCGTATTAATCGTCAGGTGATGATGCGGCGGGCCTTGAATGCATTGGCGGTTACCTTGAACAAACCGGTCATCGTCGAGCGCGAGGCAGTCAATTGTCATCACAACTATGTGCAGAAAGAGCACCACTACGACAAGAATGTCTGGCTAACCCGCAAAGGCGCCGTGAGCGCCCGTGAAGGTCAGTTGGGAATTATTCCCGGAAGCATGGGCGCACGATCATTCATCGTCCGGGGTAAGGGTAATGCGGAAAGCTTCTGCAGCTGCAGCCACGGTGCCGGACGTGTGATGTCGCGTACCCAGGCCAAAAAAGTGGTGAGCGTTGAAGAGCATGCGTTGGCGACGGCCCATGTGGAATGCCGAAAAGATGCATCGGTGGTTGATGAGACCCCCAGCGCTTATAAAAATATTGATGCGGTCATGGCGGCTCAGTCTGACCTGGTGGAAGTGGTTCATACCCTGAGACAGGTGGTATGTGTAAAAGGATAACCGTGTAATGGACATGATTGAATTGGATGGTCGCCAGGGTGAAGGCGGTGGCCAGATTTTGCGCTCGGCACTGACCCTGGCGATGCTGACCGGCAAAGGGATCGACATTCATCACATTCGTGGTGGCCGTCCCAAACCAGGATTGATGCGTCAGCACCTGACCTGCGTGCTGGCGGCCCAGAGTATTTGTGGTGCAAGGGTTGAGGGTGCAGAACTGGGATCGACGCAATTGCGGTTTGTGCCGGGTGCGGTGAAATCTGGCGATTATCATTTTGATGTCGGCAGTGCCGGCAGCACTACGTTGGTATTCCAAACCATCGCGCTGCCATTATTGCTGGCCGACGGCATATCAACAGTGCAGTTTCGCGGTGGTACTCATAACCCGATGGCACCACCCCTGACCTATCTTAAGCGTTCGTTTTTACCGTTGTTACGGGAGATGGGGGCACAAATTGAACTGGAGGTTCAACGCTGGGGATTTATGCCGGCTGGTGGAGGTTGCTGGCAGGCAACTATCAAGCCGTCTGTGCTCTCACCCATCAGCCGTTTGCAACGCGGTGAGTTGTTGAGTTGCCGTCTCAGTGCTTATGAAGTCGGCCTGCCCAATCGGGTGGCTGAACGTGAGCTTCAGGTATTTTGTCGCAGTGCTTCGATAGCGGTCACCGAAACCCGAGTCCGACAACCCAAAAGTGGTTCGCCAGGTAACCTGTTAGCCATCGACCTGTATTTTGAAAAGATGCGTATTTGCCTGACCGAACTAGGGCGACCGCGTCTGAGTGCCGAGAAAGTTGCCGGCAATCTGTTAACGCAGATGAACCGGTATCTGCAAAGCAATGCTGTGCTGGATGAGTATCTGGCAGATCAGATCATGTTGCCGATGCTGGTAGCCGGTGGCGGTGAGTTTCGTTGCGATGGATTATCGGATCATGGTGAGACCAACCGTCAGATTATTGCCCGTGTTACCGGCAGAGAAATCAGTATGGAAGGATATGTGCTGCATATGCCGAATGTTTTTTAGAAAGAATTGGAGTTGTTTTTGGCTGGGAATGCTTTTTCCATACTAAAGAACGATTCTGTTTTAGATCTTGTCTAAACTACGATTGATGGCAACAATATGCAGTATATATTTTTTCTATGTTGCAATTTCCATATTATAAATTTCTTATAATCTGAAGGATAATAAAGAATGACCAAAAAAGGATTTTATCAGTGTCATATTTGACTTTTCTGAAAAATAAAACTGTTCCATGCTGACAAATTTTCTTTGAGCTATCTAATTTTTATAGCTGATTTTCCTATGTAAGTTATTTTGATTTTTAAGAAATATCTATTGATGTTCCTTAGAAAAAACAAACAATGAAACAATTGGTTGTTTTCTAAAGTAATGACATGATGAAATTAATCTTAGGAAAATATTAAGAGTTCATTGTGATAGTGATAGTCAAACTTCGGTAGTCGAATCGACTATTGATTATATTGCCGAATTGTCTCCTTACATTCATTTTGGAACAACTTTGTATACCCCGGATCAAAAACCAAAATCAATTAATAAATCCTACCTCAGTTTTCTACAAAGGTCTGAAACAACATGAACAACTTAGGCAAACTTTTATGGAGTAAAAAACCGTATTTCGTTTTTAGTTTAGCCACACTTTTAAGTGGAATAGGTACTGCATTTTCCACAGTGGCAGTTTATGGTGAGTTTGCAATTCACAATGTTTCTCCTATTTTCTATTCTTTAGCTTTTTTACTATCTGTTGCTCCAGGACTAATAGCCAGTGTTTTTGCAGGTAAATATGCGAATAAGTTGAATATAGCTTTGGTGTTGGTATCTGCTGAAGTGGTTGGAGGGTTATCTCTGATTGTTCCAATAATCGGGCTGACATCAGAGAAAATTGTATTTCTACTATTTGCTGAATTTATCGGATCAGCTTTAACGGGATTTCTTATTCCTTTTCATAGGTCACTAATAAGAAGGACTTTTAGTGATGAAGAACTGGCATCAATAAGTGTATACGAAGTCTATATCTTCACTGCAACATTTCTGCTTGGGCAAGCTCTTGGTACTCTTATTTATTCCTTTGTAGGAGCACTGATATTTTTCCAAATAGATTTTCTTACTTATCTCTTTGCCTCAATATTAATTTTCTGGGCTAGCAGAATGTCACCAGACAATTTTCGGGCTCTAGAGGGAAATGACTCTGACATAAGAACATTCCGTTGGCGTGAACTTAATACCATTCAGAAACGAGTGTTTATGATCATGCCTTTACTGTCACTAGTATGTTCCCCATCAATGTCATTGCTACCAGCTAGGGGAGCCGAATTTGGAATTTCAATTAATTATGGTGCAATTGTTCTGGCACCAGCATTGTTTTTTTTACTGCTTAAAACCGTTGGACAGTTAATTGGTCCTCAAATTATTGAGGTAGTTGATATTGATAAGCTTGTTGATAGTAACTGGGTAACGATAACCTGTTTAGGAGGATTTTTAGTATTCTACTATATAGTTTTTACAACCGATATTTTTTGGCTGGCAGCGGTGTCTGTTGTTTTTGCTCATATACTTTCTAATATCGTATACATAATTGCATCATATGGACTATCTCGCCATTTCAGCGAAGTGGCAATTGCTTCAGCTTCTGCAAAAAGCTATCAGTTTACTGTGCTATCTATGACTATATCCGGGTTTTTGGCCGGCATTATTGCAGAGGTATCTTCTCTGCTTATAGTTGTTGGAGTGTCCTTGTTGCCGCTAATGCTAATAACAGTGCATTTATATAAACAGTCATATCAAAAAGTAGAAGGCATTGAAATTAATGAAATATGAAGTTCATTATCATGCCGATATGCTTTCAGATAAAGTTAGACTGGAGTCATTTAGAAAAGCTATCAATGAAGTGGTTGAAGAAAATGATATAGCAGTCGACATAGGTACTGGAATATTGGCTAGTTACGCTTGTAAAAGGACAAAACATAAAGGTTATGCACTTGAGTATTTTTCATCCACTGCCGAAATTGCAAAAACAATGTTTGAGAAAAATTCTGTTCCTAACGTAACCGCTCTTAACTGTAGTTCTTTTAGTAAACCTATTGATATTACTCCAGATGTTGTTATCTCTGAGACAATTGGCCGGCTTGGGCCTGAAGATCCTTCAGGGCTCAATAGATTCCGGTTGTTTCAATGAACTCAAATCAAACAAATCAAACCGGGTGGTTTGCTGAGTTTCTCTAGAGACGGATCTCACATTGGTTGTGGTGTTGAAGACGATTGAGGCAGCGTCTTTGGACATGCGGGCATCGATCAGCAGGTAGTTTTGATCGTACTCTCGGGAAATAGAACGTTTTGCAATGGCGGTCAGTGCTACGGTAGGTCCGGTGATCCGGTAAATATGGGCGCTGACGGTCATGGTGCTGTTCTGGCGGTTGTTTTGTCCTTTCAGGGTCAGACCTGACATCAATAGTTTACCATCACGGCTCAGTTGAAAATCACGATTGAAGGTGGCATCGGATTGAACTGTGCCCTGTGCTCCACCTAACCAGGACGCTTTGAAATAGTAGGCACTGATCGTTCGTGGAACGGTGATCAGCTCTCTGGGCGGTTTGTCGGTGTAAAACGCTTCCCCATTGATTGTGACGTTCGCGGATTTCAGTTCGTGGACGGTGGCGATCTGCTGCCAGCCTTCAGGGGTTTGTTGCCAGAGGCTGATTCTGGCAAAGCCTTCCAGAACATCCACAGGAGTTCCCAGAGAGGTATAGTCGGTGGTGTTCAGATACGAATCTGTGTATTCGCCAATGGCCATGATGGTGCCATCGGCATTGATGGCGACATCGATGCCTGACAGGGTGTCGGGGTCTGTCAGTGTCGAGAAGTCAGTGTTGATCTGGTACGCCTGCTTTGTTTTTTGCAGTTCCAGGACAGTACCGGAAAACGCTTCATTCGGTTTTGCAGGTGCTGCCAGGGCTAGATAGATGTGTTCGCCGCTGTCATCGATGATGATGCGGTTGATGGCTTGGTGCAGATGATTGCCAGGCAGCAATTGCTGAACCAGCGGCTGTTTAGGGTTGTTGGTTTTGTAGACGATCAGAGTTCGATTACTGGCCATGGCCAGGTAACGACCATTGTTGCTGAGGTCATAACGCCAGCCACCGGCCTGTGCCGCAGAGGAAGCTTCTGTGTCCGGCTGTTCTGTAAATTCAAATCGTGCTGATCCCTTGGCCTTGCTCTGCAGCACATGCTGGCATATCGGCAAGGCCCCTCCAATACCGCTGCCGTCGTTATGGCGGATACATAAATATGCGTAAGACGTTGCGGTGGCTTCGTCATATTGCCAGTCAGGTAGCATGAGAATGCTGTTTTTCGGGTTGTTCTGTTGCCCAAGCATCCGGTTTTGGTCGTTGAAGTCACGGATACCAATGTCATAAGCACCACTGATCATTGCAGTGGTGGTGCTCAGGCTGATTGCCTTGCGTTTGATGTAGGGTATGGCACTGGCGCTGGTGAATTCCGGCAATTGGTAAAATATTGAATCCGGTTGCTCGTCGTCATAGGTCATGCGCATTACATCGTTTGTAGAAGCAACTGTCTCGGTGGCTGTTTTAACGGAATCGAGGGTGAGAAAGTTAAACTCCGAAGCAGGAATCAGCGTTTCGGTAAGGGAGTCTGCAAATAGGTCCTCGACGTTATCATCCTGGCTCGAGTAACGGGAGTCATTAGAGCTATTGTTGTTAAAGAAAATAATACCGACCAGTATGACGGCGCCGACCATGAACCAGGCAAAACCGGTAGACATCGACGTGGTTGGCGCTGGTGGAGGTGTCGGTTGAGCGGTAGTGTGTCTGGTCGGCCGGGTTTTGATGGTTGGCTTTCGGGGTTTTCGTCGTGCTGCAGCTTTGGCAGTTGCTGCCAACTGTTGTGTTTGTCCTGCGTTTTGTTGGCAATGGGGGCATTCATTGCCCCAGTAGTAGTGATCCGCCGTTTTTTGACACTGACAAATGTGCTCGCGCAAAGCCTCCATCAGCTGCAGCCATTGCTGTGCCGAATGTCTTGTTTGGCTGACCAGGGATGATTCCAACGCTCGCCGCAGGTTGACCGGAAAGTGGCGATGGATGCTCCAGGGGGATGGATCTATCTGGGGGTGCGATTGTTCGCCATAGGGATATAGCGCCGCACTGATGCGGGCTTGATTATCCGTGGGTAGTTTACTGCCGGGCTTGGGAACCCCTTGAAATGGGTGAATGCCATTATTGAGCAGCTGGAAAACAATGACTGCCAGAGCAAACAAGTCCTGGGCCTGGTCCAGTTGATTGGGCGGCAGTTTGTGGTTATGTGCTTCCGGCGCAATATACCCTGCGGTGTATTGATGGCCGGGGAACTGATCATGTGAACCACGAATGAAAAAGCCATCGCAATCGACGATCGAAATGGCGGCAGTCCGACGGTTGACCATGACATTCACCGGTTTGAAATCGATGATGGCATGACCACTGCGATGCAATGCCTCGACACAGCGAACCAGCTCGATGGCGGCATTCAGTCGAAACAGGTAGCTTTCCGGTAGTCCGGACTGTTGACGAGCCCGGGCCGAAAGCAGTTGTTCCAGCTGAACCTCATGTTCGAAGTTCAGCAGCGGCATCAGATAGCCGACAAACTTACCCTTATGTGTTTTGAGTACGGCCAGCGGCCAGGCAAATGTAACGCCTTGCTGCGCCGGAGGCGTGTGTTCGATCATCTGCCATATTTTGTGCTCGCGGTTACGGTCTTTGTCCGGATGATGATAGACCTTGAGCGCGTAACGTCGGTCGGTACTGGCAAAAATAGCACCGTCAGCCCCCTGGTTAAGAGGCTTGGCTGGGTGGCGGATGGTTTCTTTCCGGCCATCGGGGTAGTGACAATAGAGAGTGTTGGACATACAGCCGCTGTACTGAAATACGCTGATTAATTCTGGTTCATATAGAGCCAGGCCAGTGTTTTGTCGTCATGACTGATGGCAGCAGCCCGTTTATCCTGTAGTGTTCCGCTTAGAGCCTGACTGCCCTGGTCGGCAGAAACGGTCGACAGGTACTGGTGTACCGGTTTGAGAAAGTTCTCTTGAGGTCCTGCCGTTTGACCACCGGTGACGGCAAAGCCGCTGACTCCGTCTGACATCAGGAACCATAGCGGATAGGGTTTGTGCGGACACCAGATTCGCAGGTGTTGTTGCCAGCCCGGCAGGGTGAAGAAATAGGTCATATCTGCGTATTCGCCATTTTCCGGCTCGCTGATGACATAGTCCTGCCAGTCGGCGGGATTGATACCCAGAATGACGCCATCGCCAATGTGAAACACCATCTGGCCTTGGGAGGTCGCAATCAGACCACATAAGGTGGCGTGGAATTCAGCGATTGGGCCCTGCTCTGAGAGTTCCTGGCGAACCTTATCAATGGCATCGACAAGTAACTGAGTACCATTGCTATGGGTGATTATCTCATTCAATTGTGGCGCCAGAGCCTGACACAGGTGATCCACTAAGGTTCTTGACCCGATATCTGAACGCTTAGCAGAACCGGCACCATCGGCGACACAGGCAATCATGCCACCGTTGGTCTGTTGAATCTGCCAGGCATCCTGGCAGGGAAGCTGCTGCTGTACATGGGAGGCCCCGGTGACAGAGGCAGCGGCATACCGCCATTCCATCCTTAAACCTCTATTTCAGACCAGCTGTTGGTATCCGGTAATGCCACTTTCTCCCCAGGTACACTGGCGGAAACGGTCGCCATACTACGGCTGAGCCAAATGAATAATTCGGTAAACTGCAGACCTTTGAGTTTTTTCGGGGTCTTATTGGAGAACTGACCCAATGCCTCAAAATCAGCGCCTTCAGTGCCAATTGGAAAGATAACGGTTTTTTTCTGATGTTCGGCATCGCGACACTGAGCGGCAATCTCTTCCCAACCATAGTCGTTCGGGCAACCATCAGAAATCATAATGATCCAGGGACGGGTACTGGAAATACCATTGCTGTCATACAGTGCCTTCTGGGCGTCGATTTCGTCCATGGCTTTGGCCATGCCTTTACCGAGTGGTGTCAGGCCATTGGCCTGGAGTGTTGGGGCTGAAAAATCCACTGCGTCAGTCCAGGGCTGCAGGATGGTGACGTCTTCATGGCCACCAACAGCGATCACCAGCACCTGTACCCGCAAAGCAGCAACCGGATCACTTTTCAGCTGTTCTTCAAAGACTTTAAGACCAGTATTCAATTGTTTGATAGGTTCCCCGCTCATCGAACTGGACGTATCCAGTACCAGTACACAAGGGGTTCGTTGATTGGCGTTATCGATGAATTCCACTCCGGGAATTGCGTTAGTCATACTCATACTTCTCCATTATGTGCGCTTAATTCCGATCATTGAGTATTCGGGATAAGGATCCAATTTCATTGGTCGCGAAGAAGTGTAGTACAGAATCTATTGGATAACGATAGCACCAGGCCGCAAAAACGGGCATATCACAGCCCGTATCAAGATCAGCAGGTTTTTCTGACCACTAGCTCGGTGCTGATCACATGACTCTTCATGGGTTTCAGGCCGAGAATCATTTCCGCAGCCAGTTTTCCTTTGGTTTTCTGAGGCTGGTGAATGGTTGTCAGACGATAGTTTGCTGCAGCTGGAATATCGTCAAATCCGGCGATTCGAATGTCTTTGGGGACTTCCAGATTCATCTGTTCGCAGGCTTGCAGTGCACAGATGGCGACGGTATCGCTCATACACAGCAGTACTTCCGGGCGTGGATAGCACATCAGGCATTCACGCACGGCCTGGTAGGCATATTCTTCGGAATTTTCCGGAATGGTCCAGATCCACTCGTCTCCCAGGCGGTGACCATTGATCTCGCGAATCGCTTTTTGATAACCCTCCAGCCGGCGTCTGGATATGGAGTTATGAGGATCAAACAGCGTTTGGTTGCTGATCCGGCAGACTGATTGGGTGGATGCCAGTTTCAGCCCCAGAATGGCAGCGGATTGTGGCTGCCCGGCAAATGCCTGAAAGGTTATCTGGTAGGCGGCAAGTTCGTTATTGATATGAATAAAAGGGGTGTCGGGCAGATCAAAGTCCACCGTCACAATCGGCTTTTTGTGTTGCAGCAATCGGTCAAGTACTTCCGGGTCACGGGGATTTCCATACAGCACAAAGCCGTCCGCAAATGAGTCGAACTGGCGGCTTTCGTAGAACTCCGCCCGGCTTGGCAGCAGCAGCAGGTTGATATTGGCATTATCGAACGTCTCGGCCAGACCAGACAAAAAGCGTGAAGCTATCGGATCGCTGAAGTTATATTGCAGCCGGTCCGACAGCGCCACACCAATGATGCCGCTGTTGCCCATTTTCAGACTTCGGGCCGCAGCATTCGGTCCGAAATATCCGAGCTTACGACATTGCTCAAGTATGTGAGAACGTAGTTTTGCCGATAATTGATCAGGCCGGTTAAAGGCATTCGACACCGTAGCAGTCGATACCTTTAGCTCTGCTGCGACATCTTTGAGTGTCAGTTTTTTCATTCGCCTAAGGTCAAATAGCAACCACCTAATGCAGGTAGTATTAATTCCCCTGTGGCTTTGTCGAATTGACTGTCGAGGCCGTGACCTGTGAGTTCATTTTTGACGGTCTGCTGCAGGGTCATTTGTTGTTGTTGTCCAGTCAGGTTAATAACCACCAGAATTTTTTCATCATCCAAAGAACGGATAAAAGTCAGTACTTCCGGGTTGATGGTTAACCAGTCAATGTCACCGGTTACCAGTGCCGGATATTGTTTCCGCCAGCGTAGAAAGTTTTGTACAAATCGCAGGCTTGATTGCGGCTGTTGCAATTGAGAGGCTGGATTCCGTGCCAGGTGTGGCTGGTAAATTGGCAGCCAGGGTTTGGGGTTGCTGGAAAATCCCCCGTTTTCATCCCAGATCATCGGTACCCGGCAGCCGTCCCTACCTTTAAATTTGGGCCAGAATTCGATGCCAAAGGGGTCCTGAAGATCTTCAAATGGGACATCCGCTTCTTCCAGCGCCAGTTCCTCGCCCTGGTATATGCAGGCGCTGCCACGCAGACTCAATAAAAAGCTCAGACTGGCCTTGGCAAATGCGTCCTGATCCAGTCCCTGTCCCCAACGGGTAGCGCTGCGCACCGTGTCGTGGTTACTGAGTGAAAAGCACGGCCAGCCGTCATCCAGGTGGTCTTTAATCGATTGCTGAACCGTACGGATATACTCGGCACTGTGCTCTTCGCGTAACAGCTCAAACGTATAGGCGGAGGTCAGTTTGTCACCACCGGAGGTATATTGCGCCATGACTTTCAGACCTTCGGGGGCTCCGATTTCACCCACAGTAAAGCGATCACCCTGATACTGATTCATCAGCGCGCGCAGCCGTTTCAGAAACTCCAGGTTTTCCGGCTGGGACACCTGCCGGGTGTGATATTGGCGGCTGAATGGTGTTAACGGGTCCGCACCGATGAACTGTTGCCAGGACTCGGTCTTCGGTGGGTTGTCACGTAATTGCGCGTCATGAACGTAAAAGTTCGATGTGTCCAGGCGGAAGCCATCGACACCTAAATCCAGCCAGAATCTGGCGATATCCAGAATGGCATCCTGCACCTCACGATTGTGAAAGTTGAGGTCTGGCTGGCTGGCCAGAAAATTGTGCTGGTAATACTGCTGACGGGTGGTATCCCATTGCCAGGCGGGTCCGCCAAACATGCTCAGCCAGTTATTCGGCGCAGTGCCGTCAGGCTTTGGATCTGCCCATACAAACCAGTCTGCCTTGGGATTATCAAGGCTTGAACGACTTTCTTTGAACCATACGTGTTGATCGGAACAATGGCTGTATACCTGATCAATAATGACTTTCAATCCGAGAGTATGAGCTTTGTCCATCATTGCCCGGAAATCAGCCAAGGTACCAAACATCGGATCAACATCGCAGTAGTCAGAAATGTCGTAACCGAAATCCTTCATGGGGGAAGTAAAAAACGGTGATAGCCAAATAGCATCGACACCGAGCTCGGCAATGTAGTCCAGATGTTTGATAATACCGGCAATATCACCAATACCATCGCCATTGGCATCGCAAAAGCTACGGGGATAGATTTGATAAATGACTGCACCGCGCCACCATTCAGATACATGACTCATAATCGGTTTACTTCCTGAATTCAAAATTAAAGTAACTTCCCTATTACAGCACAAGCATACGGTCCCTGAGAGTTATCGTGACAACAATGTTGTCAAATGTGACCCTGCACTGCCAGATGTACTCTTTGGCCTGCAGGGGCGGTTTCCGGTTCGATGGATATGGATCGTTCCGGAAACCGGGTACACGTGAGCATTAGCCGCCTTTGACTGAGCCGGCCAGCAATCCACGTACAAAGAAACGCTGTAAGGAAAAGAACACTATCAGTGGCACGATCATGGTAATAAAAGCACCACTGGTCAGCAGCTCCCAGTTATTGCCGCGTGATCCCAGCATTTCTTTCAATTGCGCGGTCATGACCGTTTTGTCGTCGGCGATACCCAGAAACACCAGTGAAACCAGCAGATCATTCCAGACCCACAGGAACTGGAAGATGGCAAAGGATGCCAGCGCTGGCACAGATAATGGCAGTACAATGGTGCGGAAAATCTGAAAGTGACTGGCACCGTCCATGCGGGCAGATTCCATGATTTCCTTCGGCAGTCCGGCCATGTAGTTGCGTAACAGATAAATGGCCAGTGGCAGACCAAACGCCGTATGCGCCAGCCAGATACCTGGATAGGATTTGGCGGGAAAGCCAAAATACCCCCCTACTTCGTTATACAGTCGTAATACTGGAATCAGTGACATTTGCAAAGGTACGACCAGCAGGCCAACCACCAGTGCCAACATCGTGGCGCGTCCCCTGAAATCGATCCAGGCCAATGCGTAAGCTGTGAATGCAGCTATCAGGATAGGAATAAACGTAGCCGGCAGGGTAACGGTTGCGGAGTTGACGAATGCCCGGCCGATACCTTCGGAAGTCAACACTTTATAGTAGTTTTCAAAAGTGAAGCGAGGGGAATGTTTGGCGACAAAGAACAGTCGTTTTCCCCGAGAGTTGGTAAATGCCTCGTTACTGCTCAGGGTATATTGTCCGGTAGTCGTGAGCGTTAGACTCTGCCCTTTGCCAATATCAGCCGTTTCCCCGGCTTGATAGGCTTCCAACTCATCAGACCTGAGTCCAAACGTCAGTACCGTGCCTTTATTGCTGCCTTCGAAAACAGAACCGGTGATGACGTAGCGACCATCTTGCTGTTGCTGGTCATCGGCATTCCCCATTCGCACCACGTCATTGGATATTTTGGAGCTCAGAGATGTCCACCAGCCGGAAATAGCCAGTTGGTCTTTGTCACGTACGGAGCTGATCAGCAAACCCAGAGTTGGAACCGACCAGATCAGCACAAAAAACAGCACGGTTGCATGCTTCAGCGCTTTTCCCGGTGTCATGCGGTGTAGACCGCCGCCCATAATGCTCATAACTCCTCCTTGCGGACGTTGCGAATGTTCCACCACATGATTGGCAGTACGGCCACCATGAGCACCACTGCAATAGCACTGCCTCGCCCGGCATCACCGGCACGGAACATGGTATCGAACATCATATTGGCAATGACCTCTGTGTCCCACTGACCGTTGGTCATGGCATACACAATATCGAATACTTTTAGAACGGTGATGGTGATGGTGGTCCAGACGACCAGAATGGTGCCGACCACCTGTGGAATAATGATTTTGAAAAAAATCTGCATTTCATTGGCACCTTCCATGTGAGCGGCTTCGAGGGTTTCTTCCGGTACCCCGCGCATGGCTGCACCCAGAATGACCATGGCAAACCCGGTCTGAATCCAGATCAGAATAATCATCAAAAATATATTGTTCCAGAATGGCAGCGTAATCCAGGCCTGAGGTTCACCTCCCAAGCCTACCCAGATGGCATTCAATAGGCCGATCTGTTCAGAATCCGGTCCGCGAAAATCGTAAACAAACTTCCAGATGACGCTGGCGGCCAGAAAGGAAATGGCCATCGGTAAAAATATCAGGGTTCTGGCAGCCTGACCCCACCAGATACGGTCAGTCAGATAAGCGATCAGCAGCCCCAGGAACGTACTCATGGATGGTACGATGATCAACCAGAGAATGTTGTTGCCGATGGACTGTAGAAACTCCTTGTCATGGAAAGCCCAGATGTAGTTGGCCAGTCCAACCCATTCGAAACTACCACGATCCATAAACGAATACTGGACAGTTTTGATCACCGGATAAATCAGAAAAATACTTAATAACAGTAGTGCTGGACCTACAAAAATGAGGGGTTGCACGATGCTGCGTACACGTTCCCGCCGGTCACGACTGCGATGGTCAAGACCCGACGCGGTCGCATAATAATCCAGCAACGCGTTAGCACCATAAAAGAATGCAATACACACCCCAACTGACAACACAATAGCGGTAGCAGCACCGAACAGTTGCTGTAACACAACCGGCCTCCTAACAAATATGAAATGAATTATGCGGGTTCCGATGACTCGGAACCCTGAAGACTGACGTCAGATCGTTATTTGATCTGATCCCAGCTTTTCTGAATCGCATCAGCGACAGATTTGGCTGAAGCACCACTGGTGTAGTCAACCATACCGGTCCAGAACGCACCGGCACCAATGGCACCAGGCATCAGGTCAGAGCCGTCAAAACGGAACGTTGTGGCATTCAGCAGAATGTCTCCCATCTTACGGGCTGTATCTGTTGCGTAGGCCTCCTTATTGACCGTTTTTAACGGAGTCAGGAAGCCGGACTGCGCCATCCAGATTTCGTTGGCCAGATTGGTCTTCAGGAAGTCCAGAAAGACACGGGTTTCTGGAGAATCCTTGGTGATGGCCCATAGGGTACCTGCGCCAAGTACTGGTTTACCCAGATCTTTGCGGGCATAAGCTGGGAAATAGAAGAAGTCGACATCTTCACCCACTTTTGTGCCTTCCGGGAAGAATGAAGGAATGAAGGAAGCCTGACGATGCATGTAGCATTTTGGTGGCACAGTAAACAGACCTCTCGGGCTGTCACGGAAATCAGTTGTTGCAACAGCAGCAGCCCCACCATCGACGTATTTGTCGTTTTTGGCAAATTCGCCGAACACTTCAATCGCTTTGATGACGCGAGGATCATTAAATGGAATGGCATTGGTAACCCACTGGTCATAGACGCTTGGTGGCTGGGTTCTGAGCATCAGATCTTCCACCCAGTCAGTTGCCGGCCAGCCAGTCGCGCCACCGGAACCCAGACCGATACACCATGGCGTACCTCCGTCAGCCACAATCTGATCGGACAGTGCCAGCAGCTCTTCCATACTTTGCGGAACTTCGTAACCTTGTTCATCAAAGTTATCCGGTGAATACCAGACCAAAGACTTCAGATCCACTTTGTAGAAGAAGCCGTACAGTTCTTTCTTGCCGCTTTTGTTTTTATAGGTGCCGAGGTCAACCCAGGACTGACCTGCTGCGTAATTGTTTGCAACCCATTTTTTGGTGTCGTCACTCAGCGGATACAAATAGCCTTTGGACGCCAGATCGGAAGCCAGACCTGGTTGTGGGAAAATGGCGATGTTAGGTGCACTGCCACCCTGCACGTCGATCACGATTTGCTGTTCGAAACTGTCTGAACCCGCATAATCGACTTTGGCACCAGTGGCATCTTCAAAATAAGCCATAACAGAGCTTACCAGGGCTTCATCCTGTGCCAGCCAGGGGCCAAACACGCTGATGGTTTTTCCGGACAGGTCTATATTTTCAAATTTTTTCAGATCTTCCCAGTGAAACGGGCCTTTGCCTTTTTCAAATTTCAGATCTGCGGCAACGGCACCAGTCGCCGTAGCAGCTGCCAGTGCCACTGCCGTGGCAAGAGTGATTTTTTTGAGCGACATTCGCAGTACTCCTGTTGTAGTTATTTTTTGGGTTCTTAAATCCTTCAGAGCCGGAACTCCGTTCAGATTTAGTTAGCCTAATGTCCATGACACTACGTGTCATTGCTTTAAGGCAATACACCTTAAACGTTTAAGGCGGTATTTCAATGAATCATTAAATTTTTGTTATTAAAAAATGTCTAAAACAAAACCATGATTCAAGCTGTTTCTAAAAACGCCCAAACCGTCTTAAATTTTCCAGATGTCGCGGCTTGGTTTGGCATTTTTTACAGTAAAAATGATTGCCTGATTCTGATTCAGATCCACTGCCAGTGAAATGGTTGAATCCTCTAATTGCCAGCTTAGAACAAATTCGTGATTAGCTGTACTTTCAAAACTGAAAACACCATTAAACTCGGGCGCTTCATTACGAATACGGATCAGTTCAAACAATTTCTGAACAACGGGTTGCTGTATGTGCGCTTCAATATCCTGTTCGGAAAAATAACGGCGATTGATATCCCTGCCGACTTTAGTCGTTGCCAGCAATTCCATATCGTTTTTGCCGGCCAGCAGTCCCTGGTAGTAAACCTGTGGGATACCTGGTGCAAAAAACTGGATTGCTCTGGCAATTAGGTATAACTGGTCATTTTTACCGAGGGCATCATAGAAGCTACAGTTAACTTGATAAAGATCCAGATTGGAGGCGGCAGCACCGGTCGCAAGACGACTCTCGCTATTGGAATGACGGTGAATTTGTTCGACCAGATCATCAATCTGTTGTGGTGCCAGTAATCCGGGGCGGCCATTATCGGCACCCACGTCGATTACACCGATACCATCGTGAGTATCGAGAACGGTAATACAGTTCCGAGGGGAAACGTTAAACCACTGCATTAACGGTGCAGCATCCTTATTAAAAAGCGTATGCAGTATCAATGGCGGCAGGGCAAAATCGTATACCCGATCAACCTTGGCGGCGATTTCAATCTGAGTCTGATAATAACTGTGTATTTCCACCAGAACTTCTATATTACGGGCTCTGGCCTGTTCGGTCAGCTGAGCAATGAAATCAAACGTTTCCGGTATCATGAAGCATGATGTATCCGGGCGTTTAATTGCATAACCTGCTGCATCCAGACGGATAGTGGATATGCCGGCTTGATGAAACTCATCCAGGATGTTTAACAGATATTGCTGGCCCTGCTCTGATTCAACATCAATATCAATCTGTTGTGCGGTGAAGGTAGTCCAGAACAACCGGGTACTGCCATCCGCCAATTTGATCATGCTCCAGGGCAGATTTGGCCGGGGGCGATAGATGCTGCAAATCTGTTGTTCTGTCACCCCATCGGGGAAGACAGAGTTCATGGTCAAAAACAGTTTATTGAACTTTGATTGTTCACCTTTGGCCAGGACGTCCTGGAACTGTGGTGACTCGCTGGAAACGTGGTTGACGATCAGGTCTGCCATCAAATCTGCCTGACCGGACAGGCGCTTGATATCCTGCCAGTCTCCGAGACGGGGATCGACCTGAGCATGATTGCTGGGGTCGAAACCGGCATCAGCACCATCAAAAGGCGTAAAAAACGGGAGCATGTGAATACCCCCAAATAAGCCCTTGAGAGGACCTGACAATATTCTCTCTAAAGTTCTGATATCACCTTTGCCCAAACGATCGATATAGGTAATAAGCTGAACCTGGTTTTTCATATTGGTTGTCCGTACCTGTCTAAGATGTCTATAGAAACTGTGTTTCGCTGACGGTGTTGTAATTATTGACCTGCAATTGGAACAACGCCAATACCAAGCCCGATCCTCTCAGCCGGTTGATTTTCTCTGCTTGAGCTGGATCTATCATCGGTGAGCCGGACAGTGGTGCGGCTCATAACTGTTTTTATGCTAAGAATATGGTGGCAATCTTAAACGTTTAAGTAAAAAAGCTTCAAGCAATTTTTGATGAGTCATGAAATTTTGTGTCAAAAGTTGATTCAGGTTAATTGCCACGCTGCTACTTGATGTGTTTTCGCCTGACCGCGAGTTGATGTGGGTAACGGAATATGTAAAGAAGGAAAGGCTATTAGCGGCGTTTCATGAAACCATGATAGAAAAGCGGCAGTTGAATCCGAACCGTTGCCCCATAGGTAAGATAAAGGTTCGACTCAAAACGATGTATTCAATGGAGACACATAATGACTGTTAAAGCAGCAGATATTACCGCACTGATCGGTGATACAGATTTGGTTCGTTTACAACGATTGCCTGAGGCCGGTAGTGCCGATGTTTATGTGAAACTGGAATCCAGAAATCCAGGCGGTTCGGTAAAAGACCGCATCGGGTTGGCAATGATTACCGCAGCGGAGGCTTCCGGACAACTTAAGCCTGGTGGCACAATTATTGAGCCAACATCCGGTAATACTGGGATTGCGCTGGCGCTGGTTGCGGCAGCCAGGGGATATAAATGTATTCTGACCATGCCGGACACCATGTCGGTGGAGCGCCGCCAGCTGCTCGCCAGCTATGGTGCTGAGATTGTTCTGACGCCGGGAAAAGAAGCCATGACGGGGGCGATTAACAAGGCTAAAGAATTATTGGAACAATATCCTGATGCTTTTATGCCACAGCAGTTTGAGAACCCCGCCAATCCGGAAGTTCACCGAAAAACCACAGCCGAAGAAATATGGAAAGCGACTGACGGTAACATTGATGCGTTTGTTGCTGGCGTGGGTACCGGAGGCACCATCAGTGGGGTGGCGTCAGTGATCAAGTCACGTAACAGTGCGTTTCAGGCCATCGCTGTTGAGCCGGAAGAATCACCGGTCATTTCAGGGGGCACCCACAGTCCTCATAAAATCCAGGGTATCGGTGCCGGTTTCATCCCTGCAAATCTCGCGGTTGAGCTGCTTGATGGTATCGAAAAGGTGAATACTGCGGATGCGTTCGCGATGCGTGAACGATTGATCAAGGAGGAAGGTATTTTCGGAGGTATTTCCGCCGGGGCAAATGTGGCAGCGGCGTTGCGGGTGGCCAAGAAACTGGGAGCGGGTAAAACCGTGGTGACGGTGATCTGCGATACAGGTGAACGCTATCTGAGCATGTCTGTATAACTCTGTTGATCTTCAATATCTGAACAGGCAGAGCAGACATACTGGTCTTCTCTGCCCCAAAAGTCTTTTCTCTTTATATCTTTAGTGCGTATTCTTTTTTAAGCCCTCGTTAACAACGGTTGTCTGGTGCATACCTTTGCCAGGGCAATCAAATGGATCATTTCAGAATATCGTCATCTTTGCCTGTTAACCTCCCTGGACTTTCCTTCTGACAGAGATGTATGGATATGCCTATTATTTCGCGACGTCGTTTTTTACAGCTCAGTGCTCACGCTGCTGGCAGTATTTATGTTACTTACGCATTTGTCGGCTGTGCGCCGGAGGATGATGACAATGATAAGGCTCCGGCAGCACCCGCTGAACCACTCGGACGCGGAACATTTGAACATGGGGTTGCTTCCGGGGACCCACTCAGTGACAGTGTGATTCTATGGACTCGCGTGACCCCAGAGAGTGCCAAAGCAACGGCAGTTGTTGTTGAATGGCAGATCTATGCAGAAGCCGATGCAACCCAGGTTGTTGCTCAGGGGCGCGGTGAAGCGAAGCTGGAGAACGATTTTACTGTCAAAGTGGATATCCGCGGACTGTCTGCTGATACCCATTATCGTTATCAGTTCCGTACTGCCAGTCATGAGTCTACACAGGGACACACCCGCACGCTGCCTTCGGGGTCTGCCAGTCAGTTGAGAATGGCGGTGTTGTCCTGTTCAAATTACCCGGCCGGTTATTTTCATGTCTATCAATCGGTGGCGAAGATCGAAGACCTGGATCTGGTGTTACACCTGGGAGACTATATTTACGAATATGGTGCCAATGGTTATGCCACTGATGACGCCAAAACGATGGGCCGCGTTCCACAGCCGGCTGGCGACTTGGTCAGTCTGGAGGATTATCGTACCCGTTATGCCCAGTATCGGACGGATGCGGATTTACAGCTGGCACACGCGAAAACGCCGTTTATCCTGGTCTGGGATGATCACGAAGTTGCCAATGATTCCTGGAAAGCCGGTGCCGAAAATCACCAAGCCGGACAAGGTGATTATATGGATCGCAGAGCCGCTGCTTTTCAAGCCTACTTTGAGTGGCTGCCGATCCGTCCGGTCAATGCTGGCAGTGATTCATTAATGGAGCCCACCAGCATTTATCGTCAGTTTGTCTGGGGCGATCTGGCCAACCTGTTGATGCTGGATACGCGTCATGAGGCCAGAGATCAGCAGCTGGATCTGGCCGGCTTTTACGATGCCGCCACCCAGGGCATCAATACCACTGCATTATCTGCTGCTATTAACAATGAAGAGCGGCAGTTGCTTGGCAGTACTCAGCTGGACTGGTTACAAAATGCGATGTCTGCGTCCAAATGTACCTGGCAGATTCTGGGTCAGCAGATTCTGATGGCACGCATGCATTTCCCTTATGCCATTGTGACACAGGCGATGTCGATATCTCAGTATGCGGAGCTGGCACAGTTGGCAGTTTTGGCCCAGCGGGCAGCGGCTTCAGATCCTTCCTTAACGGCTGAGCAAATGGCTTATGTGCAGGCGAATCAGTCACGCCTGACAGATCAGGTCATGGCTCTGCTACAAGCACCCAATCTCCCCTATAACCTCGATGCCTGGGATGGTTATGGTGCTGAGCGTGAGCGGTTACTGGCAATTGCCCAAACCCTGAATGTCAAACTCGTCAGTCTGGCTGGAGACACTCATAATGCCTGGGCCAGCCAGTTGACCAATGCCAATGGTGATGCGGTCGGTGTGGAACTGGCAACTGCATCAGTATCGTCACCCGGACTGGAAGTGTATTTGAATATTGATGCGAGCAATTATGCCGCCACTGAAGCGGGTATCGTTTCTTTGGTAAAAGATCTTCAATATATGAATACCGGTGATCGCGGTTGGCTGCTATTGGACATTAATCATGATGAGATTGTGGCCGACTGGCAGTTTGTTTCGTCTGTCAAAACCCGGGAATTTGAATTACAGACAGCGCGCCAGAAGCAGTTTAAGGTTACAGCGACACAACCGAATCAGCTTCAGGATGTTGTTCTCTGAGGACTCTAAATGAACCGCCGTGCTGGCGGTTCAGAACAACATAATGCTGCCTTTTACCAGGTAACTGATGCCAATGATTGCCAATACTGCTGACGTAATCGTACGAAACTGACCGTCATTCATGCGTGCCAGAATCTTTGCGCCATAGTGACTGCCGGCACTGGCCAGTATAATGATGACCGGTAATACCCACCAGGCAATGAAATCGGTCTGCAGGTGACCGATAGCGATGCCGGACCAGAAAACCAGCTTGGAAATATGGCCAACTGTCTGAGTGATCGCCTTTGTTGCCAACACCTGATAGCGGCTGAGCTTGGAACGGATAAAAAACAGATCCAGAATGGAGCCGGCGACCCCTACCAGTAGCTGACTGGCTGTCACTAAAATACCACACAGCAGTGCGTTGCGAGGTTTGCTGACTTCGATGCGGAGTTGCTTGGGGATTATCTGACTGATCAGTGCAACTGACCCCAGGGCAATAAAAAACCAGGGCTTGGATATCGTTAGTGCAAAGAAGAAAAAACTGATCAGCGTTATCTGACTCCCCATCAAATACCAGCGAAAGATAGACCAGTGTATTTCCCTTCTATGAATCCAAGCCCTGGATAAGTTCGCAACTGTCTGTGTCAGACCATGTACGATCATTGCCTGGGATAGCGGCATGATGATGGCCAATACGCCCATCAGTATCATACCGCCACCCATCCCGAGTACTCCTGACAATAAGCTCGTCAGGGCAATCGTTGAGAAGGCAATGAACCACATGGAATGACTCCGTAAGTGCGAGGAACGGGGGGTATTCTGCACCCTGGGAATAATCCACAATAGCGAATATTATTAAAGCGATATATTCCAAAGAGGAAAGTTTTGTGTTGGCCAATATTGAAGCACTGATTGCCCTGGACAAACATCAGACTATGAGTGCCGCGGCGCTGGCATTGCGGATCAGCCAGTCTGCTATCAGCAAGCGGATCGCGCTACTGGAACAGCAATTGGGCGTTCAGTTGATTACCAAGCAAGGACGAAAAGCAGTGTTTACCGAGCAGGGAACAGCCTTCATTAGTAAAGTCAGCCCTCTGGTGGCGGACTTGAATCTGATCATTCAGCAGCAAAGCCAGACCTCACAACAGCGTCTTAGCATCGGTGTTTCCGAGGCCATATTATCTTCCTGGGGTGGGAATCTGCTGAAAAATGTCAGTGAACAGATAGAAGGACTGATTTTTGATATTCACGCACACCGGACGCCGACAGTGATCGATAAGATTCAGTCCGGTCACTATCAGTTGGGTATTTGCGCTGGCAAACTGCCGCAAACACCGGGGCTGGTGGTGGAGCTGCTCAATATGGAGCCAATGGTCATCTTGGCCAAGAGTAAAGACCTTGCGCTTTTGAAGCAGGAAAGGGAGGCAGGTAAAACCATCGACATTATTGGCATTGAGCGCAAATCCAACACTTGGGAATGGTTAAAACCACTGTTGGCAGAATTTAACCTGCATCAGTCGATGCAGGTGGAGTCTTCTTTTGCAGCGGCACAGCTGGCGATATCCGGGTTTGGTCATGCGCTGGTCCCTTTGGGAGTGGCCAAAGCATTGAATGCCATGCCTTTTGCGCTGATGCCGGATCCCGAACATCTGTACCGGCCGAGTTTTCTGGTGTGTCGTAAATCGACATTCAATCAGCGTGAGGCTCGTAAAGTGGTCATGCAAATCCAATATTTTGCTGGCACACTTTAGAGCCTCTTTACAGGGCTATCGTATTACTGGCATTCGCTAGCCTTATTCTTGTTACAGAAACCGTTGCGAATATAACTGTTGATTGCCTCGGCACTTATGTTGGTGTCCCAATTACCTTTTTGTTGTGCCATTAACAACTTGATTAACGCTGCCATTTCTGTATCTGCATTCAATCCTGAAGCGTATCCAAGAGAGGATAAATAGCTGGAAATGGAGCGATTCGGGTCTTGATAATCAATAGACCGGGGCATAGACGTCTTGTCGCCTGAATAGCGGCGGTACTCATCCAGACTCAAGTAAGCAGAGCCCTGTCCTGAGAACCAGTTGGTCTGCTCTACTTCTGAGTAATAGTTGTTATTGGCCAGAGTACCAATGCCTTTATTAACAGAGTATTGCAACAGGCGGCCAGGTCGTTGAACCTTAGCATTCTTTCCCTGGATATCATTATTGTGAAAATCAAAGGATAGGATTTCGTCATATCCGGTGAAATTGACCAGAACCTGACTGCTGTAGATATCGTAGATGGTGTTATCTCTGATCTCTGTATTGGACATTTCTCCGGTCATATACAAGGCATAGTTATTGTTGTTTTGAGTATCGAATTGTCCCCAGTGCGCAAATATGTTGCCGCTGACCAGTCCACCTTTCCAGTCCGCCAGATCCATTCCCCAGCCAAGATCCCGCCTTGACGGTTGAGTTCGGCCTATATTCATCAGAACATTATTGGTTACGTAGATTTCCTGAAATCTTGGTCCGTTGTTCTGATCTTTATTACCGCTCAGACCAATACCAACTTCGCCTTCGAGATAGAGATTGTTATCCACCAGCAGGTTCCAGGCTTTGATCTGGTTAACTCCGGATGTTGTGTTGGAGGTAAACTTGGTACCGATACTGGATGAACGTAAAAATAAATTATTTCTGACAATAGTGTTCCTGGGTTCTACAAAATAAATGTTGTGGTTGTAGTAAGTTGCCTGACCTTCACTGTCATCACTCCCAGTTCCTCGTTTATACCAGCCGTTGTGGTCAAAAATGTTTTCTTCAATTAACGATGAAACATTATCGGAGTACATACCTTGCGGATGCTGCCCAGGTACCGCTGCATAATTGTTGGTTATCAGGTTTCGTCTGAAAATGATGTCTATAACCTCAGAATTATCATCGGTTGACTGGAAATAGTTGCTCGAAAACCAGTCGAACCAGCAGTCTTCAATCAGCACATGGCCGACGATATCCAAACCGCGAAAACCCAGTGCCTGACCCATAGAATGCCAGTCAAAGTTGCTGTCTTCCTTACCATCACCGTCCTGGTCCGGATTACGCCCACTGGCCACGACATATAATCCGACAGCAGCTGAATAGGGAGCATTATTGAAGTTTAGTCCCCAGCCTATACCGGTATCGATGACAGGCCTTTCTGTTGCCGGGCCATAACTGGTGAAAACCTGTCGTTCGGAGGCTGAGCGACCGGCTTTAAGGGCAAGATCGAAGCCCGGGGTTTTAGTAAAGGTGTCTCCGCGCTTAAATAGCAGGTAGTCTGGTTTCCCGGCTCTTAATTGTTTGAAAGCGGCTTCCATTGTCTTATACGCTAAAACCGTACCAGCAGGGTTGCGATAGTCACCACCGATTTCACTATCCTTGGGTGCGTAGGTCTTCGCAGTATTGTCGTCACCACTCGTGGTTGAAATATAGATCAGCCGTGAGTCGGACGAAGGCGTTAAGATTGACCAGCCATCCGCATCCTGTTTAGGGAGTTTAAAGTTGCTTTCCCAGCTGACACGATAATTATCGTCAAATTCAGCAGTTACGATAATGGTGCGTGTTATGGTTGCTTCGTGCCCATCAGAATCAACGACTGTATAGGTAATGGTGTATTTGCCAGCAGCAGAAATATTAAGATTCGAATCAACAGAAATACTGGACGTCAGATTACCATCCTGGGCATCCTGAGCTGTGGCTCCGGGGTCAACAAAGTCGCTACCCGCTAGCAGCTGCATATTTTTAATGCCGTTCAGTCGAATCTCTGGTCCTTGATCGCTTGGGGCAACAATAAAGGAACTGTTGGGGTTAGTGGAATCACCTTCGATGGTGCATGCGGCCAACAGAGTACAGCAAAACACTGTCAGGAAATATTTGGGTTTAATAAAGTTCATATTTCTTTCTCATAACGTCTGTTGTTTATGGTTCCATGAAATTGCACGTGGAGCGAGTCTTAATTGGAAAATCCTTCCCGGAAATAGTTATTGATCGCACCCGCCATTAACTCTTTGTGCCACTTTCCCCTTTTCTGTGTTCTCAGGAGATCGGCTAAAATGTTTATTTCGGTAGTGCTATCGGCAATAGCGTTAAAATTCTTATCTTTCAGGTAGTTGGCGATCGTCCGATTGGGAGCTCGATAGAAGTGCGGGCTCTGAACAGATGAGTTGTCCCCAGTAATACGTTGATAACCAGCGAAATCAACATCCCGGGTATTTTTCAGCTCTGGCCAGATGTACTTATCAGTCGCACGAAACCAATAAGCATTGTTGCTATCGAAATAAAAATCGTTATTCGCAAAGTTCTGTGCTTTTGGGTGTATATCGTAGGCCATAATATAACCACCGGAATCATGAAGCAAAGTGACTTCGTTATTGGTAAAGGTAATATAGTTGCTGGCCTGAGCGACAAACTCTCTTGAACCCTGATCAGAAACTCTAATGACGCCTGTACCGGTGACAAGCCCATAGGCAATATTGTGATCAATGATGGTATTGGTCACATGGCCTTTGCTGTCAATGGCATAGACGTTTTTATAGTCACCAGTTTTATTATCATCCTGACCCCAGTTAAACATGAGATTACCCTGTACCAGGCCATTCTTCCAATCACTGATGCCGATGCCCCAGCCCAAACTTCGTTGAGTTGGAAATGTCCGGCCAATCGCGGTAAGGACATTATTGACGATGAGTATATTTTCCCAGCGTGGTCCATCATCCTGATCTTTATTTCCTCCCAAGCTGATACCAATTTCTCCTTCCGCATAAAAATTATTATCAACCAGGATGTTGCTGGCTCTAATACTATTGCTGCCTTCTGAGTCTTCAGAATTGGAAGTGAACTTATTACCAATACTCGAAGCTCTTAAAAAAACATTGTTACGAAAGATAGTGCCGTGCGCCTCCGGGAAGTACGTGTTGTGATTGAACATCGTGGCTTTTCCCTCTTCTTTCTGCTTCTCTTTTGGAGCATCCTTTTCCGTCTGTTTATACCAGCCATTGTGGTCGAAGATGTTTTCTTCCAGCAACATGGAGGTATAGGCTGAATACAACCCTTGAGAATGGGCAACTGTAGAATAGTTATTATTAAAGATATTACGTCGCACAATAATATCTTTAATAGTCAAAAAATTATCATTCTTATCAAATGCAAACGATTGAATAACGTTATTATCGAACCACTCAAACCAGCAGTCTTCAATCAGAAAACCGCCATAATCATTATATAGGGTGGCATTAATACCTTTGGTGCCATCGACATTATTGAAGCCAGCAAAATCACTTGAACTGGGGTTACGCTTACTGGCCTGAAAATGAATTCCGAGAATAGCCAGATAACCACTTTTATTAAGTTTTACTCCAGAGTTTGTGATCAATGGGCGATTGTCAGTCAGGTTACCATACGCACCAAAAACGGCTTTTTCTTCCGCTGAGCGGCCATAAACGTCGATATTTATTTCTGGGTTGGACCAGGTATCTCCACGTTTAAGCAAAACGTAGTCAGGGTTACCGGGTCGCATTTGATCTAACGCTGCCTCGATGGTGGCATAGGGCTTAACTGCGCCAGTTGGATTGAACGCATTTTCGCCAATGGCGGAATCGTCTGAAGTATAAATTGTAGCTGTTCTGTCATCCCCATCGCTGCTGACATAAATGATACGTGAATCTTTGGAAGGGGACAGAATTGACCAGCCATCGCTGTCCTGAGTGGGCAGATTAAAATCTTTAATCCAGTCTACATAGTAGTTATCACCCTCTTCAGCTACGGTAATCGTGCGGGAAACAGACACGGTATTTTCACTGGAGTCGGTGACAGAATAGCGGATGTCGTAGTGTCCCGGAACAGTGTTGATCACCTCAGACCTGGTGTCTATAAAGCCTGTCAGGTCACCATCCTGGTTATCGTAAGCCGTCGCGCCAGGGTCTTCGAAGTCGTCTCCAACAGCTATTTGTAAGTTGCTGCTGCCATTCAGAGTGATACTTGGTGCTGAACTATTGTTGGGAGTCGGATGTCCAATATCTTGAACAGTATTGGTGCTTTCATCACTGATTGTACAGGCATTGAGAATCATCACAGCGGATAATATCCATACTGTTTTAACACTAAGACAAGCTATTTCCTGTGGCATGCAATTCTCCTGGCAGAACATGCTCTGAATGATACCGCCGTTATTCAGAGGTTCCTGAGGCTACGACTCCTGTCTGTAGATAGTATTAGAATACGTCATCGTATAATGTAAAAATTTATATACTGCATTCGGTATTAAGGAAATATGAACTTTTCCCAATATTTCTTTCAATTTATAAAATGAACCCTTAATAGACGGCTATCAATTTATTTTGTGATGCTAACCAGCGCAGGTGTTAACTGACAAAAATGTTAACTGGCGCACGTTTTTCTGCAAAGCTTTAGTTGACTGAAATAGAAGCAGGCAAAAATTCAGTGTGTGCATTCTAAGGTTATGCATATATGAATGAAACAGGAAATAAGAATGAAGTTGTCTTTAAATGTACGAAGAAGCCTTACCGTATTTTCTCACTACAAGCGCAGCCTGGCATACATGTTTTCATTGGTATTTCACCTTATTGCCCTGACGCTCATGGTGGTTTCCATTTACAATTTCGTCCATGGTTTACTGACAGACTTCGCAGATATTGTAACGCTGATTATCAGAACCATTAATACACTGGTTATTTCTCTGGCCATGTATGAATTGGGAGTGGGTGTTGGCAAAGAGTATTCAACGGTTAAAAAAGGGGAAACGATTTTCCAGAACACCCGCCGAACCATTACCCGGTTTGTAGGAACGGTTTGCATCGCGTTGGTATTGGAAGCGTTGATCATGATTATCAAATACAGCCAATTGGATCTGGCCGGTAATTTGTACTATCCCGTCGGCATAATCGTGGCTTGTTCATTTTTGCTGTTCGCATTGGGCGGCTTTTTGCAGCTTACCGCCCATGTGGAGTAAATAAACTTAACCAAATCGATAACTGGAGGCTACGGCCCCGCCCAAGGCATTTTGGTCAAAGTAGACTCGGGTGACTGCGTCCTGTTCTGCAGCACCGACAGCAACCATCAGTGGAACCAAGTGATCTTCGCGGGGGTGGCTGATGCGTGCCGAAGGTGCCTCTGACCAGTGCCGCAGACGATCAGACCTGGCCTCGCCGCTCAGCTCCAGTGTTTCCCGCAGCCAATCGTCGAACTGGCTTGAAGGACCGCGCGCTGCAGGCCCTCGCAGGCGAAGATTATGGTAGCTCAGGCCGCTGCCAATGATCAGCAACCCTTCATCGCGTAGCCCCTGTAATGCGCGGCCGACTGCCAGATGCTCTTCCACGTTGTAACCTGATTTCAGGGATAATTGAAATATGGGCATATCTGCTTTTGGGTACATGATGTACAAGGGGGCGAAGGTCCCATGATCAAAGCCCTGACTAGCATCCATAACCGCATTTATACCCGCATCTTTAAGCTGTTGATGAACCCGGTTAGCAAATGCTGGGGCTCCAGGTGCCTGATATTGGATCTGATAGGTGTAATCCGGAAACCCGTAGTAATCGTAAATCATTGGTGGCTGAGCATTGCTCATAACGCTGAATGCTGGGGCTTCCCAGTGACCCGAAATGACCAGAATCGCTTTGGGTTTTTCCGGTAACTGTTTTGGAATATCGACCAGTGATTGCTCCAGTAGGGGCATCGTCTGTCGCATTTCAGGAACCCAGGGCCAAGGTCCGCCGCCGTGGGAGATAAAGTAGGTAGGTAACCGTGACATGGCTGTTCTCCATTACTGCTGTAATTGCGAAGCAGTGTAATGCGATTCGGTCTGCACGGATATTCAGAGTATTACAACGTCTTATTCAAATCCGATAACGGCCAGTGTAGTGTCTTGAATAACACCTATATTAAGAAAGCACCTCGAGATGTTCACTGCGAGGCGCAGCTCGCAGGCAATGGTGGCGTAAATGAGGATGTGAGACGGGGCTGACAACGTCCTGCGCGAAAATAGGCCATTTTTCAGATGGTTCCCTAAAAATCACTATCCGTTCATCAGCCCGGATTTCAGTAACTGATAAGCTGCTCCGGCTTCCGGAAAATGTTCTGAAACCCAGCTTTCGTCGTAGTAGCTGTCAAGATACCGGTTACCATGATCGCAAATGATGCTGACGATTATACCGGATTGTCCTGCGTCCAACATTTCTCTGGCCAGTAATAGGCAGGCATAAAAATTGGTACCGGTGGAGGCACCGACTTTGAAGTCCAGCAGGTCTGACAAGGTGTTCATGGCACCGATAGAATTGACGTCCGCAACCTTGATCATGCGGTCAATGACAGCCGCAATAAAAGAAGGCTCTACCTTTGGCCGGCCAATGCCTTCTATTCGAGAGCTATACAGTGCCGTTAATGTACGATTTCCACTGACGTAACTGTCGTAAAAAACCGAGTTTTCCGGGTCAGCGACACACAGCTGCGTCGTCATGCCGTGATAACGTAAATGACGTCCCATTGTCGTCGCAGTTCCGCCGGTTCCGGCGCTCATGACCAGATAATCAGGATGTGCCTCACCAAGGTCATTCAGCTGCTGGAAAATCTCTTCAGGCAGGTTGTTAGCCCGCCAGTTGGTGGCTCGTTCTGCATTGGTGAATTGATCGAGATAATAACCGTTCTGCTGATCCGCTATTTGTTGTGCTACTTCGTACACTTGGTGGGCATGTTCCACCATATGACAATGACCGCCAAAATCCTGGATGGCCTGAATCTTGGCTGCCGAGGTCGAATGAGTTATGACCGCAGTGAACGGCAGTTGTAGCTGACGGGCAAAATAAGCGATGGAGACTGCTGTAGATCCGGATGAAGCTTCCACCAACGGCGTATCTGAATGAATATAACCATTGCACAGACCGTAAAGTAATAAAGAACGTGCCAGTCGGTGTTTGAGACTACCGCTGGGTAGGGTTGATTCATCTTTCAAATACAGGGTAATTCCGGGTAGGGATGGCAGAGATAGTTTCCGCAGCGGTGTCGCCGGTGTATTTTGCTCCTCCTGTTCCAGCATGGCGATGGCGTTGAGCACCCATTGGCGTTGCTGACGGGACTCCGTGGAAGGATGTATAAACGTCATGTTCTGGCACTACCTCATTTGCAAAAAAAGTTTATAGTTCGCTTTCATTTCAAAATATTTTTGCGAAATTATGGAAAAGCTCGATAAAACTGATTTAAGTATCCTGTCTGTATTGCAACAAAATGCGGCTCTGCCAGTCGCGGAAATTGCCCCCCAGGTTAATCTGTCCATCACTCCCTGCTGGCGCCGGATTCAGCGCCTGGAGCGGGAGGGATATATTCGCAACCGGGTAGCGCTATTGGATCACAACAAACTGAATGTTGGGGTTACTGTATTTGTTGCTATAAAGACCCACGATCATTCCATTGAATGGCTGGAAAAATTTCGCAATACCGTTCAGCAGATTCCAGAGATTCTCAGCATGTATCGTCTCAGTGGTAGTGTTGACTATCTGCTTCACCTGGTGCTGCCTGACATCGCCGCTTATGACAAGGTCTATAAGCAACTCATTGCTGAGGTCAGTTTTCAGGAGGTTTCTTCCATGTTTTCTATGGAGGAAATGAAAGCCACAACGACCATTCCACTGAATTACTATGGGCTATTATGAGGGTTTTTTCGGAGTATTAATTTGCTATTTTGATGCTTGTATTGGCGCTAAGTTAAAAAATAATTATCTTATTTTTATTAAAAATAGAAAATTATTTTTATATTTATGTGAAATGATGCAAAAGATTTAATTTCCTCTGATCGGTCTGATCATTATTTTTATCCGGGTAATATTGCTTAATATTTTTATCCGGGTAATAATCTCTGCACCTACAAATAAAGGTGACTGTCATGAAGACACATTACTCTGCTTTTTATCAAAATCGACTGATTGCCCAAGGTTCGTTAGAAACTGTCGTCGAAGCGGTCAAGCAACATAATCCGCTAATTGAGCCGTTATTGCTGGAGACTGAAAGTTGTCAGCGTAAAGAGCTTGACTGGAGAGGTGAGGCAATAGACGTTCTCAACAGGCTTAATCTGTCAAAGACCACGCAAAGAGGCAGGCCAAAACTAGGTGTTGAGCCCAAAGAAGTTACGCTGCTGCCAAGGCACTGGGAATGGTTGGCCCGACAGTCAGGGGGCGCATCTGTCACGCTGCGAAAACTGGTGGAAGCTGCTATCAAACAGGCCCCGCCGGAACAACAGATGAAAGAGCGTCAGGAGAGGCTATATCGTTTTCTGTCTCTGACGGCGGGTGACTTTCCCGCTTTTGAGGAAGTCATTCGAGCACTGTATCGAAATAATCGTCAGGAGTTTGAACAAAATATGTGCGATTGGCCTGAAGATATTCGCACATTCGCGTTGAATAAATTTGATGAACTCGGTGTATCGAACGACCACTGATTTCCATTTTGAGGAACTAGTATGTCTGCTCATTCTGCAAGACTGGGGACGGCTCCTATTGGCCGTTTGTTTGCGTCGCTTTCGATGCCTATCATTTTGGGCCTGCTGGTAGGCGGACTTTATAATGTGGTGGATGCATTGTTTATTGCACGCGGGGTTAATTCCCTGGCCATTGGTGGCGTATCGATCGTCTTTCCGATTCAGATGGCGATTTTTGCTGTTGCCGGATTGATCGGATCCGGCACTGCTTCAATTGTGACCCGCAGGCTCGGTGCCAAAGATGAAAAGGGTGCCCAGGAGGTAACTGGAAATGCGTTGTTTCTGGCTCTGGTTTGCGGGTTATTGCTGACATTGCTGATACAGGTATTCATGGCGCCATTGTTACATTTGCTCGGTGTGACCAGTCAGCTATGGGGGTACTCTGTTGCTTATCTGGTTCCCATCGTCTGGGGTACCACAATCGTCATGCTGTTGAGCTGCTTGAATGATCTTGCCCGGGCGGAAGGGAAAATGCACTATCTGATGTTTTCAATTTTGTTGTCATCTATTTTGAACATCATACTTGATCCTGTTGCCATTTATGTTTTGCACTGGGGTGTTGTGGGGGTTGCTTTGGCGACTGTTCTGTCTCAAGCCATTACCGTATTAATGATGTTGTGGTTGTTTTTATCCGGCCGGACTCACCTGAAGATTAAACTGACGACGTTTAAACTGGATCACTCAATCAGTAAGAATATTTTCCTGCTGGGTTTGCCAATCTTTTTTTCCAATGTCGGAGTATCGGTGGTGATTGGCATGGTGAACGCAACGTTGAGTCGTTCGGGACTGGCAGAGACAGATTACATCATTAGCGCCTATGGTATTGTTGCCCGCATATTCATGTTTTTGTTTTTCCCACTCGTAGGTATGGTGATCTCTTATCAGACGATCTGCAGTTATAACTACGGTGCCCGTCAATTTGACCGGGTAAGGGCAATCTCTTCCCTTGCGGTTATTGTGGTAACTTTATACACCACTCTTTGTACGCTGTTGATGGTGTTTTTGCCTGAACATATTCTCCATCTGTTTACCAGTGATCCGCAGTTGTTGAAACAAGGTGTCTTTATTGCCCGGTATGTATTCCTGGGCTTTTTTGTGATGGGGGCAGCCAGTATCTGGACGGCCTACTTTCAGGCAATTGGCAAGGCCAAGCCGGCATTGTTCCTGTCGAGTTTCAGAGTATATTTGTTACATCTGCCGCTGCTGCTGGTGACACCGGCACTGCTGGGGGTCAACGCGATATGGTTCACTTACCCCATTGCCAGTCTTGGAACATTTCTGGTGTCCTGGATGTTTATTCGTATTGGATACCGGGAGTTGAGAGAGCTGGAGTCTGAGGCGGTATGACTATTGATTGGGCGGTGATAGATACGACACCGCCCATGAATACCAAAAAAGAACTAGAGGACCTCGTTCGCAAAACTGCAGTTTATCTGCGTAAATGAGGACGAGAGAATGTGCCGCCTTCGGACGGCACTGACAACGTCCTGCGAACACAGGTTATTTTTCGGCAGTTCCTTCGACTTTGTCCAGCCGACACCTTTCTTGCGGATATTCAATTTCGACAGTGGAGTGATCTATGTGAAATTCAGCGAGCACATCTTTTAGCTCCTGCTTGAGTGCCTGATACTGAGTGGACGTGATTTCTTCATGCGTCACGACATGCAGGCTCAAGACATGGCTCTCTCCATCCTGAGTCCATAATCTCAGATGATGTGCCGAGTCCACGGCCTTAAGTGCCTCCACCCTGGCTTTGATCGTATGATATAGCTCGGGTTCAGGTGATTGCTGACTAATAATCGCATAGGCCTTTTGCAGTGATCGGAATGCAGCAGAACCCACGATGATGGCAACCAGGATGGCCAGTAATGGATCTATCCAGGTCCAGCCAGTCAGACGGATAATAATGGCTCCAATTAGAACTGCCAGCCATCCCAGTGCATCTTCCAGTAAATGCCAACGCATCACGTTTTGGTTCAGGTTGTTGGATTTCCGGATAATGCGGATGGCTGCAAAGCCGTTAACCGCCGTACCCAGTATCGCCAGGCCCAACATACCTTCTACATGTAATTCTGTTGGTTGCCAGAAACGACTGATACTGAGACCAATGACCCAGAGGCTACCGGCCACAAGTATTGTCGCGTTAAGTAAGGCACTCAGACTGCTTAATCGGCGATAACCAAAGGTATAACGGGAATCTGCCGGTTTCAGGGATTTTTTCTCCATTAACCAGGCAGACGCCAGAGCAATACTGTCACCAAGGTCGTGAATGGCATCGGATAGGATCGCCGTGGAACCAGTTAACAGCCCACCAATAAACTCAATGACCATAAATACCGTATTCAGCAGGAATGCCAATCCCATAGACTGACTGCTATCGTGATGATGATGATGGTCGTGATGACTATGGCTCATGCGAAATATCTCCAGGTCTGGTACAGTGGCTGTTATAAACTCTACAGTTAATGGAGAGTCAAGGTGCGTATTAGTCAGCTTCAAAAACAATTTGGCCTGTCGGCAAATACAATTCGTTATTACGAGAGTCAGAAGATGTTGTCACCAGTGCCCAGGAGTGAATCAGGTTACCGGGTCTATCAGCAGAAACATGTCGCGGAATTACAGTTTATTATTCGATGTAAGGAGTTGGGGATTCCACAATCGACAGTCAAACAAATGATTGACACCCTTCAGCGTCAGCAACCTCTATGTCAGGAAAAGCGAACACTATTTGAACAACAGGTGGCGAACATCGAAGATAAAATTGCAAACCTGGTTTTTATCCGCGATGAACTGCATGAGCTGTTGCAATTGTGCGATGGTCGACACGATGAGCATACCTGTTCTCTGACCAGTGCCTTGCTGGCAGGTCAATAAATAATCACGGTGAAATGGAAAACTGAATGAGTAAACGGTGTGTATTTTTTGCCCCTTCTGATGTTTGGGGCGGGATTGAGAAAAACGTTTTGCTACGGGCGCGGATGTTGAGTCAGAGAGGTTATCGGGTCACCGTCGTGCTGTTACAGGGAATGTTTGCAGAGCGATTCCAGCCTTATCCGGAAATAGAGGTTGTCAGTGTTCCTTTTCGAGGTGGAGACCTGAACCCTCTGGTGGTTTGGCATTATGTGCGGTTGCTGAGAAGAGTACGCCCCCATGCTGTGTTCGCTGCCTCCAAGAAAGACTGGTGGCTGGTATCTTTTTCGGCATGGCTGTGTTCTGTTCCCAACATCGTGTTGTATCTTGGGGTGTTGAGAAACGTTAAAAACAACATCAAGTATCGTTCAGTATTTCGGCGTTTTAGAGCTGAAGTACTGGTCAACAGCGGATCTTTAAAACAGGCGCTGATCTCAGACTCGCCATTGTTTTCTGAACGAAACGTCCATTTGATTTACAACGGCTTTGATTTGCCGGCCAAAACTGAGCCCGTGGTGGATTATCGAAAACAGTTTGGGCTGCCTGAAGAAACAGTATTGATTGGATGCGCGGGTCGCTTTTCAATGCAAAAAGGATTTCAGCTATTGCCGGACATTCTTGCGAGACTGCCGGAGCATGTTCATGTGGTTCATGCTGGAGGAGGTCAGTATGAGCAGAAAATTAAAGCAATCATTGCCGACTCCCCGATCGCGCATCGAGTGCACTACGTTGGGTATTTACAGGATACCCGCCCGTTTTACAGTGGTATTGATGTGTTTTTACTGTGCTCACGCTTTGAAGGGATGGCCAATGTTTTGAATGAAGCCATGAGCTTCGGAAAGCCGGTGGTATCGACCCGTGTCTCGGGCAGTGAGGAGTTATTGGCGAATGGTCGCTACGGGGTGTTGGTGGATATAGATGACACCGCGGCAATGGCTGACGCTGTACAAGCAATTATCAGTGGTCAGGTGCACTTTGATCCTGAACAGTTGCGTCAGTGGATAGCAGACAGTTTTTCGATTGAGCAGATGATCAGTAAAACCGAGCGCTTGATGTTTCAATCTGATCGTTGCAGTTCCAGCTGAATGATGCGGTTGAGCTCACCACTCAGTTTGATGTATTCAAAACCACGGTTGAGTGCGGCCACTACCGCAGGGTCTGAACCCAGGCTGATACCTATGTAACGTGAGGATTCAGTCAGTTCCTGATATTCGCTGAATGCGTTTTTATCAGATTGCAGGCGTTGTAAATACCATTGGCTGGTATCGCGTCCGTACACCCAGAAATTTATTCGTCCATTGACAAGCATCCGAGCACACGCTTCGGCTTTGGAAGTCAATTCAATTTGGTTTTTCAGATAACTATTGGCGAGTAGTTGTTGATGACCGACATCATCGCGAACAGCACAGATACGGCTACTGGAGTGTGGTTTGGGCGGGTCGAGATTAGGTTTCCCCAAAATGATAATATTGGATCGGTAAATTGGGCCAATCCAGTTAAACCGCTCGTCTCGCTCCGGTGTTTTGGTCATGGAAAATATAATTACATTCGGATGGTTCAATGCTTCCCTGTATGCACGAGACCAGGGCACGAAGGCAAACTGATCATCACTAACATCAGCGCCTATCTGATCCAGTATGGCTGTTAATACATGGGTAACCACTCCGCGTGGTCGACCACCATCGATGTAATTCATTGGCCCATTTTGTTCTGAATAGAATCTGAATTGAGCCAAAGAATTGATCACTGCCATATTTTCCACGATGTGTTGAAACTGGCCGGTTTGTCGCAAAATAGCTAATCCGCGATTGAAGGTTTCGATTAATTGCTTGGCCTTGGGTATGGACCTGGGGCTGATGAAATAAAGCGTTTCACTGGTCAGGCTTCTTTCGTCAAATGTAAGCTGCTGACGGTATTTGCTGAATTTCCTATCTAACAGGTACTCACCTACATTGAGATCTATAGGGACCAGATCAATATCGCCTTTGATCAGCTTTTCAATGTTATTCTCATTGGTATGCGTGCTAACCGTATTGAGGTGGAAGTCTTTCACCGCCTGATCAAATTTTTCCCCATAAGAGTATGAATCAATGGTGCCGATTTTCCAGGATTTAAGGTCTTCAAAGTTGTCCCAACTGAAGTTCACATCGGCTCTATGCAAAAAGACAATGGTTATCTGTACAACGGGATGACTGTAGTAATAGCGTTCATTTCGTTCCTGGGTTTTGACCCAGCCAATGGATCCTTGCAGTTGACCCTTGTTTAAAAGCTTCAGAATGTTATCCCAGTCCTCAAATTGGAACTCAACCGCCTGACCGGCTGCTTCCAAGGCTTCGCTGGCAATACGTGGCAGTAAGCCATGATATGGCAGGGTTGCATCGCTATAAGGTGGCCAGTACCCCGATCCCAGCGTTACTGTTGATTTTGGCCATGCTGATATTGGCAGCAACAAAAGTATTATGGTAAGCAAAACTATACTGGTTATTTTGCGCATAGAGCCTTTACTCCAGTTGCTATAAATTACCTTGTCCGGCATTGTATGATTGAGCTCATAAACAGCATAGAGCAAGTGGTTTGGGAAGCATGAACAAGAGTCGTTTTTTTCTGTTATGACAGAAGTTTTTTATGTCTTTGTGCATTGATTCTCTGTTTTCCGGCAGATAATTCATGCCGGATGCGTTTATTTTACTATTCTGTATGTCTCACATATCAACTATGAGAAGGTAAACAAGCAGTATGAAAAAAAGCAGTGTAGTTATAGGGGCAATGATTGCCTGTATGGGACTGACTTCGTGCGTCACTTATGATCCGATGACCGGAGAAAAAGAACTCAATAAAACCTCTCAGGGAGGTATTGCCGGTGCCGCGCTCGGTGGCATTCTCGGAGCTGCCATTTCCAAGGAAGATCGTATGAAAGGCGCGTTGATTGGTGCCGGAATTGGCGGATTGGCTGGTGGCAGTGTTGGCTATTATATGGACCGCCAGGAAAACAAACTTCGCCAGAAGATGGCGGGTACCGGTGTTACGGTTACGCGTGATGGCAATAATATTATTCTGAATATGCCTGGAAATATTACATTTCCAACAGGCCGGGCAGAGCTCAATCCTGATTTCACCCGCACTCTGGATGGTGTTGCGACTGTACTGGAAGAGTATGAAAGCACTTTGATTACCATCGATGGATATACCGACAGCGTGGGTTCTGAGTCTTACAATCAGACTTTGAGCGAAAAAAGAGCGATGAGTGTTGCACACTATCTGGCTGGAAAAGGCATTCAAACAGCGCGTCTGGCGGCTCGCGGCTTTGGTGAATCCAATCCTATTGCAACCAATGCAACTGCTGAAGGACGGGCGCAGAATCGTCGTGTTGAACTGACTCTGGAACCAATCACCAAATAGTCTTTATATAGAGTTCACCGGATAATAGCTGACTATTATCCGGTGAACATTGACTACTAGGATCAGATCAGGTGTAGCTATTGGCCGGATTGGTGTTTGTCTGGCATGATAGCCAGGCATTGTGCTTAACCACAATAATCACTGTTAACCGGGTAAGCACTGTTATCAAAACTCACCTATCCCGCCCAGTCTTGTTATATACAGGAGATGACCAGAATTATGCATCAGTATCTGGAAGACTTCTTAATTGCCAGTGATCAGCATGAAATCCCTTACCGGGCCTGGCTTGCCAGAGAGCCAGTAGCAAGCGTGTTGATAGCCCATGGCATATCCGAGCATGCCCAGCGATATGAAGAGTTCGCAGAGTATCTGACCGAACATGGCATTAATGTCTGGGCAGTTGAGCACCGGGGGCATGGTGAACACTGTGAGCCTGAGCATTTGGGGCATTATGCTGATCAGGATGGCTGGCACAAAGTTGTGTCAGATGTTAACCAGCTTAAATGCCATATCAAAAATACCTCCCGCGATATGCCATTGACGCTGTTGGGCCATAGTATGGGATCATACATTGCCATGGCCGCTGTGATGGCTGAAGGCGAAGGCTGCGATGGCCTGTTATTGACCGGGTCGGGTCTGAATTCCAGCCTATTGCTTCGTTTTGGAATTATGGTAGCGACGCTTGAAAAATTACGATTGGGCGCGCGTGGGATCAGTCATCTGGTCAATGTTCTGCCATTCAAGAACTTTAATCGCTACTTCAAACCCAATCGTTCTGAGTTTGACTGGTTGAGCCGGGATAATACCCAGGTGGATAAATATCTTGCTGATCCCCTGTGTGGTTTCCCTTGTAGCAATCAATTGTGGATAGATTTTCTGCGTGGACAGATTGGACTGTCCAGAATGAAAAACGTACAGCCGCTACCACCTGACTTGCCAGTTTATTTGGTAAGCGGCAAAAAGGATCCTGTCGGGTTTTTTGGGGCTGGGGTGCGTAAACTGGCTTCATTGATGACTGCCAGCGGAGTGCGTCAGGTAGAGGTGACACTGATCAATGATGCGCGCCATGAAGTGATCAATGAAACGAATGCCAATGAGGTTTGGGAGATGCTCCGGCAATGGATTCAGACCGTAAGTATTCGCAAATAACGGTTTTATTCCATCTATTGTGGCCAGAGCAGATCAGTAATGTTTCCATGTAATCGGTGTTAACATATTGATTTACATAAAAAAATTCATCATTGGCAGTAGATTCTCCAGGCTTAATGAATTAATACTGTAAAAGCTAGTTCTTGTGTCTGAGTAAACATATTCTTGACATGCTTCAGACAACAATAATTAATAATGGAAGGAGAATAATGTGAGTAAGTTCACTAAACGCTTGCCTTTAGCGGCTGCTATCTCAGCATTGGCAAGCACAACCATAGCGGGTGGTTTTGATAATTCCGGTCAACCCTTTGACATTATTTTGGGTACTGGCAATGAAATTACCATCATGACCTACTCCACGGCTGTCGAGTTAACAGGCAAGGCCAACAGTACCAGTAATGTAGGTGGCAATTTTAATTCAGCTGATGTCAAGCTTGATGATGTTGCGTTCGACTATATGAGTCTTCAGGTAGGTGCGAGACTGGCGATAACGGATTCCATCAGCTGTGCCTTTCAAACAGATGAACCTTATAAAACACATACAAAAATAGCGGATGAGTCATTGAGCTATTTTAACGGGACCAGTGGCCTCAACTCTAAAAAAGATGAAGAACATACCCCTATTGAAACAGAAGTGACCAGTAATGCCTGGACCGTTGCGTGCGGTTATGGGTTACAGATGGGTAAAAGCCGGCTGACGTTTTTTGCCGGGCCTAAATTTCAAAGCATCCACGCCATCTTTTCGTCCGATATGATGAATGGTGTGGCAGCGGCGACAGCCCCCGGCGGGTTAGGTACGGGCGAAAATGACAATATCAGCTACGACATGGGTACCAGCTATGAAGCAGGATACGTTGCTGGTGTTGGATATGAGATCAAAGATATTGCGTTGAAGATTGGCGTGTTCTACCACTCACCTATTGATTACACCATTAAGGGAACCGTCACTGGTGGAGCAGGCATTCAGGCGCTCCAAAACAGGGTTGCAACGGATACTGTCAAGGCAGATTTGACTACGCCGGCATCATGGAATTTAACTCTGCAGACTGGTATCTGGCCAAAATGGCTGGTGTTTGGTAATTTGCATTTGAGCAATTGGTCTGACCTTGGTTCCCTGAATGTAACCAGTAAGACAAACAGTTCTGGTACAGGTGACAATGATTACGACGTTGATCTGGGATTGTTCTCCAATGATACCCTGGACTACCGTTTCGGTGTTGGCCATCAGGTAACCGATAAACTGGTAATGGCGGCCAGTTATGCGAGTACGGTTAAACTGGGCGATGAGGATCTGCCTGACGGTGTTGACAGCGACTCCCTGCGTCAGCCTCGGGGTGATTCGTACACGTTAAGCCTGGGAGGTCGTTATTCACTTAGCGATAATTTCTCCCTCTCTGCTGGTCTGGGATATACCAATCTGGATAAAACGACGGTAGATAATGGTTCTTTTAGAGTTGTGTTCGATGAATCCGAAGCCTGGACCTATGCTTTGGGTCTGACTATGGCTTTTTAAGCCCTGAGCGGGTCATTAGCATGAATAAAGCCGGGCTTCCGGCTTTATTTTTCTGCAAAATTCTGTAATTTCTGTGAATTGCCTCTGTGTTTTGTCGCGAAACTCTATATAATCCGCGCCCCCCAATTTTTTATTCTGCAGGCTCTTTCATATGACCGATTCCGAACACACTACCTCTTTTGCCGATTTACAGCTTTCCGAGCCTGTGATGAAAGCGCTATCGGCGATCGGGTATGAAAGTCCGTCACCTATTCAGTCGCAAACCATACCCTCCTTGATGAGCGGCCGTGATCTACTGGGAATTGCCCAGACTGGTACCGGAAAAACCGCTGCTTTCGCCTTGCCTGTTTTACATAACCTGGATCTTCAACAAGTATCTCCGCAGGCTCTGGTGTTGGCACCTACCCGGGAACTGGCCATTCAGGTAGCCGAAGCATTTCAGTCCTATGCGCATTTTATCAAGGGTTTTCATGTATTACCGATTTACGGTGGACAGGACATGCGCGTGCAACTGCGGGCTTTGAAACGTCCGGTGCATGTGGTCGTGGGTACACCTGGAAGGGTAATGGATCACTTGCGCAAAGGCAGTCTGGATTTGTCGCAGCTTAAGACTGTGGTCCTGGACGAAGCCGATGAAATGTTGCGCATGGGTTTTATTGAGGATGTCGAATGGATTCTGGAGCATACTCCTAAGGAACGGCAAGTTGCCCTGTTTTCGGCCACCATGCCGGAACCTATTCGTAAAGTTACTGCTAACTATCTGCGGGATCCGGTCGAAGTGCGGGTGGCAAGAGAGTCCACTACTGTTGAACGGATTGAACAGTGTCACTTGATGGTTCAGCCAAATCGTAAGCTTGATGCCTTGACCAGGGTGATGGAAGTTGAGGACTTTGATGCTGCGATTGTGTTTGTACGGACCAAAACAGCGACGACAGAACTGGCGGAAAAACTGGAAGCTCGTGGTTTTTCCAGTTCTGCGTTGAATGGCGACATGAACCAGGCACAGCGTGAGAAAACCATTGAGCGACTCAAAAAAGGCAAGCTGGATGTCGTTATTGCCACCGATGTCGCTGCTCGTGGCCTTGACGTAGAACGCATCAGTCACGTAATCAATTATGATATCCCCTATGACTCCGAAGCTTATGTCCATCGTATCGGCCGTACAGGGCGTGCTGGCCGCAGTGGTAAAGCGATTCTGTTGATTACTCCTCGTGAACAGCGTCTGCTCAGAACCATCGAGCAGCATACTCAGGCTCCGATTCCGGTTATGAAGTTGCCAACCGCTGAACAACTGAGTGAGCAGCGGATCAAAGAGTTTAAAGATACCGTTCTGTCAGTGGTTCAGGATATCGATGGAACGCCTGACAAGGATATTCTGGTGGATTTGATTATGGGGTTGCACCAGGAGCATGAGATAGAACCAATCAATATTGCTGCAGCGTTAGGGTATATTGCCCAACAGGGAACACCATTGCTGGTGGGCGAACTTAGTAATGATTTTATCGTTCAGCCCCGAGGCCGGCGAGATGAGCGTCGCGATGACCGCCGTGAAAGAAGTGGTGGTAAGTCTGGGGAACGCAAATCGCGTAGTTTGCCGGATGGTATAAAAGTGCAGAAATATCGTCTCGATGTTGGTCGTCGCGATGGTATCAGACCTGGTGACATTGTGGGCGCTATTGCCAATGAAGCCGGTATTGAAAGTCAGTTTATCGGTAATATTCGTCTCAGCGAAAACTTCTCCATTGTTGAGCTGCCAGACGAAATGCCAAAGGAAGTATTTAAACAGTTGAAAAACGTTAAAGTGCGTAGCCGACCGTTAAATATTCGCCTATGGGAAGATGAAAAGCCGTCCAAGTCTCGTCATCGTGCTAAAAAAGGCTGATTACCGGCACAAATAACGGAATCAGTATCGCTGTTACTACGCCGGTCAGGCTCATCGCCAGGCCGGCAAATGCACCACAGGTGACCGATTTTTCAAATGCCTGGGCTGTTCCAAATCCGTGGGCGGTCATGCCCATAATAAAGCCTTCCGCCGGTTCTGACTGAAGCTTCAACAGACGCAGATATCCTGGTAATACCAAACAACCAATCGCCCCTGTCAGCAGTACCAGTCCCGCAGCTAGCGAGCCACTACCTCCGACCTTTTCCGCAACGCCAATGGCGATGGGGGTGGTAATAGACTTCACCAGCATGGATCGACTCAGAACATCTGTGTTGATAAGCCACTCTGACAACAGAAAAGCACTGGATGAGGCGATAAAAGCACCAACCAATGTGGCGACCATAAGTGGTATCAGCATTTTTCGGATCAGAGAGATGTTTTCATACAGCGGTATTGCCAGGGCTACGGTTGCCGGGCCCAGCATGAAGTGAATCATGGTTGTGTCCTGACGATACTGCGGATATTCCCAACCGAGTAGTTTCAATAACCCCATAATTGTAAAAATAGTCACGATCACAGGATGGACCAATGCCGAGCGATGGAATTTGCGATAGATCTGTTCGGCCAGAAGGTAAGTACCAATGGTGATACACAACGCCAGTAGCATTTGAATAGAACTTGTCATTATTTGGTCCCAAATGCTTTAAAAATAATGATCATGGCCGTTGCTGTGAACAGTGTGCTGGCTGTAATGATCAGTAAAATCCAGATCCCGCTGCGCATCAATAGTGGCCAGTGTTCGATGAGACCGACGCCGGCTGGTACAAACAGTAACGTCAGATAACGCAGCAATGTCGAAGATGTGTTTTTTAAAGAATCGGGTACACGTTGCAGCGCCACCAGTGTCAGCCAAAGGGCCAGCAGACCGACAACACTGCCTGGGATGGGCCAGGCAAACAGGTAAACCAGATATTCTCCGGCCAGCCAGTAGGCGAGGAGAATAAAAAAGCCAAACATACTGAGAATGATCCAAATATTTACAGTGAAGATGATGCTCGATGTTTGATCATATGATCAAGTTCATCAATGAGCAGGTTTAATTCTGCCAGCAGTTCCTGCCTGGCGCCGCCCGCCAGCTCAAAACAGCGATTAAGACGCGATTCAAAGTTTTTCGGAATATGGCTGCATCGGCGTAAAACATGAGAAACCAGTTTTTTGTCACCCGGATGCAGCTTTTCGTTAACCGCAAATACGATATCGAAGTAGCTGGCCATGAACCTGGATAACAGATTATTTAATGAAACCCGGTCCTGGCGCACTAATGCCTTCTCTATCTTAAACAGATAAGCAGGCATTTGGCGTCTCAACAGTGCATGGTTTTTTTGCAGAATATTGCTTTGCAGCTGAAACGGATAGGCGATGGTGTATTTCTGCTGCAGTTCTGCCAGCCTGCCATGACGGTCAAAGAGAATTTCTGCATGCAGAAAGTTGTACCAGTGTGCAGTTGTAGCACCCAGTTGTGCCTGATGTCGAAAGGCAACCTCATGGAGCTGACGATCAAACTGAATCAGATTGCGGTACACAATCACAATTTCTGAGCCATCATTTAACTGACCATCATCCTGTACTTCCCAGAACTGATTGTTCAGTTCCATATAACGACAGAACTTGTTTGTAATTTGTTGGCGCTCAGAAACAGAGATATCTTCATGGTGGTATACGTAAAGATTGTAGTCAGACAACTGATCTTCTGACTCCGTTGATCGGGAACCACCCAACATTATGCCTTCAACACAGGTATTGTGCTGATACTCACCTATAATTTCTTTTAACAGGAGTTTCATATCAGATTCCTTTTACGCCACCAGCACCGTCATTGTTAAGGAAATTTGCCATTGTGGCTATTATCGATCAGTCTGATTTTGACATATTGATTTAACTTAAACACAGATGCTTTAAAAGCACTCTAACGCTGTTAGACTGCATGAAGGCTGAAATTTTCAGTTTTTAAGAAAGAAAACAAATGCGGTGACTGAAAGGCAGAATCATGTTTGACACATCTTTGGATGACGAAACTTTTTTTAAGGACTATCAATCAACGCTGTGGTACCAGCGCATGGTGGATGCCCAGCAGTTGTTAAAAAGTAGAATCCTGTTGATTGTCAGTGGTTTTTTCACTTTTACCCCCTTATTTCTGCTCTCTCTACGGACATATTTTGAAGCCGAGCTACCCGCCTGGGTCTATTTGGGAGCCTGCGCCATTATAGGTGTGGGAGCCTTGTTATTATGGAGTTCCGGACGGTTCGATGTGCTGGCAAGGTTTCTGACATTGCTGTTTTTTCTGGTTATCCCGATGTCGTATTACCTACCGGGTGCCTATCAGGTCCAGTTCATGTTTATTTTGTGTTTTCCGTTTCTCGCAGCCGGTCTGTACAACAGTTTTTCGGCGGCAATACAGACACAATTATTTTTCATCTGGATATGTATCTGCTGGTTACCCCATGTTAGTGGAGTGATGGAGACTGCCTATTACTCCACGTCTATCACCTTATGGATGATGATTCTGGGTACCTACGTATTGCTGAGTCTGGTGGGTATTCTGTCCAAGCGTTACAACGAGGAGTTTTTTCGTTCGGTGATTGAGTTGGTCCATTACGATCAATATTCCGGACTGATAAAAGCCAATGATCTGGCCAATGTCCAGGAATGGCATCAGGCCCGGTGGTTGGTATTGGTCGAGGTGGATCATTTGAGCCAGATTCTGGCGATCGGTGATGCGGCAACTCGAATGAGAATCATGCAATTGCTGGGTGAGCGCCTGAATAAAAAAGTACCCACTTTTCCATTTTCGGCCTATCAGTGGTCTGATAACCAAGTGGTATTGTTGTTGTCAGAGACGGCATCGCAGACGGAAAGACATCTGGAGGTCAGCCTTTACAGATATATTGAACAGCTGAACCGATATCTGAATGAGGCGAAATCAGCAGGGAAATATCTGCTCAGTGTCACGGCTGCGTGTGTGGCCATCAGGGGGCGCTCACCAAATCAGGTGGTTGCTGATTGTCAATTGGCTGTGCGGCAGGCTCAGGAAAAACAATTGCTTTGCGTAGTATTGGACGAAACGCTTAAGGAAGAATCCTTTGATCTCAACTACCGCAAAAAGTACCGCGTATTGCGGGCTAATCTTGAGGAGCGAAAAACCATTATCTCAACCCGGACTGTGTTTTCTGCACGCACAGGCAAAGTAGCCTGGCAGGAATGTGTTCTGAAAATTGATAATCTGGAGGATGGTTTTGCCGCGCTGGATGAATACCTTGGTATGGCCCAGAAATTTGGGTTATATGAACAGGTGAGTGATCATTTGTTACAGCATGTGGAGCACTATCTTAGTGAGCATAAGACCAACCTGTCTGTAAATCTGTTGCTGGCAGACTTGTTTAATGCCCGTATCTATAAAATTCTGTTTGATCTCTGCCAGCAGGCCGGTGCCCACGACCTCACACTAATTCTTAATGTAACGCTACCGGCAGATCCGTTTGATGTGGATCGCTGTCAGGAAATCATGCGAGTGCTTCGGCAGCAGGGGGCCAAAATCGCCCTGTCCGGAATCAGCGACATGGACATTCGTATGGGGATGCTGGTGACCTTGCCGATTGACATTGTTACGCTTGCCCATCATCTGATCAAAACCATGACGACCGACATACGCAAGGAGCGTCTGGTAAAAGCAGTAGTGTCATTTTGTCATGCTAACCAGCAGACAGTGGTTGCGGATGGTATCGATACCGGCACTCTCAAACGGGCCGCCGAAGCGCTGGGATTTAATTATCTTAAAGGTAATCTTCTGGCGACTGAAACACTTCATGAAAATCCGCGTTTTATTGCGACACATGTCAGACGCCAGCAGTGAGGCGATCGTGGTCAACTGCCATAATAAGCAAAATATTCAGGTAGAAAACTGGCTTCCAGTTCCTTGTGCAGCCACTCCGCAAATATTCTGACCTTGGTTTTCTGGAAATGATGTTCCGGGGCAACCAGATAATAGGAATAAGTCAGATTGATTTCGTAGTCATTTACTTTCAGTAATTTGCCTGAGGAGATCAGGTCTTGGGCCAGTGATTTGCGAACCAGACCAATTCCCTGACCATCAAGGGTGGCATCAATGGCCATACCTGAATCATTGACGGTCAGGGAAATACGAAAATCATCAGGGTCCAATTCCTGTTCCGTCAACCAGTTCAACCAGCCAGAACCATCGGGACCAGCGTCTTCCAGCAACGGCAGTGTTTTGAGGCGTTCGATAGACAGAGATCCTTGCTCGGTCAGATCCGGATGGGCAACCACAATTTTGGCATCCCGCATTAAGAACTCAGAGCGCAAATTGGGATACTTGCCATCTCCGAGGCGAATGGCCAGGTCACAATCACTTTCTTCAAAGGTTTCAAGCTCATTATCAGAACGCAGTACTAGATGTATGTCCGGATAACTGGCCTGAAACCCTTTTAAATGCCCAAGTAGCCATCGTGATGCAAATGACGGCAGCACCGAAATAACCAGACGATCCGGAGACGGATCTGCCCGCAACTGATCGACGCCGGATTTCAGCGAGCGAAATGCAGAACGGACATAGGGCAACAAGCGGGCACCTTCATCTGTGAGTTTGACTTCACGGTTTAAGCGCAGAAACAGTTGAGTTTCCAGAGAATCTTCCAGCAAACGAATTTGATGACTGACTGCCGCTTGTGTGACAAACAATCGCTCCGCAGCTTTTTTGAAACTTTGGGTTTCGGCTGCGTATAAAAAAGCCCGAAGGGCATTGAGTGGTGGCAGTTCAGCCATAACAATTCCAACAACATTGATGTAAGTCCGGTTTGTCTCTGAAACGCACACAGTTCGCCTGAAAGAAAATAATCCGGGACTAAAAAATACTCGTTTGTCGACCTGTCGAAAGAAGCGCACAGTCGCGCATGCAAGACAGACGGATAGCACAACACAAATTATAAACAATTGATATGAGGTAACCAGAATGTCCACTCTGAAAATTTTGGTTCCTGCTCTACATGTCCACGCAGGGGAATGGCATTTCTCCCTACAAACATTAAAGCTGTGGAACCTTCGCTACAAAACCCGCCAGCAACTGAAAGATCTCAGCCCTCACCTGTTGAGGGATATCGGTTTGACTGCCTATGAGGCCAATGCGGAGGTACATAAACCTTTCTGGAAAGGCTAAAGCATGTTAGAAGAGTCTCTTACGTTCCTACAATGAGGCTCTTCTATGGCTATCCTGTGTTACAAATCCCATACCCCCAAAATTGCAGATTCCACTTATGTCTCTGACCAAGCCTGTATCATTGGCGATGTCAGCATTGGCGAAGACTCTTCTGTCTGGCCAATGGCGGTTATTCGTGGAGATATGCACAGAATTACTATTGGTGCCCGGACTTCTGTTCAGGATGGTGCGGTGTTGCACATTACCCATGCCAGCCACTACAACCCGGATGGTTATCCATTAACCATTGGCGACGATGTCACGATTGGTCATAACGCTTGTCTGCATGGTTGTACTATTCATAATGAAGTGTTGATTGGTATTGGCTCTACAATTCTGGATGGTGCAATCATTCCCGAGCGGGTTGTGATCGGCGCTGGTTCGTTGGTTGCACCTGGTAAGCAGTTGGACAGTGGTTACCTGTACATGGGGGCGCCGGCGCAGAAAAAGCGTCCATTGACGGATCAGGAACTGAACTTTTTTAAATACTCCTCCCAAAACTACGTGGACCTAAAAAACGAATACCTGTCAGACGCTGAATAACATCGTGCTGCTGACAATGCTTTATATCTTATGAGGTGATGGAATGGTCATTTTAGTCATTGGCATTGTCGTTTTTTTTGGAATACATCTACTGCCTGGCTTTGTAAGCACCCGCCAGGCACTGATAGAACGGTTTGGAGATCGCACCTATCGGGGAGCGTTTGCGTTACTCTCTTTCGTCGGGCTGGCACTGATAATCTGGGGTAAGGCCGTTTCAGATGCGGTTTTTATGTATGTCAGTCCCTTTTGGACATACAAAATCATGCCGTTGTTGATGGTACCAGCCTTTATCCTGATGGCCGCGGCAGGAATGAAAAGCAATATAAAGCGTTTTACCCGTCACCCCCAGCTATGGGGTGTAACACTGTGGTCAGGTGGACACTTGCTGGTCAATGGTGATTTATCCTCGCTGTTGCTGTTTGGTTCCTTTTTGTTGTTTTCGTTGTATGACATGTGGTCCGCCAATCGTCGTGGTGCTCTGCAGCAAACAGAGAAACTGCCATTGATCAAGGATATCCAGGTGTTGGTCGCCGGTACTGTTGTTGCGGTCATCGTTGCGTTTGTTCATCCATGGTTATTTGGTGTCCGGGCGATCGTTTAGGAGTTGCTGGCGTTCAGGTTGTCAGAATCCGTTGGGCAGAGACAGGAATGTTCCTGCCTGATGTGAACGTTGAAGCACTCGTATGAGCACAGACGTTTAAGCAGTGATAATTACGTCGGTGATATTGAATCGGGATAATGTGATCCCCATTTGCTATGCTCAACCGGAGATGTTTCGTTAGGGAACCTCTGAATAATTGTCTGCGTTGTCAGTGCGGCTTGAAAGATCTACGCAAATTGGCCAATTATGGTGGCTTTTTGCAGACTTTTGCCCTGTTCTGGCTGCCTCGTCGGCGTTATTCAGAGGTTCCTTAGAAGCAGTGTCCGTTACTTTCCATCAGTCAGGGATAAGCGATCAATGACCAAAGAAACCGAAAATAACAGCTCGCCAGAGATGATTTCCGACAAATTGTTTAAAAGCAGAACTTTAATGATCTGCGAGGAAATCAATCAAAAAATGGCGCGCCGAGTCTGTTTGGAATTATTAGCGCTGGCCGCGGATTCCGATGATGATATCACCCTGTTTATAAACTCTCAGGGGGGGCATGTTGAGGCCGGTGACAGTATTCACGATATGATCTGCTTTATTAAGCCACGGGTTAAAGTCGTTGGTACCGGTTGGGTTGCCAGTGCCGGTACGCATATTTTTCTCGCTGCCAATAAAGAAGACCGTTATTGCCTGCCAAATACCCGCTTCCTGATTCACCAGCCATCTGGTGGCGTTGGTGGTCAGGCCAGTGATGTGGCCATTCAGGCAGAACAGATTATCAAAATGCGCGAGCGTTTAGCACAGATTATCGCAGCCCAGACCGGTCAGCCGATTGATCGTGTACGTAAAGATATCGAACGCGATAACTGGATGAGTGCCGAAGAAGCCATTGATTATGGAATCTGTGGCCAGAAAGTTACCCACGTCAGCGAGATGCAGTGAGAAGCGCACGTTTCCATACAGGATAATCCGCTCATGAGTGAGACGATATTCAGTAAAATTGTGGCCGGTGAATTACCGGCCGACAGTGTATATGAAGATGATTTATGCATTGTCATTCGGGATAAATTCCCAACAGCGCCACATCATTATCTGGTCATTCCCAAACAACCAATTCCCAGACTCTGCGACGCTGGCCCGGAAGATCAGGCACTGTTAGGACATTTAATGCTGGTTGCCAATCAGGTTGCTGCGCAACAAGGCATAGGCGAAGCTTTCCGGCTGGTCGTGAACAATGGTGCCGACGCCGGTCAAAGCGTATTCCACCTGCATGTCCATGTGATTGGTGGCCGAAGTCTGAGTTGGCCTCCAGGTTAGCGTCTGGCTAGGCTACCGTTTGCCTGGTATCTGGTGCCACAGTTCTGAGGCTGTAGTGGGTAAGATGTCAGGAATGATCGGGTTATTCAGTTCAATGATCCGCCGTTGTTCAAGCTGCAACGGCGCAACCTTCTCGCGCAGATAGCGATTAAACGTTTCATCGAAACTACCGTCTGCGATGGCTTTCCGTAAGCCTTTCTCAATCAGTTGCTGCAATTCAGGGTTGTTCTTTGAGACAAAAAAGTATTGTGGCATGGTGTAATGCAGCATCAGTGTTGCTTCAATCTCAATCCCCTGATGCCGGTGCATTTGCCATTCGTTCCAGACCTCTGTGACGCTGCGAGGATACAACCTTTCTGGTTGCTGGTTCAGCATGCGAAAGGTCGCATCATAATTTGCGGTGGACACAGTGGTAAAACCGTTGGCTTGAAGTATTTCGGTATCTGGCCAATCGTGTCCTTGAATCATGGGAATCTGCTTGAGCTGTTCCACTGACAGCTCTGATGGTGTTTGTGTCAGAGTATCCGGTTTGTACAGAAAAACCCGATAACCCAATAGCCCCTTGTAAATCGGAATGCGCACCGGCAGCCAGATATGCTCTCTGGTCTGGCTTGTGGCTGACCACACAACATCAATGACATTGTCATCTATTAACTCAGTCAGCGCCCGGCTTTGAGTCATTTGAAACGGAGATGCCTTGAGCTGTATTTGTGGGTCGACTTTATTCAGAGCCAGTCGTAATAGTTGCAGTGGGTAAACTTGACGAGGGTCGCTGTCCGTTTCCGGCGCAAGATAATGGACGACATCAGACTGTGCCAGAGCCAGACTCTGGAGTATCAACAGCAGCCACAGTGCCACAACGTATCGCATATCTTCTCTCCTACTGGCAGGCTCTGAAATCAGCAAACCGTATGAGTTGAGATCGATTGGTTAGGCGGCTTTTATTTTCAAGTCAGTCAATCGTGCATCGGCTGGAGAACGACAGGGCGGGGCATGTGTTTTTGTTGTATATCCGCACAACTGAAAGTATTCACCCCTGTCATTCAAGCACCTGTTTTAAGTAGGCCATGAAACCAATATTTTTTCAGTATGGTCAAGCAGATCGATTTTTTCTAATATTCCAATGAAATTACTGCAAACGGATGTGTTATGACTCACTTTTGTAGTCGTTTTTATCCAGTCCGTATTTTTTCATTTTTTCGTACAAGGTCTTGCGGGCCAGTCCAAGAGCGACCATTGTGTCTTTGATTGATCCCTGATGGTCGCGTAGTGCAGCTGTAATTAAGTGGGCTTCGTACTGATCCATCGTCTCTGCCAGTGTGTTGCGACTTTGTAACTCCTGTTCGAAAGGGTCCGCCAGTTGATCGAAGGCACTTTCACCCATAAGCACATAACGTTCAGCCAGGTTACGAAGTTCTCTGACATTACCGGGCCAGTCGTGCTTTAACAGTGCGCTGATTCTGGCTTCAGGGGGGTGAATGATTTCGCGGTCGTAGCGGGCAGCAGCAATCAGGACAAAGTGTTGGAACAACAAAGGAACATCATGAATGCGATCTTTAAGCGGAGGGATATCCACTTTAACTATATTCAGGCGATAGTACAGATCTGCCCGGAAATTTCCTTGGTCACTGAGTTCTTTCAGATTGGTTTTGGTCGCGGTGATGATACGGATATCCAGGTTGATGGGTTTGTTACTACCCAATCGTTCCACCTTGCGCTCCTCCAAAACTCGTAACAGTTTGACTTGAAGGTTCAGAGGCATGCTCTCAATTTCATCGAGAAAAACCGTACCGCCATCGGCATGTTCAAACTTGCCGATACGTTTTTTATCTGCACCGGTAAAGGCCCCGGCTTCATGCCCAAACAGCTCACTTTCAATGAGATTTTCAGGCACCGCACCACAGTTGATGGCAACATAGTTGTGACCTTTGCGGCTACTGGCCTCATGCAGCCAGCGGGCAATCAGATCTTTCCCGCAGCCAGTCTCACCATGGAGCAGAACATCGGCAGACGTATCCACAATTGCATCCAGTACCGAGAAGACCTGCTTCATGGCCTTGCTGTGTCCTAATACCCGGGGACCTGGACGGGAGTTGAATTTAAGCTGACTTTTGAGATCACGGTTTTCCAACGTCAACAGACGCTTTTCAGCGGCCCGATAAATGACCTCCAGTAAGGGCTCTGTCTCATATGGTTTCTCAATGAAATCATAAGCACCATTACGCATGGCCTCGACAGCCATGGAGATGTCACCGTGACCGGTGATCAACACGACAGGAATGTTGACATCGATCTGCTGTATTCGTTCCAAAATTTCCAGGCCGTTCGGTGAAGGCATGTTGAAATCGGTAATGACCATGCCGTTGAAACTGGCATCCATATGATCGAACAATACCTCACCCGCAGCGAAGCACTGAACATCTATGTCCTCCAGTTCAAGCATTTGCTGCATGGAGAGACGAATAGCAGGGTCATCATCAACAAAAAATACTTTGAATGCATTCATACAGTGTTTTCATGGTCCGCTAACTGATACACCGGCAAGTAGATACGAAATAGTGCGCCCGGAAACTCGGGATCATTATTGTATTCCGCCTGAAGCCGGCCGTTCATGGTGGTAATGATCTGGCGGGAGATGCTCAACCCCAGTCCCAGTCCTTCAGTTACTGATTTGGTCGTATAAAAGGGCTCGAAGACCTGTTCCGGTTCCTGATCCAACCCTGGGCCGTTGTCAATGACCGACACGCAGTATTCGTTCTTCAGTTGTTGCAGCACAATTTTTATTTTGATGTGACTGTTATGTTTACAGGCCTGAACGGCATTGGACAGCAGGTTGACCACCACCTGCTCCAGCCGGATCATATCTCCAAGTATAAAAGCGTGGTTTTCCGGCAGAGAGAAATAAAACTGGATATTGCTGTTTTCCAACCCTGACTGTACCAGATGGACCGCATTATGGATGACATTCTGCAACTCCACCATCACCAGTTTATGGGGAGATTTGCGGGCAAAAATCTTAAACTGAGAAATCAGTGTATGCATGCGCTGGCATAAGGCCAGTATTTCTTTCAGATTGTTTTCGACTGCTTCGGTTTTACCACGTTGCAGAAATTTCTGTGAGTTCTGGGTAAAGGCGGTGATGGCGGTAAGCGGCTGGTTCAGCTCATGGTTGATACTGGCCGACATTTGCCCAAGGGTCGCCAGCTTGGCTGCCTGGATCAGCTCTTCCTGCATGGTTTTGAGTTCTTGTTCGGCCCGGTGGCGTTCGTCAATTTCACGCATTAACTGCAAGTTGCTTTGTTCCAGATCTTCAGTTCGGTTTAGTACCCGCTGTTCCAGTTCCCGCTGATGCATGACCAGGTTTTGCAAACGATGGCTGCGTTCCTGTTGAAATAACCAGAGTACGACTATGGCGATGTAAGCCGACATCAGGGTTGCCAGAGTTCTCAACTGTTGCAGCCAGATTCGGTTGGATGGTACCAGCACAGTCATTTCCCAGTTGACCATGGGTGCCATGCCGGAAATGGCCAGATACCGGTTGACGGAATCACCACTGTGCCAGCTAACCCGCCTGGAATCAGAGCTCATGCCAAATCTGCCAGGCAGCAGACTAAATTGCAGCGGTTCGAAACTATAATCACCGTAGCGCTGCTCCTGTTGCAGCTGTTGTATGGTCGGATGATTGAGTGGTTCGGTACTGCGATAACGCCAGTCTTCACGGGTGGAAAGAAAAACGATACCGTGTTCGTCTGTGACCATCAGCTCGGCCACGTCTTCGCTGTAAGGGCTTTGCCAGGCTGTTTCCAGGTCTGGAATATTCAGTTTTAATGCCAGCACTCCGATGACGGAGTCCTGATAAATAATCGGATAGGAAAAATACAGACCCCGAACTCCAGAAGTGGTTCCGAGGGCTGAATATATGGCGGCTCTTCCCTTCATGGCTTGTTGGAAGTAGGGCCTGAAGTTGAAATCCCGGTATAAGAAGCTGTTTTCCAGGTTCCAGTTGCTGGTCATGCGCGTGATGCCGAGAGTGTCCATAATGTAGATGTCGGATGCGTGCATACGATCAGCAAAACCCTGCAGCAGTGTATTGGCACGATATACCTGATCTTCTGCACCATAGTTCAGGGCATCCACGAATAACTGATTGGCGGCAAGTACCGGAGGAATAAGGCTGAAGCGATCGAGTAGCTCCTCCAGTGATGCCTGATAGCGAAACAATTCATTATGGGCATTTTGTTCCAGCCGTTGATACCCGAGCCAGGAACCGACTTGAATACTGGCTAACAGAACCAGGATAAGACCAATGATGATGATTACGGGCTGCTTTTTCATTATTCTTGTGAATCGTTACTCTGTCGCGGGTCCATGGGTTAGCTCAAAGGGCCTGGGTTAAACGTTTGAATGATAGTGAGACTTTATGCTCATCCTGCCAATGGAACGAACCTTTGACATTACCCGACCACCATTGGTGACCTGGTTGTTAATTTTGTTCAACTGCGTGATTTTTATTTGGACTTCCATTGGTGACAGTCGTCGGCTCGATCAGATTGCAGAAGCCTACAGCCGGTTGGACATTTTGCCTCAGGAGTTGCCGGTATATCAAAGTTATCTGCAGCAAAGTGGCCGCTTTAATTCTCCTCTGCTGACAATCGAGCACCCGGAGCAGTTATCTATAGCGGATCAGCATCAGATTGCAGTGGCTATGTTGGTAGATGCTGATTATCAGCCATATGCCAGCCAACATCTGCCTGAATTTGTTGATTACGATAAACCCATACTCGCATCACGGGGCCGGATCCTCTCTGGCCAGGTCAGCGAGCTGAGTTGGAATCGTTATGGTTTTATCCCGGCGCAAATATCTGTGTTGACTGTGTTTTCCCATCAGTTTCTGCATGGTGGCCTGGAGCATTTATTGGGCAACATGATTATTCTGTTGCTGGTGGGAATGACGGTTGAGCAACTTCTGGGCAGTATGAATTATTTAATTTTCTACCTGTTCAGCGGAGCGGTTGGAGCATTGTTTTTTGGTTTGCTGAACTGGGGTTCACCGTCTGCGCTGGTGGGGGCGTCCGGTGCCATCTCGGGCGTGATGGGGATGTATGTTGCAGCATACGGGCATCGGAAAATCCGGTTTTTCTATTTTATCGGCGTGGCATTCAATTATTTCCGTGCCACTGCATTGTTAATTCTGCCGGTATGGATTGCCAAAGAGTTGTTTGACCTGGTTTTCAGTGATGCCCCGGTTGCCTATGCGGCTCATGCCGGAGGTATGGCCTGCGGCGCCTTGCTGGTATGGAGTGGTCGGAACAGCTGGGCCAGGGTGAATCAGGAAATCATTGAAAATCGTGATGACGATGCTGATTACCGGGAGCAGTTGCAACAGGCGCTGCAGGCGGTGAATCAGGCAGACTTTGTCCGTGCAAAAAAAATACTCTGGCGATTGGCCAAGCAGCATCCTCTCAGTCATCGGGTATTTTTCCAGTTGTATCACTTGGAAAAAGTCCATCCGGATAACAAAACATTCCATCTTGCGGCCTCTGGGCTGTTGCGGGCCAGTCTTGCTGACGGTCAGTTTGAGGTATCGGAACAGGCAATGTTGAAAGAGTACTGGTCCCTGGCACAACCCCATCCTCAAATACCGGCAATGTTGCTGTCCAAAATTCTGGTAAAACTGTTAACCTCCGGACAACCTGCTCTGGCGGAAAAAATGTTTGCCGAGGCAGTTAGTATGAAAGTGCTATCTGACGTGGAAAGTAACGAATTGAGACGGGACTTTGCCCGTTTTTTTGCCCATAACAACCCTGAAACAGCGAAGAAGTATTCCAATTCATGAATCTGATGAGTATCCAATACCAGGATCAGAACATTGATCTGATGATCGACCCGGAACAACAGCAGCAAAAATTGTTGATTAATGGCGAAGTCATTTTACAGCAACCGCACCACTATTGGTCCGGCTCGGTGGAACTGAATGATGATGAGCCCCGCCCTTTTGATCAGATCGACTATCTGATCAATCCTGAAACCATGAAGGTGAGTCTGCAGTTGTCGAATGAAGGTTCCGTGGTTGATGAGCATCATGTCGCCATTGAGGCGGTTGCCTTGCCACAGTCCAAGGGTGCCAACACCGGCTCAGTGGTTGCCTGGGGTGGTCTGGTGTTCAAGTTGTTCAAGAGTGTCAAGGTGATCCAGGTGGTCATGCTCGGCTTATCTGCGGCGGCATGGAGTGTATTGCTGTCGTGGCAGTTCGCCATTGCGCTGATTGGCATAATGGTTTTTCATGAATATGGTCACCTGTGGGCCATGAAACGTTCGGGTTTGAAGACCAAAGGTATGTATCTGATTCCATTCGTCGGCGGTATTGCGCTTGGTGAGCGGGCAAAAACCCATTGGCAGGATGTGTTCATTGCCCTGATGGGACCAAGTTTCGGCCTGCTCATGACCGTGGTGTTTTATGTGCTGTATTTGTTCACAGGTAATCACTTCGCCGGCTTGGTGGCGTCTATAGGGGCATTGGTTAATCTGTTCAACCTGTTGCCGATCCTCCCTCTCGACGGAGGGCATGCCTTTCAGTCGCTGGCCCAATCTGGTAACCGCAAGCTGGGCTTTTATCTGGTGCTGGCCTTGTCGATCAGCGGTTTAGGACTGGCATTACTGTTGAAGCTCGGATTGCTGGCCTTTTTTATTATATTGGGATTTCTCGACCTGATGGCCGCACGTTCACAGTCACGACTGGATCCAAGGCCAACCCTTGACCGTTATGGGATTCTGTTTTCACTGACTTGGTATGTATTGGTGTTTGTGGCGTTGGTGGCCATTATTCTGGCTCTTGCTGGCACCGGCCTGCCAGGCACTGAGCTGGCCGATGCGGTATTGAGAAGCTGATGAACCGGAGTTAAGAATCCATGTGGCTTTGCAGGTAGTTTTCGATACCTACTTTATTGATCAGATCCAGTTGTGTTTCCAGCCAGTCGATATGCTCCTCTTCGGATTCGAGTATATCTTCCAGCAGATCTCTGGAAACATAATCCTGGACTGACTCACAATAGGCGATGGCCTCGCGCAGGGCTGGAACGGCCATATTTTCCAGTTTCAAATCGCATTCAAGCATTTCTTTGGTGTCTTCGCCGATCAGCAACTTGCCCAGCTTCTGCACATTGGGAACCCCTTCCAGGAACAAAATACGCTCAACCAGTTTGTCAGCGTGTTTCATTTCGTCGATGGATTCGTGATATTCCTTCCCACCGAGTTTATCCAGGCCCCAGTTTTTATACATTTTGGCATGCAGGAAATACTGATTGATGGCGACCAGTTCGTTGACCAGTACATCATTCAGATATTGTATGACTTTTGCGTCACCTTTCATGAACAGACTCCTCAATCACGTTTTATAAAAGGGCAATATAGCCAAGCAGACATAGTGCAGCAAATGAAAAAGGTGTTAGATGGACGAGTTGGAAATAAGAAAAAGCAGAATACTGAAGCTGTAGACAGCCTCAGCAGGCAGTGGTCTTTAGCTGACATCAACCGAACAGATGATGTCAGGCTGAAATTTTGACGGTTGAAATCACCTCTTTGACCAGAGACTTGGCAACCTGAGTGCATTTTCCGCATTCAGTACCAACCCCAGTCTGTTTACGGATTTGCGTATAATCGCAGCCATTTTGGGCTGACTGAACGATGGTTTTATCGCTGATGGCTTTACAAAGACAAATATACATATCAGTTACATAGATAAGAAGATCGTTAATTAAAAATAATAATGCAAATGATATATATTCTCAATTATATTTGTTGTTTTTTTGATCCTGGTTATGTTTTAGACAGGACTTGCAAATGGTCAAATGCATCAGTGATCTTCTTCGTTATTACGCCCGCCAGAAACGGACGCTAAATAACAATAAGACGGTAAAATATTCCAGACGACCCATGACCATTGCCAGACTCATCAGCCAGGTGGAAAAATCATTGAGCGGTTGAAAGTTGGAACCGAGCTCACCAAATGCCGGACCCAGCACATTGACGCAGGCGGCCACGGCGGTAATGGAAGTCCACAGGTCCAGGCCATTGGCCATGAGCAGCAGTATAAATATCAGAGACACCAGAAACGCAAAAAACATGAACGCACGGACAGAATCCAGAACGTCTTCACCAATGACCCGGCCATTACTTTTGATGGTAAACAAGGCCTTCGGATGGATCAGCTGTTTGATATTCCGATAGTTGGTCTTCAATACCAGCAGGGTCCGGATGACTTTGTTGCCACCGGCGGTGGAGCCTGCACAGCCTCCCACATAACCCACGATCACCAGAACAATGGCGCAGAATATCGGCCAGTCGGTGAAGCTGTCAGATGCAAACCCGGTGCTGGTAATAAACGAAATTACCTGAAATAAGCTTGATCGCAGTGCCATCCAGAACGTGTATTGGCTTTGATTGAGAGCCAGATATATGGCAACCACCAAGGTTGCCAGTGCGATGATACCCAGAAATAAAACAGTTTCCTCATCACGCCAATAGGCTTTGATATCGCGACTCTTATAAGCCACGAAGTGAACACCAAAATTGAGTGCCCCGGCAATCATAAAGACATTCGATACCATTTCGATGGCTACGCTGTCGAAATATTTCATACTGGCATCGTGTGGTGAAAACCCTCCGGTGGAAACGGTTGAAAAGGCGTGGGAAACCGCATCAAACCAATCCATCCCGGCCAGATAATAGGACACGGTACACAGCACGGTGATCGTCAGATAGACCCCCCAGAGATAGCGGCTGGATTTGGATACCCTGGGAACCAGTTTGTCGTCTTTCATTGGTCCGGGTGTTTCAGCCTTATACATTTTCATCCCGCCGATGTTCAGCATGGGCATGATGGCCACCATGAGAATGATAATCCCGAGTCCACCGAACCACTGCAGGGTCTGACGATAAAGCAACAATGTTTTTGGCATGGCATCGAGTCCGGACATGACTGTTGCGCCGGTAGTCGTTAATGCAGATAGGGATTCGAATACCGCATCCGTTAGCGTAAGGCCAGAAATCAGAATAAAGGGGACGCTGGCCAGAAAGCCTGCGGAGATCCAGGCCAGGGTTACAAACAGAATGGCTTCCTGTAACCGGATGCGAGTGATTTCGAATTTCAGCAGAATGGCCAGGAACACAGAAATGGAAAAAAATGCCACGCCGGTTTCATAAAAATAACGATAGACATCATCCCGGAACACCAGCATGGATAAAAATGAAAAAACCAGATCCACCAGACCGAAAGCCATGACGGGAAACAGGCTTAATTTAAATAACGCCGGTAGATTCATGCGTGAACCCTGTGATTACAACTTGGTTAATTAACAGACTTTAGAACAACTTCTGCGTGGCGTTGCGAGCAAATCATCGAAGCCTGTTAAGGAGGAACTGTATTTATCGGATGATATTAGGATTCCAGCGCTGACAGTTTGGCGTACTGTAGCATGAGTTCTTTGGTTCCTTCGCTTTCGAACTCCACCGTTACAGATGCATTGGCGCCATTACCGGAAGCGGCCATGACAACACCTTCGCCAAAGAAAGGGTGCATGACCCGTTGCCCAAGTTGAATACCGTAACCCGAGGCTACCTCTTCTTTGAAGCCTGAACCCGCAGCGCTGAATCCGGACCCTAGAGTCGATTTAAGGCGGATTTCATTCAGTAATTGAGCCGGGATTTCACTGATGAAGCGGGAGGGGCGGTTAAATGTTTCATTACCAAACATTCGACGTGATTCGGCATAACAGACGGTCAGTTTGCGCATGGCACGAGTGATACCGACATAACAGAGCCGCCGCTCCTCTTCCAGTCCGGTCAACTCGTCCATGCTCATTTTATGTGGAAACAGGCTTTCTTCCATACCAACGATGAAGACATAGGGAAATTCCAGGCCTTTGGCCGAGTGCAAGGTCATCAGACTGACACTGTCCTTGCTGTCGTCGGCCTGGCGCTCACCGGCATCGAGTGATACTTCAGACAGAAACGCATCCAGCGGACTGATCACATCTTCCTGCTCGACATTGAAATTCCGGGTTGCAGAGACCAGCTCTTGCATGTTTTCAAGACGGGCGCGGGCTTTCTCGCCTTTTTCTTTCTGGTGATGCTCTTTAAGCCCACTGGCGTCGATGACATATTGAGTCAACTCGTGCAGTTCCATCTCAGCTGTTCCCTGTTCGAGCTCGTCAATCAGTTCAATGAACGTGTGAACGGCATTACTGGCGCGGGAGGGTAACAGTTTGTTGTGAACGGCCAGACTGGCAGCCTGCCACAAAGCACAGCCCTGTTCCCGGGCTATAGCCCGCAGGGTTTCGACGGTTTTACCACCAATGGCCCGAGTAGGCACGTTGATAATCCGCTCCATGGCTGCATCGTCGAAACGATTGGCAATCAGGCGCATGTAGGCAAGAACATTTTTGACTTCCTGGCGCTCGTAAAACCGTAACCCGCCGTAGATACGGTATGGAATGCGAGCCTGAATCAAGGCTTCTTCCAGCACTCGTGACTGGGCATTCGAGCGATACAGAATGGCCACATCCAGAGCGTTTTCCCCTTGTTCCAGCAGTTGTTCAATCTGCTCTGCCAGATAGCGGGCTTCATCGATTTCATTAAATGCCGCATAAACATCAATGGGATCGCCTTCTTCGCCGGTGGTCCAGAGTTCTTTACCGAGGCGTCCGCTGTTATTGTCGATGACCGCGTTGGCAGCTTTGAGAATAGTGGCGGTTGAGCGGTAGTTCTGTTCAAGTCGGATAATTTCGGTGTCTGGATAATCCTTGCTGAACTGCTGAATATTTTCGACTTTGGCCCCTCGCCAGCCATAAATGGACTGGTCGTCATCTCCAACCACCGTGAGATGGCTCTGTTGGCCGCACAATACCCGCAGCCAGGCATACTGGATGGTGTTGATGTCCTGAAACTCATCCACCAGGACGTAGCGAAAACGCTGCTGGTAGTGCTCCAGGATCGGAGGGTGATTGAGCCAGAGCTCATGAGCCCGCAACAGAAGTTCGCCAAAGTCCACTACTCCGCTACGTTCACAAGCCTGTTCATAAGCCAGGTAGATTTTTCGTAAGGTTGTGTCAAACGGGTCGTTGGACTCCATAACGTGAGCTGCACGGCGACCTTCGTCCTTTTGTTCGTTGATGTACCATTGAGCAGTTTTCGGCTGTAAGGTCTCGTCATTGATGCCGATGTCAGCCATGACGCGCTTGACCAGACGCAGCTGGTCATCAGAATCCAGCACCTGAAAACTTTCGGGTAACTTGAGTGCTTTCCAGTGGGCCTTGAGCAATCGATGGGCCAGACCGTGAAATGTGCCGATCCACATGCCTCTCGGATTAAAAGGAAGTAGCTCCTCAACCCGCTGGCGCATTTCCCGGGCAGCCTTGTTGGTAAACGTTACCGCCAGTATGCCATTGGGAGAAGCGAGCCCGGTCTCTACCAGCCAGGCGATCCTGTGGGTCAGTACTCTGGTTTTACCACTGCCGGCTCCTGCCAGTACCAGTAAATGCTGGCGATCTGACTTGACCGCCTGCTGCTGGGGTGAGTTTAGCTGTACGAGCTGCTCAAGAATTTGCATAAAGTTGGCTTAGGTTCCTTGCTGGATTTCAGAATTGGTTTAATCTGCTAATAGTACCAGACATCTTTTATCAGGTTGCACCTGCTAACCGAATTCGTGAATTATGATCAGCATCAGAATATGACAGCGACCAGCTCTTCCAAGGCGTTTACAGAGTTTTATCGGATGATTTTCAAGGAATTACCCCGGCACGCAGGTGGCATGTTATTCGTGGGACTGTGTGCGGGTTATGTTTATTTGCCCGAGTTGAGCCTGGTGTGGCTGTCTGTCTGGTGGTCAACGATTGCGGGGTTAAGTGCTTATCTGGTGTTTGCTGGCCGGCAATGGATTAAAAAACTTCCTTCCGAAATCAGCTATCAATATATTGAACGACAGTTGGCGCTGGTATTTTTTCTGCAGGGCATCGTTTTTTCATTACCGCCTCTGTGGGTAGGCAATCCAGAATTGGTTACCCTCCTGATGATCAATGTTCTGGTGATGCTTTCCGGTGTCATGCTGTTTGTCCGTTTTCGTTTGTTCATTGCGTTTGTAATCCCCTTTGTCAGTATATATATCCGTGCCGCAACGGGTACCGCAGATTCACTGATTGTCGCGGTACTGGTGATTGTTTATCTGATAACGATCATCGCAGTTTATCGTGCCAGCCAGCTGTCATCCCGTCTGATTATGGATCGTGAGCTAGTGCATTATCTGAATCACAAACTGGAAGAACGCGATGTACTCAAAACCCGGGATCTTGAAAGCAGTCAGTTACGACTGCAAATGGCCATTACCGCCAGTGATATGGGGATCTGGGACTGGAATGTGCAAAACCGCGAAACATACCTGACCGAGGGAAGCAGGCTGGTACCGCCGAGAGATGAAACCGGGGATTATGATTATGTGGATTGGATACACCCTGAAGATTATCTGAAGGCCAAAGCAGAGTTATTCCGGCACCTGAAAGGAAAAACAGCTAGTTATCGGGTGCGTTATCGGGTCAAGAACAATTCTGGACAGGGGTGGCTCTGGGTTGAGGATACGGGGCGGGCGATCGAGCGTGACCAGCATGGCCGAGTGACCCGCATGATTGGCACCCGCCGTGAAGTGACCAGCGAGGTGAATCACGAACAGGATCTGAGTTTGGCGGCGAGTTTGTTTAATCACTCCGATGATGCCATTTTCGTTATGAGCTATGACTTTATCGTCCAGTCAGTCAATCCTGCTTATTGTCGGATCATGCATGCCAATCGTACAGAGCTGATCAATAAACCCTTTGCCAATATCAGTGCCTCGCCACAGGCTTACCTGGTGATGTCGAGCTTGAATCATAAGGGGTATTGGCAGGGTGAGATTTTGGAAAAACGCTATAACGGAGAGTCATTTCCATTCAAATGTCGCATTGATGGAATCTTCGACAGCAATGGTCAGCTCAGTCACTATATTGCCATTGGTAGTGATATGACAGAGGTGCGTCGCTCGCAGGTGGAGATTGATTATCTGTCCAATTATGACAAGTTAACCGGGCTGGCTAATCGGAGTCATTTTCACCAGGTACTGAATCGTCATCTGAAGAATCCGCAAGCGGCATCCGATTCTCTCGCGATTGTAGTGGTCAATCTGGACCGCTTTCAGGCGATCAATGACAGCCTTGGTTATGAAACCGGTGATCTGTTGTTGAAGGACATTGCCTCCCGTATTACCAATATGCCCAGTCCGGCAGCGTTTTGCGCCAGGGTGGGGGGTGATGAATTTGTGGTCATTGCTGAGTTTTTTGGATCCCGCGATAAGTTAAATCGTTTGCTGGACAACATTCTGATGGAAATCAGTCGCCCGGTGTTGGCGGATGAACATGAACTGATTGTAACCGCGAGTATCGGCGTTTCGATTCTGGACGGACAAAACCGACATCAGTTATTAAATCAGGCCAGCATTGCCTTGAACCGTGCACGCCAGAAGGGTGGCAATACCTACGAGTACTATCAAAAAACCTTTAAGCAGGCATCTGTTGACCGGTTGCAGCTGGAAAAATCCCTACGCCGGGCCATTGCTGAAAATGAATTGTCGGTTAATTATCAGCCCAAACTGAACTTGATGACTGGGCGTATTGATTCGGTGGAGGCACTGGTCCGCTGGCATCATAAGTCCTTGGGGTTGATTGAGCCGGAGCATTTTATTCCTATTGCTGAAGAAATCGGTCTGATCAATGCCATGGGTGAACAAGTATTATATAAGGCCTGCGATGAAGCCAGTATCTGGCAGCAACGGGGTTTTGGTAACATCCGGGTCTCGGTTAACCTCTCCAGTCATCAGCTGCGACAGGAGGGTTTATACGACTCGATTTACAATATATTACAGACTTCTGAACTGCCGGCGGAATATCTTGAGCTGGAGCTGACAGAGAGTGTGCTGATTGAAAACATGGATCACAGTGTTAACACCTTGAACCGTCTGCATGCACTTGGCACCAAAATAGCTCTCGATGATTTTGGAACTGGCTACTCATCTTTTAGTTATCTGCAGAAGTTGCCAATTGATGTCCTTAAAATTGATAAGTCTTTTTTGCATAGTCAGGCATCAGGTGCTGGTGACACGGCTATCATCAAAGCGATTATTGCCATGGCAAACAGTATGTCGATGGAGGTTGTGGCAGAGGGCGTTGAGAATAATGAACAGCTACAGTTCCTTAAAGATCAGGGATGTCATTATGCACAGGGATATTTGGTCAGCCAGCCTCTACCGGCGTCAGAGATTCTGAATCTGCTCCGGCACTATAATTATCAACCAACCTCCTCTATCGAACGGGTTCACTGACGGCACATAGTTGTCACAGAAATTGCATAGACCTTGTTTACCATTTGAGTCGTCGCGTCATGTGCATTAACATATAGCGGTCTCGTTGGACCATGACACGACAACAAAAATAAAAATGGTGCAAAGTCCTTTCAGATAACCGGTGATGTTCATTGTCATGAACATTCATTGACGGTTGTAGTAATGAATTCTGACTGGTTCCTGCACTTGGGCAAGCAAGGAGTTAAGAGAATGTCAGTTAATCTTTTCGAATTTGAATTAGCCAATTTAGAAGATGATGCTTTACACCGACCAACGGAGTCATCTTCAACCAAGCGAGTTAATAATCAACGAAAACTAGCTGCCAGGAGAGCAATAGAAGACCATCTTGAACAACGAAGGCTTAGATCAGAGACCGGCGAGATTGATCTGGATTTATATTAATTGTATCCAGATCAGACAAAAGCGGGCAGCGCGCCCGCTTTTGTCTGGCTATTGGAAACTATGCTAAATAACCTTTTGGGTTTTGGCTTTGCCATTTCCAGGAATCAGCCATCATATCATCAAGATCGTGTTCGGCTTTCCAGCCAAGCTCCTGCTCTGCAAATGCTGGATCGGCGTAACAGCAGGCGATATCACCAGGGCGACGTTCCACTATTTCATAGGCAATTTCCTTACCGCAGGTTTTTTCTAACGCCTTGATCATTTCCAGCACAGAATAACCTCTGCCGGTACCCAGGTTATAGGCTACACAACCAGGCTTTGAAGACAGCTTCTCAATGGCGCGCAGGTGTCCTTTGGCCAGATCGACCACATGGATATAGTCGCGTACTCCAGTGCCGTCCGGAGTGTCATAATCGTTACCGAATACGCTCAGTTTTTCTCTGCGCCCTACAGCCACTTGCAGCAGAAATGGCATAAGATTGTTGGGAATACCGCTCGGATCCTCGCCGATGCGGCCACTTTCGTGGGCACCTACTGGATTAAAATAACGCAGTATGGCGATATTCCACTCTTTGTCTGACTGATACAAATCGCGAAGAATCTCTTCAATAATCAGTTTGGAACGGCCATAAGGGTTAGTGGCACTCAATGGAAATTCTTCAGTAATCGGAACTGTATGAGGATCGCCATAAACGGTTGCAGACGAACTGAACACCAGGTTTTTACAATTTGCCGCAGCCATTGCTTCGCACAGGGTGATCGTGCCACCAACATTATTATCATAATAAGACAATGGAATCTGCGTGCTCTCGCCAACCGCTTTCAGGCCGGCAAAGTGTATGACAGAGGAAATATCAAACTCCTGGAAGATGCGGTCCAGCAGTACTCTGTCACGTATATCACCGCTGACAAAGTTGATAGTTTTACCCGTGATTGATTGTGCGCGCTTAAGTGCTTCTTCGCTGGAGTTGCAAAAATTATCCAGCACAATGACGTCGTGTCCGGCCTGAACCAGTTCTATGCTGGTATGGCTACCAATGTATCCAGCACCGCCGGTGACAAGTATGGTCATAAAAACTCTCCTGAACTGAATGAACGCAACTTTTTGCAAGCGGCGCCCTGACTCTGTGAATACAGGTAATGATATATCGTTTCTAGGGAACCTCTGGGAAATGGCCTATTTTCACGCAGGACGTTGTCAGCCCCAGTCTCACATCCTCATTTACGCCAGTAAATTGCGGTGTTGCGAGTGGGTGCTTCCTCGCCTGTATCAACACTATTCCTATTTTTCAGAGGCCCCCTAGAGTATTCGGATGTGGTTCTGAAATATATGCCTGCTGTATCAGTTTCCAATGTATACGTTTTGGAAATGTACTGGCGTTATTCAATAAACTACAAGGTCAAATACGATACTTAGATGAAAAAATCAGTAGTGGCGCTCTTTGGCCAATACATCTATTTTGTTTTCTATGCCTTCAAGCGCCTTGGCAATTCGTTCAAGATAACCGTTTATCTGTTCCATATCGATTGTGGCCGGCATAGCCGCTATTGGCTGCGTGACTGCATTGTTGGTTTCTTCAACAGGGGCTGTCTCTTCCGGTTCCGGGTCGCTGGCGGGTTCATCCAGCATCAGTTCGTCCAGAACGTCATCCAGGTCACTGATCATAGGCTTTTTTCGTTCATCGGCAAAAGCGCACATCAATAAAGCATCACATATTTTATTGATCAGCCTTGGAATGCCTCTGGAATATTGAAAAATCACCTTGATCATCGCTTCATCAAATAACAGATTTCGTGTCAGGCCGGCAATTTTGAGTCGGTATTCGATATACCCTTTGGTTTCTTCTTCACCGAGTCCGTTAAGATGATAGTGCAGTTTTACCCGCTGTCGTAATTGGGGTACCCGGTTAACGTTAAGTTGTAATTCCGGCTGACCCAGTAAAACGACTTTCAACATTGGCCCGTTTAAGCCTTCCAGTCCGGCCAGTAAACGAATGTCTTCGAGGTTGGCCTGGGTCAGGTTCTGGGCCTCATCAATAACCAGGACAAACGGTGTACCGTTTTTGGTTTTTTCTTTCAGAAAGTCATTTAGTGCGTACAGCATGGTGACTTTGTTTTGGTCTGTAATCTGTATGCCGGCCTGTTTGGTCATGTAATAGAACAGTTCTGCACTTTCCAGGTTGGTATAGGCGATGTGAAAATTATTCACCTTGCCCTGGTAATTTCGTAACAGGCGTTTAACTAGCGTGGTTTTTCCGGACCCGATTTCTCCGCTGATAATGACAAAACCTTCCGGATTCCAGGCGGCATAATCCATGAAAACGAGGGCGCGTGAGTGCTGGCTGCTCATGTATAAAAAGTCATCATCCGGTTTCATTTGGAAGGGATGACGTTTCAGTTTGAAATGTTTTAAATACATATGCTTCGCCTGGTTGTGTTAGGAGGCCGGAAATTCATTAAAGAATACGCCTGCTAGCTGGTCCGGTGGAATCATAGCTGTGGCGTTGGCGAGTTGATCGCCGGTGAATTTCCCTTTGGGGACCACGATGATGATTTTATCACAGAGCTCCAAGAGTATTTTGGTTCCGGCATCTTCTGTAATCGGTGGAGCATCTATGACAATATCACGGTTCCGATAGCGCCCGCGGATATGGTTCAATAAAACATGAATTCGCGGATGTTGGAAGTGGGCAGTATCAACTGCCCTTGAATTTCCGGCAGTAATGCACCTGAGGCGTTTGATGCCTACTGGAAAAATAAGATCGCTGGCAATGATGCTTTCATCAGCCAGAAATTCTGCCAGTCCTAACTTTCCTTCCAGTCCAAAGAACGGTTGTAATGAGGGTCTGTCCATATTCATATCAACCAGCAATGAGGAGTGTGCTTTGTCCATTCGTAATGCAATGGCAAGATTTCTGGCAACATGTGAGGTGCCTGCCCGACCACCTAACGAAGTCACCAATACAGACTGAGAAAAACGGGCTTTGGCCTGTTGTCTGATCTGGTAGGCTGCATCCACATAAGGTTTCAGCTGTGACTGGTCATACATATCGCCATAAATTAATTTCATCCTGTCGAGTTGACGCTCAGACAATAAAAACGGCTCGAACATCTCCTGCAATTCAGTTTCGTTAGCCAGGTATATCTGTTCGGCCTCGGTCACAATCTGATTGTGCTCATCCTGAACTTTCAATATGGCTTTTTCGAGTTTGCTGACCATTGCTCCATACTCTCTTGTTATCTGCTCAGATGCAGATATTGGAACCAGTATCCATAGCTTATTCCGGCCAATGCAATTGCCAGGAATACTAAAAACATAACATTTTTTAACCTTAATGCCGATGTTTTATACACCGGAGCGGACGCCAACACTCGAAAACCCAATTGCCATACCTGATCAATTGTTCTAAGGCGTGCATCAAACAAAACTTTAATGATTAGTATGCATACAGGAAGAAGCAGCGTAACGAATGCGCCGGTCAATAGGATCAGTATACTATTCACACCTACCGTGCGGTTCAGTGATGGATCCGGAGGTAACACCGTAGCTGCACCAATAATCTGTAATGCTCCATAAGTAATTCGGATATTTTCGCGTTGAGCTAAAAATTTTTCATAAAGTTGTCTGTTAACATCATAACCTCTCTGCAGCTCCTGCAGTTTCAGCCCGGCTTCAGACAGTGTTGCCACGCGTTTGGTTTCTTCATTTAACTGACGACGCATTTGCGCAATGCGGTTTTTCAGACTCTCAATTTCTGCAGCATGACTGGCCCGTTCCCGGCGCAAGTTAATAACATATGGGTTGGCGTTAAAACTGTTACCGGTTTTCAGTTCAGTTGCCAGTGATTGCCGTGCCAGAGAGAGTTCTTCTCTGGCTTTTATCAGCTCAGGGTAGGTTTCTTTATAGACGCTGGCCAACGACTGTATGCGTCGATTCAGGTTGGTAATCTGCTGTTCTAGTTGTTGGGCTTTGGGGGTTTTGTATTCTTCCGAGCCAATCAGGTTTTGATAAGCCACGCTGCCTTCTGTTAACTGTTCGTCCAGCAGACGCATCCGTACCGATTGATCAGACAGATCGCTGAGGGCCTTCTCGATATTCTGCTGCAGCTGCAGAATATGTTGATTCGTAAGCGTATTGCTTTGATCAGAATAACCGGTATTGCTGACCTTGAAGTCTTTCATTTCGTTCTCGGCAGTGGAGAGCTTGGCTTCATAAGCTTTGACCTGAGAATCAATGTAATTGATATGGCTGGCAACTCTTTGGTTGATTTCGGCATTGAAGCGGTGAGACAGCAATTGCACCAAAATACGGGAAGTATTTCTGGCTTCGCTTCTGGTGTTGGTTCTGACCAGTAGTTGCAGAGTATTTTCGTCCAGTTGGTCGATACTGGTCAGGTCCAGAATATGGTCCCACTGTTCAGGAGTGATATTGGCGAGCCATTGACGGTCTTCTTCTCTGTCCATCAGTTGTGTGTCAACATCACCAGGAGGTGCCGATAAGTCTTTACGGGCATCGAGGGTGAAATCCCATGGCTCGCTACTGCCATTCTCTGCATTAAAGTCACCAAAGAGAATATCCAGGTTACGCTGCTCAAGACGTAATCCCGAAGACGCCTGAAACTGATAGGGCCAGAACTGAGAAGCCACCAATGTGGTTAAGGATGCCAGCAGAATCCACAGGAAAATCAACCATCGCAGGCGCACACTTTCCTGCCATAAGAACCTGGGGAGTAAGAGGAGAGTTGAAGTCATAACGTCATTTCCAGAAATTCCTTTTGTTTATACAACACGACTTGCAGAAGCTGGCTGCAGTCATTTGGAAACCTCTGAAAATGACCGGGTGACTTGCCTGAACAGTAACCCCTGGCGGAAGACGCTGTCGGCAAGCTATGCATCAAGGGGCAACGATTTTGGGGTCATTTTCAGAATTCCCCTATCATTCCCCTTTGATACTATTCCACAGTGACCGATTTGGCCAGATTACGAGGCTGATCCACATCTGTACCTTTAATAACCGCCACAAAGTAACTCAGTAATTGCAGTGGTACAACATACAGAATGGGTGATAGTAATTCATTAATATCACCGATGGGAATCATTGTAATGCCGTCGACATTGGAAATCTCTGCACCATGATCAGCAAAGACATAGAGTTTGCCGCCGCGGGCACGCACTTCTTCCATATTGGACTTCAGTTTCTCCAACAACTGGTTGTTTGGAGCGACAACAATGACAGGCATTTCGCTATCAATCAGTGCCAGCGGACCATGTTTCAGTTCTCCGGCAGCATAAGCCTCTGCGTGAATATAGGAGATTTCCTTGAGTTTCAGTGCTCCTTCCAGCGCGATGGGATAGTGGCTGCCTCGTCCCAAAAATAATGAGTGTTGTTTTTCGGCAAAATCTTCTGCCAGTGTTTCAATTTGCTGGGCCAACTTCAGAGAGATCTGTATTTTTTCAGGAATTCTGCGCAGTTCCCGAATTAATTCTTTAAGCCCGGCCTTATCTGCACCTCTGAATTCTGCAACTACGCAAACCAGTAACATGAGTGCCACGAGTTGTACGGTAAATGCTTTGGTCGAAGCAACGCCAATCTCCGGGCCAGCATTCATCATGTATACCAGATCACTTTCTCTGACCAGCGAAGAGCCCGGAACATTACAGACAGACAGCGTGCTACGGAATCCGAGTTGCTTGGCCAGTCTCAGGGCCGCCAGTGTATCCGCTGTTTCCCCTGACTGGGACAGCGTTACCAGCAGCGAGTTTGGCAGAATAGCGGCTTTGCGGTAACGAAACTCCGATGCCACCTCAACCTGACAGGGAATGCCGGCAATTTCTTCAAACCAGTAACGGGCTACCATGCCGGCGTTGTAAGAGGTTCCACAGGCAATGATTTGCACCGCTTCGATTTCTGACAGAATATTTCCAGCCTTAGGGCCGAATATTTCTGCTGCAGGCAACTCTCCGCTTAAACGATCAGCCAGTGTTGCCTGAATGGCTGCTGGTTGTTCATAAATTTCCTTGAGCATGAAATGGCGGTATTCCCCTTTTTCGGCAATATCCTGGCTGATGTCGGAGTCTTTGCATTCCCGTTCAACCTGCTCGCCATCGGCATTATAGATAGTTATGGTGCTACGGGTTATTTCCGCGACATCACCTTCTTCGAGAAACGTGAAGCGATGTGTCACCGGCAATAAAGCCATCTGGTCGGAGGCAACAAAGTTTTCTCCAATTCCGGAACCGATGATCAGAGGTGAGCCGGATCGGGCAGCGATCATGCGTTGGTTGTCCCTGCGGTCCAGAATGATGGCACCATATGCGCCAGTCAGTTTTTTACATACCGCCTGTACCGCGGCCAACAGACTGGATGTCGTTTTCAGCTCATCCTCGACCAGATGGGCAATGACCTCTGAATCCGTATCTGAAGAAAAATGATATCCTTTCTCCTGCAGCTGCTGTTTCAGCTCCTGATGATTTTCAATAATGCCATTATGGACAACGGCAATATGATCTTCGGAAAGATGAGGGTGAGCATTGGCTTCGTTCGGCTCCCCGTGCGTAGCCCAGCGGGTATGCGCTATTCCCGTTGAGCCGGACAACGGATGTTCTGCCAGGCTATTGCTGAGCTGTTGAACCTTGCCTACCCGTCTGATGCGTTTAAACGCGTTATTTTGAATAACGGCAATACCTGCCGAATCATATCCTCGATATTCCAGTTTTTTTAAGCCTTCCACCAAGATATCAGCGACATCTCGCTGGGCTACGGCTGCAACAATTCCACACACAGTGATCTCCTGAAATTATAAATATTGATAAAGTTGGGTGCTGAGAGTGGGTATATCGCTGAAACAGTGATGAGCACCCGCATTGAATAAAGGTTCGAATTCCTGCTCGTAACTGAAGCCCAAAACGGTCATCCCTGCTGCCACGCCGGCTGTCACGCCAGGTGGGCTGTCTTCGATGACAATACAATGCTCGGGCTTGATGGCCAGGGCATTGGCTGCCGCAAGATAGGCTCCTGGGTTTGGTTTGGGCATGTTTAGATCAACCCCACTGAAGCATCTGTGCGCGGGAAAGTATCGATTCAAGCCAGTCTGTTCGAGTTTATAGGTCAGTTCCGGCAGGGAGGAATTGGTTACCACAGCAATATCAACTTTCAAATTGCCAAGCAGCTCTTCGATACCGGCAATGATCAAGTCTTCTTCATGCAGCTTTTGATAAAAGCGCTTACGCCATTCACCGTTACTTTCCAGTAGATTATCAGGCAGATAACCATACGTTTGAGTTACCCACTCTCTAATCTGGTCGCCGGTCTTGCCCAGAAAATGAGTCCTGCACTCCTGGTGAGTGATACTGATTCCGGCTTCCTGTAGCAGGTCGACATTAATGTCGTTAGCTAGGCGCTCGGTATCGACGAGTACCCCATCACAGTCAAACAGTACGGCTTTGTTCATTTGTCCTCACCTCTGTTTTTTGTCGGTCTTTTCCAGTTGTCGATGGTTTGTTGACGACTACGGGCAATGGTTAATTTCCCTGCTTCTGTAGCTTGCGTAATGACTGAGCCGGCAGCGATAAACGATTCGTTATTGAGTTGAACCGGTGCCACCAGCGTTGAATTAGATCCGACAAAAACTCCGTCAGCGATTGTCGTCCGGAATTTATTCACGCCGTCGTAATTGCAGGTAATCGTGCCGGCACCGATATTCACACCACTGCCTATATCGGCATCACCGATATAGGTCAGGTGATTGATTTTGCTACCACTACTGACGTTGGATTTTTTGATTTCAACGAAATTTCCGATATGTACACCGGGGGCCAGCCTGGTGTCTGGCCGTATACGTGCAAACGGGCCGATCATAGAGTCAGCGCCGATTTCTGCATCTTCTATGACACTGTTGGCCCGGATATCAACGTTGTCTCCAATAATGGCATTGCGGATATAGCAGTTGGGACCAATACGGACTCCATCGCCCATACTAACGTTACCTTCAAAGACATTGTTTACGTCGATGAATACGTCCTGTCCGGCAATAACCTGACCGCGGATATCTACTCTGTCGGGGTCAGCGCAGCTCACACCGGCACTCATCAATTGTTTTGTCTGTTGCTTTTGATACCAACGTTCCAGGGTTGCCTGCTGCAAGCGGTCATTAATTCCCAGTGTCTCTTCGAGATACTGAGGATGGACTGTGGCAATTTCCAGATTGGCAGCGACGGCCATGGCAACAATATCTGTCAGGTAATATTCCTGTTGACTGTTCTGGTTGCTGAGAGCTGGCAACCACGTTTTAAGATGTTTGACAGGAACCGCAAGAATACCAGAGTTAACTTCGCGAATCTGGAGCTGGTCAGTGGTTGCGTCTTTATGCTCCACAATCGCAATAACCTGTTGCTGGTCGTTACGAATAATTCTGCCGTAACCGGTGGGATCGTCAGGATAGGTTGTTAACAGGCACAGTGTATCCTTTTGTGTTGCCAGAGTGGTTAATTGTTGGACCGTTTCAGGTTGAACGAATGGCACGTCACCGTACAAAACAAGTGCCACGGATTCCTCTTTCAGTTCTGGCAACGCCTGGGCTAAAGCATGACCGGTTCCCAGTTGCTGCTCTTGAAGCACGAAGCTGACGGAGCGATGGTTCAAGTGTAATTTGACCGCTTCAGCCTGATGGCCCACCACCAAGTAGACACAATGGCTGATGGTATTGGCTGTGTCGATGACATATTCCACCATCGCTTTACCCGCAATCGGCTGCAGCACTTTGGGCAGCTTGGAGCGCATTCTGGTGCCCTGGCCGGCTGCGAGGATAACAGTTTCAATTGTCATGAATTCTTGTCCTGGTAAGTATTGGTAACATTCTATATAAAAAGGAAAATTCTGGTATCAAGTTATTTGTCAATTTAAAAATGACAAATAAAGAAACATGACTAATTTAGGCGACATTAATAATGGAGCTGGCCATTGGCTGCTGGATGTTGGTTTGTGCGATAGTGCTGAGATTCGGAGGAGTCGGTATAAAACAGGTGCTATCGAGAGTGGTCAAATATATCGACAGTAGAGAATGGTATTGAACTGCCATGAATATGGCGGTGTTAGGGGCGGGACATAGCAAAGCGCCCGGCAGGATAACCTTGCCGGGCGCTTTTAAAATCACGATCTACGTTTATTATTAAAAGAATATATCAGTCAAAATCAGCCGTTAACTACGACGGCGACTGATTGCAACAAAACCTATTAGACCTAACCCCAACAGGCTTAGTGCCGTAGAAGCTGAAACAGGCGTATTCGCCAATGCTCCGGAATTATTGTTGGTCTTAGCAAAAGAATCTGCGTCGATAATGTCATTGTTTAAGCTGGTACTGGCCAGCATCACAGGGGCATTATTCTTAGTAGTCTGCTCAGACAGCGGCAGTTCTTTACTAAACATCTTCCCTGAGACTGATGCTTGTGACGTACCTGCGATCATGATGCCGTAAAAAATTGCAATTACGATAAACGCTGGTATGAGTTTCATTTCGTAACACCTTTCCCTTGTTCTGAATAAATGTAGCGTTCAAAAAGCGAGGCTTCTCTGATTCCTCATTGGTCACGCACGGTTTTTATAAGCAATTTTATGGCCATAAAAATAAAACTCAATAATATCAATGGTTTACGTAATTTTGAGAAAACTTGGAAGCTCAAAGTGTCAAAACTTTCGACACTCGCAAATTGTGAGAAAAATCACATTTATCTTGTGTGCAAAAAAGTAACACTCTACCCAGGCTGTTTGGCCACATTTTCTTATTCTTATTTCTGACCGGAAGGCTTTGACCTGTGCATGTCAGTATCATTTAATAGGTATAAACATGATTGAAGGATGCTGAAAATGAAGTTTATCGTAACGGGTGGTGCCGGGTTTATTGGATCTGCGCTGGTTCGGTACCTGCTTAAAGAGACAGAACATGAAGTGCTGTGTCTGGATGCTCTCACTTATGCTGGTAATCTTGCTAACCTTACAGAGGTCGCAGATAACGGCCGATATCAGTTTGTTCAGGCTGATATCAAAGATGAAGCCGGTATTAAAGCAATCGTGACTGATTTTGAGCCTGACTACATCATGAATCTGGCCGCGGAATCACACGTGGATCGCTCTATTCTCGGACCGCTTGAATTTATTCAGACCAATATCATTGGCACCTATGTCATGTTGCAGGTTGCGCTTGAGTACTGGCGTTCTCTGCCGGACGAAAAAGCAGCAACATTTCGTTACCATCAGATTTCCACTGATGAAGTATTTGGCTCGCTGGGAGCAGAAGGACTATTTACCGAAACGACCCGTTACAAGCCAAACTCCCCCTATTCTGCTAGCAAAGCATCTGCCGATCACTTGGTCAGAGCTTGGCACAAAACCTATCAGCTTCCGACGATTCTTACCAATTGCTCTAATAATTATGGTCCTTATCACTTTCCTGAAAAATTGATCCCACTGGTTATTCTGAATGCATTGAATGGTAAATCATTGCCGATATATGGCAATGGTTCTCAAGTACGGGACTGGCTGTATGTGGATGATCATGCCCGAGCCCTCTATCTGGCGGTTACCAAGGGAACTGTCGGTGAGTCTTACAATATTGGTGGTAACGCTGAGCAGCGTAATATTGATTTGGTTAGGCAGATTTGCGCGACCTTGGACGAACTGGTTCCAAAAACGCAGTCATACTCAGAACTGATCACGTTTGTGAAAGACCGTCCCGGACATGACCAGCGCTATGCTATCGATGCCAGTAAAATTAAGCGCGAACTCGATTGGGAGCCGTCTGAGACCATTGCGACGGGGTTGCGCAAAACTGTCCAGTGGTACCTTGCAAACCAGGACTGGGTTACGCAGGTAACCAGTGGTGAGTATCGCAACTGGGTGGACAAACAGTACTCATGAAAATCATATTGTTGGGAAAAGACGGCCAGGTTGGATGGGAGTTGCAACGCTCACTTGCCCCGCTGGGTGAGTTGATTGTCTGGGGGCGCCAGGAGATTGATTTGATTGACTGTGATGCCTTGGCTGCGATGCTTTATCGTGAGAAGCCGGACATTCTGGTCAATGCAGCAGCTTATACGGCAGTGGACAAAGCCGAAACTGAAGTGGCGTTGGCGCAAAAAATTAATGCCGACGCGGTAGCTGTCATGGCCAGAGTGATGGCGGAACTGAAAGGATGGTTTGTCCATTACTCTACAGACTATGTATTTGACGGCACGAAACCGGGCCCTTATGACGAAGGGGATGATACCGGGCCGTTAAACGTATATGGTCAATCGAAATTGTCTGGCGAACAGGCTGTTGCAGAGTCTGGATGCCATCATTTGTTATTTCGCGTCAGTTGGGTCTATGCCAGTCGCGGAGCGAATTTTATACGGACAATGTTGCGTCTTGGTCAGCAGCGGGATCAACTTTCGATTATTCATGATCAGGTTGGTGTCCCGACCAGTGCAGAGTTCATTGCTCAGGTAACCGCATTGACCCTGTATCATATCAGACAAACAGACCGTGCCCGTTGGGCTGAGTTGAGCGGTATCTATCACCTGGTGCCTGATGGGGAAATATCCTGGCTGGACTTTGCCCGGTATATTTTTTCCCGGGCCAGAGATATGGGGATGATGTTAACGATCAATGATAGTGCTCTAACGGCTATCAGTACGGCCGAATACGACAGTGCTGCTCAAAGGCCACTAAATTCACGATTAGACACCTCCAGGATTTGTCAGAATTTTAATCTGGTTATGCCTGACTGGAAGGTGCATGCAGATAAGGCCATACATGAAATCTGTCTTCAGGGAGGTAAATGAAAAATGAGAAAAGGTATTATTCTGGCTGGTGGAGCAGGTACGCGACTGCATCCGGCAACGCTGGCGGTATCGAAGCAGTTGTTACCCGTCTATGACAAACCCATGATTTATTATCCTCTGACGACGCTTATGTTAAGTGGTATCAGAGAGATTCTGATTATTTCGACACCGATGGATACACCCAGGTTCAAGCAGTTACTGGGGGATGGCAGTCAATGGGGTATTGAAATTCACTATGAAGTACAGCCATCTCCAGATGGTCTGGCGCAGGCTTTTCTGATTGGTGAGACATTTCTGAAGGGGCACAGCTCTGCGTTGGTGTTGGGAGACAATATATTTTATGGTCATGATTTCTATAAACTGTTGAAAAGCGCTGATGCGGTGGAAGAAGGTGCATCAGTATTTGCTTATCATGTTCATGATCCTGAGAGATATGGTGTTGCAGAGTTCGATAAGCAGGGGCAGGTGTTATCCATTGAAGAGAAACCTGCCAAACCCAAATCCAGCTATGCCGTAACCGGACTCTATTTTTATGATGAACAGGTTGTTGAGTTGGCAAAGTCACTGAAACCATCTCCGCGTGGTGAATTGGAAATTACAGATCTCAACTTGCTGTATTTGAAGCAGCAACAACTGCGAGTAGAAATTATGGGGCGCGGATATGCCTGGCTCGATACCGGTACGCATGATTCTTTGCTGGAGGCGGGCCAATATATTGCCACGTTGGAAAAACGCCAGGGACTTAAAATTGCGTGTCCTGAAGAAGTGGCCTATCGGAGTCAGTGGATTTCTGCCAATGCTCTGGAAAGCCAGGCGTTGACAATGAAAAAAAATGGATACGGCCAGTATTTGTTGAAAGTTCTTGAAGAAGAGGCATTTTAAATGCAAATCACCCCACTAGATATTAACGATGTCAAACTGTTTGAGCCCAGAGTGTTTGGCGACAGTCGCGGTTACTTTTATGAGAGCTTTAATCAGCGGGTGTTTGAGCAGGCGATTGGCCGAAGTGTGACCTTCAGGCAGGATAATCAATCCTGCTCTTCAAAGGGGGTGTTGCGAGGGCTTCACTATCAATTGCCGGATAAAGCTCAAGGTAAGCTTGTGCGCGCGGTGTCTGGCAGTATTTTTGATGTTGCCATCGATATTCGCAAAAGCTCGCCAACTTATGGGCAATGGGTGGGTGAAGTCTTGTCTGAAGAAAACAAAAAGCAGTTGTGGATTCCAGAAGGTTTTGCTCATGGCTTCTTAACGTTGTCTGAGACAGCCGTTGTTCTTTATAAAGCAACAGAGTTTTATGCGCCTGAGCTGGAAAGAAGCATTGTCTGGAATGATGCGAAACTTAATATTCAGTGGCCTTCAGATGGTTTGAATATTCAGGTTTCTGACAAAGATGCCTTGGGGCTCAGTTTTGCCAGTGCAGAAGTATTTGCCTGAAGTAAAAATTAAATAATCTCCATGTTGGTGGTGAGTAATCCCAATATGGAGATATTTCGTCTGTTAATAAAACAAATAGGCCAGACTCAAAGTTGCGATCAGCTGAGAATCTTCATCCTCTATTGCATAGTCGGTACTCAGATTAGCTGACAGTTTACGGGTAAATACATAATGTAAGCCTGCGCCAAATGTATTTCGTGTTGATATGTGGTCGTAGAACCAGCTACCCGCATAATCCAATGTATTTTGATATCTCAATTGAATGGAGGTATCAGATTGAATTCGTTGTTCCAGTCCCAGATTAAACAACAGATTGGAATCTTTATCGTTGGCATCGTAGTCATTGCTGCGAATGGCAATAACGCTACTACTGAGCTGACATGAGCGACATAACATGGTTGAGATGAACTCTACAGTCAGCCGATCCTCCACAACTGTATTACGGTAGTTCTCGGTGTCGGTATCAGCCGTATTGGTATCGGTGGTTTCCAGAAGTTCGGTCGTTACGCCGCGGCGAAATCCCAGTGACCAGGAATAGTCCGTATCCTGATAGCGTTCACGCAATCCAAATGTGACAACTTTAGTATCATCGCTGTTATCAGAGTCAGTAAAGTCAAAACCAATATATGCAGAGGTCTCCAACTTTCTGGATTGGCGTTTCCAACCAGCCTGAACAGAATGAATCAGGGTGTTGTCTGGATTATCGCCTAAGCTTTCATTGTAGTTGAGCTGGTATAACAGATTAGCACTTTGTGTGTCGGAAATATTATGTACCAGGTTAGTACCCAGGCGGTTGTCACGGGCGCTCAGTTTTTCATTTGTATTCCACAAAAAGCTATGACGGGAGTACACATTCAGGTTGGTCTTTCGGCCAACATTAAAACCCGCAAATGGTGAGACACTTATGGTGTTGTTAAAGTCGAGTTCCAGTGGGTCCAGAGTGTCATTTTGATTTACCGGTCTGGCAGAATGCAGCAATTGCAGACCGTAGTTACGAGCTGGGTTGCCCAAGGTCAGGCTGGTTGAGCCAATGGCTAAAAAATTGGACTGGTCAGCTTCGTAGTCAACGATATAATTGCCACTGTATTGCGAGTTAAGTTGATAACTATTGCCTTCGGAATTAATGCCGATCAACAGTTCCGCAGTATTGCCTGAGCTGCTTTCTTCATGGCTGTCTTGATCGGTTTGAATATAGTACCCCCCAATACTCATTGAGCTACTGACACTGGTTCTGGCTTGCAGATTTGGCGTAGCCAGAATCAATATTAGTGGGGACAACAAAGTGATTTTTTTAATTATGTGCTGCATTGTTGTACGGCTCTGTCACGGCATATTTGTTTTTATCCTGCCTGAAGATGGTGATACAGGCAAAGAAAATCACCATTGATGCTCTGATTCAATGCCTCCCTATGGTGTTATCCTTCAGGGTAGATTATTGGGAGCCGCTGAAAAATGACTTCTCTGGCACTGTAACAATATCTGATGGGATCAGCGCATAATTCGTTTTCAGGTCACCCTTGGTCAGAATATCTTCCAGGCGTATTGGGTATACCGACAGAACGCCGTCAATTGTTCTGTGCAGTTTTGCGGCATTACCATTGGCATATTCTGTTGTACCACCAGCAAGTAGTACCAGGTCAAGAACCGTAATGCCATTTCGGAATGGGATGGAAAGTGGCGTTCCGACTGCTCCACTGATACGCACTCTTCTTTGATATTCTGCGCTAAATGGATTGGTGACAATAATCGAAACCTGTGGTTGTTTAAGATAGGTTTTTAATGAGTCGGTAATGGATGTGGTCAGTTCTTCCGTCGTGAGTCCGGCTGCCAGGATATCGCCGATCAGCGGCATTGAGATTTTTCCATCCGGCCTGACAGGTACTGACAACGACAGTTCAGGATTCTTCCATACGTCAATTTGTAATGTGTCGCCAACCCCAATGGTGTAGGTTTCGGAGATTGTGCTGGCAACCTGGGGGCCGGAGAGCAGAGGCTGTGAGCCAGCCGCAGTGTTGACGACGGGCTCGTTCGATACGCAGGCACTGAGTAAAATCACAGACAATAATGCAATGTACAGCATAGAAACAAAGCGACAGCCTGAACGTATACCTTGCAAAAACACAGAAATGATCATCTTGATTCCTAATTCGGTTTACTGCTGTGCAGAATAAACTGCATGTCCAATATTACACTTATTCAATGGTAGCACTAATCGGTCAACGGATTTGCCGGCTAATAAAAATAGATTTTCTGGGATATCGCTTCCTTATTTAAAACCGTACCCAATAAGGGTTTGGACTTCAGCAACTCGACTGATTTCTGTACTTCGTCTTTATTGTTTTTGCCGCTTTCAACAACCAACAGAGAGCAGTCAACATTCGGTAGAAATACCATGACATCGTCTGAAACAAACAAAGGTGGCAGGTCAAAAATGACCAGTCGTTGATCATATTTTTCTTTCAGTTCTTTGATCAGATGTGTAGATTCCGGCGATGATATTAATTCAGACGCGCTCATAATCCCCTGTCTGCCAGGTAATACCACTAGACGATTAAAGCCCGGATTAAATAACACATTCTCGATGGGAATGCCGCTTTGCAGGCAATCCTGTAAACCATACTTGGGTTTGACCGAGAAGTATTTGTGGATAGAGGGTTTACGAAAATCCATGTCGACCAGAAGCACCGTTTGATTGACTTCCATAGCGATACTGATGGCCAGGTTTACTGAAATCATGGATTTTCCGGCGCCAGGTGTTGGGGCCGTAATTGCCAGGGTGTTCCAGTTGTTTAAGCGCATTTCCTGAAGCACTTTGGTTCTCAGGACCTGAAATAAGCTGGCGTTGGGATCCGTTGGATCATGTGCAATGATTCTGTTGGCTTTCAGCTTATCGGCTGAAACAGGCAAAATCTTGGTCTGCGTGTACTCAATATTCTTTATTGATGAGGCTGTCTTATCTGAATGTGCCACGACAATCAATGCTCCACTAAAAACGTTGTACTACTTTAGTCAGTAATAAATCCAATGGCATATAAGTGAGGTGTATCGTCATTGCCGCGAGTGCGGCGATCACTACCAAGCCTCCTATCATGAATAGGTTGTGCCGTTTGGTTCGCTGTCGTTCTGCGTCGGTATGTATATATGGGATGGCAATGAGTGGTGGAAATCCAAGAGTTGCTTCCAAAGTCTCGGTGCCACGGATGCTTTTATCCAAAAATCCAATCAACAGAATAATGCCCAGAGGTACTCCGAAAGACCCTACCAGACCCATTGCGAGGACTTTTTTGCGATTTGGTGCAAATGCTTCTGTTGGTATGCTCGGTGCATCAATCAGGGTAAACCTTTCTGCTTTTGAGCCCTGTTCCAGGCTCTCTGCCATTTGCGCCTGCATCGTGTCTGACACCAGTTTGGAGTACTGGGAGTTAATAGTGTCATAATCGCGATTCAGAGATATCAACTCCCGTTCCACCTGAGGAATTTTGATGATCTTGGCTTCCAGGCTGGAAATTCTGATATTGGTCGTTCTCAACTGTTCCTGAACCAGTTTGAGCTCTTCATTTTTAGCGTTGATTTTCTCCTGGAGTGCTTTCTGAGATGACTGCTCAAACGAAGTCGACCCTGAATCTGACAGCGTTCCCCCATGTTCAAGATAATCAATTTCGTCTTTGATCGCGATCAGGTCCGGGTGGGCTGGCTGATAAATTATACTCAGACGTTTATATTGATCCTTTAGTTCTGCCAACCGTATCTGCTCGGGGCTATTCTGGCCACTGTCACTCTGCTGTAAGTTCAGAAATTCAATTTCACCTTTGATACTTTCAATCTGGCGTTTCAGGTCGAGAGCGGTTGATTCTTCGCGGGCCAGAGAAGAGCTGTACAATTGCAAATGTTCTGGCAGTGCATCCTGGTTGGCTTGTTTGAATTTGGCGATAGACTGCTCAGTTGTATCGAGGCGTTTTTTTAGCTTTGAGGCTTCCTGTTCAAGAAATGCAGTCGTCTGAGAGGCTCGTTCGGTGCGGGCTTTGACGTTTTCCTTGAGAAACAGATTAATCAGGTTTTCAGCAACCTTTTGAGCCAATGCAGGATTCTCGGAAATAAATCCAAGTTTGAACGCAATGGTTACGGTAGCGCGACCAGAACGCTCACGGATAGGCTTAACATAGAGGTTATCGCGGATCTGTTTTAACAGCGTACTGCTACCATACCGATCTTCAATGGCTTTCAGCGTTGGCATGTGCCGGCCGACTTCCAGCAGCTGATCTCTGGTCATGACGCGCTGACGAATGATTTCTATCTGTTCAGCCGCACTGACCTCAATGGTCGATTGAATTAACTTATCCGGTATCTGTTGAGTTTCAACCAGCACCAGACCCTCAGATTTATAAATAGGGGGAATGATGAGTGCAACGGCGACGGAAATGGTGGTAAAAATGATAATAGCAATGGCCACATACCATTTATAACGCCGTAGTGCGGCTATGTAGTTTTGAATATTTAAAGGTTGTTGAGCCAGCTCTTCCATACAGTCAAATCTATCTAAGGTGGAATCAAATTTAATTAAAACAGGTGATTTCAAGCAGATTTATTGAAACTTGCTATCTCAATCGCAAATTTTAATACACAAAAATCTTTGATTAACAGGACAATCTGAATATCAATTAACACTAATACTGTTTCATGACAAATGCTCAGCCACAGGTGCTTACCTTCCTGTTGAACCATCTACTGATCTGATTGTCGGTATCAAATACCAATGTTGTCTCCCTGGCAGCTCAGCGGTGAAAACCGTTATGCGCTTTCGACACAATTTCTGCCTTTTTCCTTGCCTTTATACAGAGCGATATCCGCTCGCTTCAGTGTAGCATCAATTTCCTGGGTCGCATCGAACTCAGCAACGCCGAAACTGGCGGTCACCTGAAGTGCAAATTGTCGAGCCTGAAAAGTTGATAATTCAAGATGAACACGAATACGCTCAGCTTGTTGCATTGCCTCTTCGCGTTTGAAATCTGGCATAAGTATCAACAGTTCTTCGCCTCCCCAGCGAGCAATTGTGTCCTGGGTGCGTAACAGGCTTTGCATTTTTTCCGCAATGGCCTTGAGCACTTCATCACCGACATCATGACCAAAGCTGTCATTGATGTTCTTGAAATTGTCCATATCAACCAGCACAACTGAAAAATGCCGTTGAAAACGTGAATAATCATCAACAGCCCGGTGCAACATTTCGACCATTTCCCGACGATTGATCAAACCGGTCAGATAATCGGTACGGGCTGCAATCTTAAGAGCCGCTTCGGCTTTTTTTCGCTCGGCAATTTCGAGCTCCAGTTCCTGATTGGCGTTCTGCAGGGCCCAGGTGCGTGACTCGACCAGAGTTTCGAGATCATTCTGAGTGTGTTGCATGTGTTCGATCATGTACTCGAAGGTGTTTGAGAGTTGATCAAGTTCGTCCCCCTTTTCCATTTTGATGTTCTCTTTTAGTGCGCCTTCCTTAATGCAGCGCTGATAAAGGACATCCATACGTTTGACCAGATTTTTGGACAAAAACATGCTGAACGCGTAGGCAAAAATAAAAGAAACAATCAATGACAGCACTGCTTTCTGCTTCAAGTCTGCCAGTTTGACCTGGACCTCATCGGCACGCATGTCAATTCCAATAAGATATGGATGTGTTCGACTTCTGATGGGAGCATAACCGGACAGAAAGCTTCCCCATTTGTCCACGGTAATTTGTTTATCGACGCTGACATTTTGAAAGCCTTCCATCAATTCGGGAATCGTCTGGTTATAGATTTCACCCGGAGCGGCGGGCTTTTCCGGGTCCGAATCGATGACAAACTTAGGTACCCCATCATCGAGGCGCATGACATATATAAATGCGATATCAGGATTTGAAGCCGTCAGCTGTCTTAAATACTGAATATTTTTTTGATACTCAGGGCGTTCAGTGTCAGAGGCTGCCTGTAACAGTTCCAGTTCTTCAGAATTGAAGTTATTACTTAATAGTGCGGCGCTGTACATCAGCCGGGAGCGCAGGCTTTCTTTGAGGTTATCGATTGCGCTTTGATAAAAGTAACTGCCGATGCTTCCGGAAACGAAAATAATCGCTAGAAAATGACTGATGAATAGCTTTGTTTTTATCCTGATTGTCATACAAGTAACTTAGGAGAGATGGTAATAGTCCTTTATGGTTCTGACGTGAAAAACAACATCAGATATTACTACGATAACTCTATCTAAACAGAATTTCTTTTAAGTAGTTTAAAAAAGCCTCAAATAACGGAGTTTTTAAGTACAACGGTGTGACCCAGTACCCGATAAGCAGTCATTGTAAAGCCGAGTAAGGCTACATCAGAGAACCATAAATTGGTACTGTTGGTGGTATTTATTGTTTGTACCGCCCGGTTTCAATGGCGGGTACTTGGACAGGTGGGAGATTGATTACAGCAGGGCTGATAATTGCCCTGCTATCTTTCTGCTGAGGTCAGATCCCCGTAGACCTAGTCTGATGCTCGACTGTTCCGGATCTGTTTACCCAGATCATTCCGCAGGAAATCACTACCAATGTTCCCAGATAGAAGGACAGTTGCAGGGCAGTAGGCCGCGACTCGTAGCCGATGAGTATATGCAACAGTTCTCCGAGGATGGATTTTTCAGATAACAGACCATCAGAACTCCACAGTGGAATCTGGCTTGGCAGGACCCCGGCCTGACTAAGATATCCCGCTGCCGAAGATGCGAGGCCGCAAGCCATTAGCAGGATTAGCCAACTGGTCGTTTTGAATAGCCATTGGGGTGGAATGCGAAGCATTCCGAAGTACAGCAACACGCCGGTTGTTGCGCCAATGAACAAGCCGGCTATACCACCTGAAAACATCTCCAGATTGGAGCTGCCACCAGCGGCAATACCATAGAGAAACAGTACTACCTCAGAGCCCTCTCGCAGTACTGCCAGGCCGGAAGCAATGGCGAGAGAATACAGTGGCAGTGTACCCTCATTAATCTTGTGACTGACTTGTTTAAGATTTGTGGTCAGCTCTTTGGCATGGCTGGCCATCCAGATGTTATGCCAGGCAAGCATGCACACCGCCGTTAACAGGATGGTCGCATTAAAAATTTCCTGACCCACGCCTTCAAATGAATTTGCGATCGCGCCCATGAACAAGGCAACCACAATTGCACCGATAACCCCACCGGCAACCCCACCGCTTATCCAGCGCCCTCGATTTAGAATCCCGCGGGTAGCAGCCATCAATATGGTTATGATGAGTGCCGCTTCAAGTACCTCGCGAAAAACGATGATTGCCATGCTTATCATTTGTTACTCCACAATGATCTGGCCTTTCGCCGTATCGGCGTTGAACTCACCCATAAAGTTATAGGTACCGGCTGCGAATGGTCCAACAAAGACCGTTGACTTGGTCTTTCCAGGGATGATCTTCTCGACATCGAAGTTCAGTCCCTCAAACTCTTCGGGTGTGACATCCTGATTTTCAATGATGAACTTGACCCGTTGATTGGCTGGGATGGTAATTTCAGAAGGTGAAAAAACATGGTCTTTAATCGTAATGTTATAGACCAGTGTGTCTGCCATTGCTGTGGTGCTGAGAGCAAATAAGGCAGCTGTCAAAAATACTCGCATGGAGGGCCCCGAGTTGTTTATCAATAATGATTATCATAATCGTGTTGGCAGGCTGCGGCAAATTTTTACACGGATTTTTAACGACCTGGCTGGGCATGATGTAGTAAACCGGGCAGAGTGGCGGACACCTAAACGAGTCTGTCGGGTATAGCAGGTCGATTGATAATTGTTTTCAGGGTAACAAATCCCGCTGGTCCGCAGATGATCTGATTTTTGAAAGTATGGCCCACTGTGGAGGTAACTGATGAGTGTAATCAATCCAACCGATGTTTCTATCCATGAATTATTAACCCGGCGCAAAAGCCCTTATGCATTTGATCCCAACAAAACCGTCAGTCAAGACGACCTGACGGCACTGTTTGAAGCAGCCCGTTGGACGATGTCGTCCTACAATGCCCAACCCTGGCGTTATATCGTGGGAGTCAAAGAGCGCAGCCCGGAAGTCTGGCAGCAGATTTACAGCGTGTTGCTGGAAGGAAATCAGCCCTGGGCAGGTAATGCGCCTGTGCTGATATTGGGCCTGACTGAACATACCTTTGAACACAATGGTCAGAATAATAAAGCTGCCCAGCATGACCTCGGTGCCGCGTCGGCTTATCTGACCCTGGAGGCGACCGCACGGGGGCTGTATGTGCATCAGATGATTGGCATTGATCCTGATAAAGCCAGACAGGTATTTGGTATCTCTGGAACTCTGGAGCCGTTGACTGGGATGGCTGTCGGCTATCTTGGTGCACCGACAGATGTGGCAGAAACCTTTGCTCAGCGTGATCAGCGGGAACGTCAGCGAAAAACCTTAAGTGAGCTCGTGTTGAAAGGTGGTTTTTAACGTATTCGGAGTATGGAAGTCAGTCAGTGCCATTTCCTGGCACTGACCGTGCTGAACATTATCAGAGGGTAATCAGCTGTTCAGGCGGGCGGCAATCTCTGTGACCCGGGCACCATAAAGACGTGCGGTTTCCAGGTCGCCGGCCGCTGTATCTTCTGCTCCACGGTCAGACGGAGACTGTACCAGAGCTCCCAAAGAACCACCCAGGTTATTCACATCATTGCGAGTGGCTTCAAAGGTATTGGCCGGGGCCAGGCCCAGACTGACCCAGATACCGCCATGCTGGGAAGCCAGGGTTTGCATGAAAATCAGGGTGACCTGTTTGTCGCCATTGAGGCTGGCACTGTTGGTAAAGCCACCAAACACTTTGTCCTGCCAGCCACGGGTAAACCAGACTTTGGAAGTGGCATCGGCGAATTTCTTGAATTGCCATGCAACGGAACCCATGTACGTGGGTGAGCCGAAGATGATTGCGTCGGCAGCGTCCAGTTTTTCCCAGGCTGCGTCAGTGATATCTCCGTTCGCGTCTATCTCGATTAATTCCGCCTTGGCGCCTTCGGCAACGTATTCTGCCGCACGACGGGTGTGCCCATAACCTGAATAATAAATTACAACAGTATTCGACATGTTCGAACTCCAGTTTTATGACCCTGTTTTATACAGAATCGGGTGAGGGGTTGTTCCAAAACAATGCCATAGTAATGATTGTATAGTAAGGCGACAAGCAGATAATGTGGAGGCCAAAACAACAGCCTTTTGGGAATTAATTGTCTTCTGATCTGTTGGGTGCGTAAGGGAACCTCTGAAAAATGGCCTATTTTTCAGAGGTTCCCTCAGGTTTATGAGAGCGGCGCACCCGATCTAACGGGGGCGGAACAATACCGGATCATTCGTCCAGGAAGGTCCAGCTGTCAGCGCCATCAAAATGCCGGATGTGGATGTTCTGCTGCTCGGGCAAAGATAGCATCCGGGCGTTGATGGCGACTTGAGTGCTGGGATAATCGCTGGTACCAGTATAGTGCGTTACACTGGCGCAGATGGGACAGTGTTGAAACTCAATGCAGCGATCTCCCCAGATATAACCGACACTGGGTTGTTTGTTGAAAACAATGCTGACGTCTGCCTTTTCATACTTGGTCCACCAGGTGCCCAGTCGCCGGCATATTGAACAGTTACAGCTGACTGCGGTTTCTGGAAGTTGGGGAAGGGTGATTTCCACATTGCCGCAGTGGCAGGTACAGGTCAGAGTCATTGCTTCTATTTCCTCAGTTTGCTGCTGGCCGATGTGCGATTACCTGGATAACCGCTGCTTTTCCAGTATGCAGTGTTCCTTCGAGCACTTCCCGTTCCAGTTCTTCCAGGTGGGAGAAATGTAATCCGTGCAGTTCCTGCTGCAATGCCGTGATGGACAACAGCATATCTTCATCCTTTGGACCTCCGGTCTGATTATTCAGCTGTGCTACTGCATACCCTTCAAGCAGTAAAACACCTTTAGGTTTCAAAGCGTTGACAGCCTGTTGATAAACCTTACCCCGCAGTTGTGATGGCAGATGACCGAAGATCGACACAATGCCGTCCCAGCGGGCGGTGCCGAGATCAAAATCGGCCAGATCTGCATGGATGGTGGTAATACTGACATTGCGCTCGGCGGCCAGGTTTCGGGCTTTTTCCAGGCCGACATCCGAACTGTCTACCGCCGTAACCTGATAACCCTGCTGGGCCAGAAAAACCGCATTGCGGCCCTCGCCTTCCGCCAGGCACAAAACGTGACCCTTCGGTATGGCTTGAAAATGATGGCGCAGAAAATCGTTGGGTTCCGTGCCGTAAATATAATGATCAGCGGCAAAACGTTGATTCCACATAAATGTACTCCGAGTGTGAGACGATGTTCATAAGGATGATCGGGTTCGGGCCACTATGACCCGCCAGGTTGTCATGATCTGTGCAAATTTACCGCTACGCCAATCGCCAGGACAGTCGACGATGGAATCATTGTGTTGTTCCAGTAATGCGGCTTATTGCGGGTATGGAGTGAATCTGGGGTCGACGACATCCAGGCCCTCCGGACAGCATCACAGCTTATCACAGTGCAGAAGGCCTGACTGACGCTGACAGGCCTTTTCTTTGACCAGATATTGTAGCCAACGAGCAGATATCTCCTGACCGTCGGAGATCCGAAGATAGCCCGTGTCGACCGATCATGCCCATACCCCGACGTCTATTTAAAAAGATGCCGCTGCCCGGGCGGACTGATCATACACCCCTGACATGGTGCGTAGCAGTTTGGCCATGTTGCCAAGCTCATCCTCACTGATCCCCAGTGTTGTGAGCGAATCCACCAGACAATCCTTGCGTACATCCCGGTATTTCAGGCACACATCAGCACCGCTTTCACTGGTGTTGTAGAACGTTTCCTTACCGACTTTCTGGCTTTCAACCAGACCGAATTTAGCCAGTTTACGTAGGGAATAAGACACGGTATGGGTGTCGTCAATGTTCAACACAAAACAGATATCGGCAATACGTTTTGGTCGTTGCCGATGGTGCACATTATGCAAAATCAGAATATCGATGGGACTGAGTTCCTTGTTCCCGGCAGCGGCCATGCAGTGTATCAACCAACGCGAAAAGGCATTGTTGACCATGATGAGCGCGTACTCGAATTCGCTGAGTTCGGTTGCGCTTTGGCTCAGATGGCTGGAGGAAACAATTGAAGTTTTTGGCATATATCCGCTCTCTTTATGATTGACCAAAACCGCCACCCCCGGGAGTGGCTATGACGAGCAGGTCGCCCGCCTGCAGCTGGACACTGGCTTTCGCGCTGAGTACTTCCTGGCGGCCATCGGTTCTGATAATACCATTTTGACCCACCTGGCCAGATTCACCGCCGGCGAGTCCATAAGGGGGGATTTTACGTCGATTGGATAGAATACTCACATCCATGGTTTCGAGGAAACGAGTCTTACGGATCACCCCGTCACCGCCGAAATGCTGGCCCCGCCCCCCGGAATGGTGGCGGATGGAGAACTCCTCAAGCCGGACAGGGAAGCGCCACTCCAGCACCTCCGGATCCGTCAGCCGGGAATTGGTCATATGCGTGTGTACGGCGCTGACACCATGATTGCTGCGGGTTGCACCACTGCCACCGCACAAGGTTTCATAGTATTGATACTGGCTGTTGCCCCAGGTGACATTGTTCATGGTGCCTTGAGATGCCGCGGCAATCCGCAGAGCACCAAACAAGGTGTCCACGACGACCTGTGACACCTCAACGTTACCGGCCACGACTGCGGCAGGGTACTGAGGGTTGAGCAGACAGGCTTCAGGTACGGTAATGTTCAGTGGCCGCAGGCAGCCGCCATTCAGAGGAATCTGATCGTTCACCAAACAGCGGAACACATATAAGACCGCCGCATGTGTCACTGCCAGTGGAGCGTTGTAATTCTGTTCATGCTGGGCACTGGTCCCGGTGAAGTCGACATGGGCGGTGCGGTTTTCTCTGTCGACCTGTATGCGCACCTGTACCCGGCTGCCATCATCCATTTCATAACTGAACTCACCATCGGACAATACTTCAATTACCTGCCGAACACATTCCTCAGCGTTTTCCTGTACGTGTTTCATATAGGCCTGAACCACATTGAGGCCATATTGTTTGACGATACCGTGCAGCGCATGGGTACCGGCTTCACAGGCAGCCACCTGGGCTCTAAGGTCGGCAATATTGTAGTCCACATTACGCACCGGATAGGGACCGCTCAGCAGCAATGTTCTGATGGTTTGTTCGCAGAACCGGCCCTGATCGACGATTTTGATGTTGTCCAGCAGCACACCTTCCTGATCGATGTGACTGGAATCTGATGGCATGGAACCGGGCGTAATACCGCCGACATCGGCGTGGTGACCACGTGAGGCAACATAGAAACAGATCTCAGTTTGAGCGTCATTGAAGACCGGTTTGATCACCGTGATATCCGGCAAATGAGTGCCACCATGGTAGGGGTCGTTGAGCATATAGACATCGCCCGGACGTATCTGCCCCTGGTTCCGGGTGATAATTGTTTTGATGCTATGGCTCATGGAGCCCAGGTGTACGGGCATATGGGGGGCATTGGCCACCAGTTCACCATCCTGATCGAAAATCGCGCAGGAGAAATCCAGCCGTTCCTTGATGTTGACCGAGACCGCAGTATTCTGCAGTACCAGACCCATCTGTTCGGCTATGTGCATGTACAGATTATTGAAAATCTCCAGCATGATCGGATCTGCTTCAGTGCCGATAGACGCCTGGGTTTGTAAGGCTTCGACCCGTTCCAGAATGATATCGTTATGAGCACTGATATAACCCTGCCAGCCGGGCTCAATGACAACCGTACTATTGGCTTCAATAATGACCGCTGGGCCTTTGATTGCCACACCGGCCGGGATTTCTTCGCGCCGATAAAACGGTGCCTGATGACTCTGACCGGCAGTGGTCAGGGAATGATGGTCGGTTTCAGGTAAGGTATCACCCGCCAGAGGTACGCTGGCTCTGAGTTCTGAACTGCCGCCGCCAACGGTTTCCACCTGTATTGCTTCGATAATCAGGGTCTTGTCAGTGGCGATAAAGCCAAAGCGTTGCTGGTGCTGTTGTTCGAATGCGGCACGGATTTCATCAAGACTACCGTAGGGAACCAACAAGCTGGTATCTGAACCGGCATACTTCAAATGCACCCGTATGATAGTGTTGATTTTGTCATTACTGATGCGTTGAAGATTCAGTGTTTTCTGTCCCAGGTCCCTCAGTTTGCCAATGATTGCCTGCAATTGCTGCAGGGTATCCGATGTCAGCGCCTGTTCGACGGCCTGCTCGTTAACCTCACGGACATCTGCGAGTCCCATACCAAATGCAGACAACACGCCTGAATATGGATGCAGGAATACCCGTTTCATCCCGAGCGCGTCGGCCACCAGACAGGCGTGCTGGCCGCCGGCACCACCGAAGCAGCACAAAGTATAGTTCTGGACGTCGTAACCACGCTGGGTGGAAATGTGCTTAATGGCATTGGCCATGTTTTCCACCGCGATGGTCAGGAAGCCTTCAGCCACCTGTAACGGGGTTAGCTGACTGTGACTCCGGGCATTGATTTCATCACTCAGCTGCTGGAACTTCTCCACTACCACGGCGACATCGATTGGCTCATTGCCTTTGGGTCCAAACACGCTGGGGAAATAGGATGGTTGCAGTTTCCCGAGCATGACATTGCAGTCGGTCACGGTTAACGGTCCGCCATTGCGATAGCAGGCCGGGCCAGGGAATGCACCGGCCGAATCCGGCCCCACGCGCAAGCGACTGCCGTCAAAGCTCAGCACTGAGCCGCCCCCGGCGGCGACGGTATGGATGGACATCATCGGTGTTTGCAGACGGAAACCAGCCACTTCGGTTTCAAAACTGCGCTCATATTCACCTTGATAGTGGCACACATCGGTCGAGGTACCGCCCATATCAAAACCGATCAGACGGTCGAAGCCGGCGGACGCTGCCGTTTGGACCATTCCCACCACCCCTCCGGCAGGACCGGACAAAATGGCATCTTTGCCATTGAATATCCGGGCGTCGGTCAACCCGCCGTTGGATTGCATGAACATCAGCCTACCCGGCTCATCCGCAAAACTGCCAAGCTGACTGGCGACCTGATGCACATAGCGACGCAGGATGGGCGACAGGTAGGCGTCCACCACAGCGGTATCACCTCGGCTGACTATCTTCATGAGCGGACTCAGCTCCGAACTGACAGACACCTGGGTGAAGCCAATCACACGGGCCAGGTCTGCTACTTTGCGTTCATGGTCGGGGTATTGATAACTGTGCATAAAGGCAATGGCACAGGAACGAAATCCCTGATCGAAGGCTTGTTGCAGACCAGTACGAACCACATCAAGATGTGGGGCAACCAACACCTCCCCGGCTGCACTGATGCGTTCATCCACCTCCAGCACTTGGCGATAAATCATTTGTGGTAGCTTGATATCAATCGCAAACAGATCCGGACGCGACTGGTAACCGATACGCAGCACATCGGCAAACCCCTTGGTGGTGATCAACAGGGTGTCCTCGCCTTTGTGTTCCAGCAGCGCATTGGTGGCCACGGTCGTGCCCATTTTAATTTCCTCGATCAGATGGGTCGGCACAGGCTGATCTTTTTCGAGTTTCATTAATGTCCTCATGCCGTAGACCACCGCGTCATCGTACTGGCTGGGATTCTCAGACAGCAGTTTATGGGTCAGCAGTTCACCATCGGGCCGGCGCGCGACGATGTCAGTAAACGTGCCGCCGCGATCTACCCAGAAGGACCAAAGAGAGCCAGTGTTAGGTGAAGAAGTCATAATTAATTCAAGTCCATATTAATGAGCGTGTTGAGTCAGAAGGCCAGGCAGCCACAACACAATGTCAGGAAAGCAGGTCAGTAACAGAATGGCCAGCACCAGGATGGAGAAAAACGGCAGCGCATAACCGGCAATTTTGAAAATATCGCGCCCACTCAGTGATTGAATGACAAACAGGTTGAAACCTACCGGGGGGGTGATCTGTGACATTTCCACCACCAGCACCAGGTAAATGCCAAACCACAGCAGGTTGATACCGGATGCTTCCACTAATGGCAGAATGACAGATGTGGTCAGTACCACCACGGAAATGCCATCCAGAAAACAACCCAATATTGCAAAGAGCACCGTCAGTGCGATCAGTAGCCAACCGGCACTGAGGTGCAGGTTGACCACCCATTCGGCAAGCATGGCAGGAAGGCGCAGAAACCCCATGGCCACTGTCAGCAGGTTGGCACCGGCAAGGATCAGCAGGATCATCGCCGACATGCAGGCGGCACCGATCAGACTGGTCTTAAACATATCCCAGCTTAGGCTACCGGTGCACCAGGCCAACGCCAGAGAACCGACCACTCCAAGGGTTGCGGCTTCGGTCGCAGTGGCCCAGCCCAGGTAAATGGAACCAATGACAAAAGCAATCAGCGATAGGATGGGAAACAATTGCCGGGTATGGCGAAGTTTCTCGACCAAGGTCATGGAGGTGTTTTCCCGTGGCAATTTACTCGGGTTCAGCAATGACCAGATCACCACATAGGACATAAACAAGCCAATCAGCATAAGCCCGGGCAGGGCACCGGCCATGAACAGCCGTGAGATGGAAACCTCTGCAGAAACGCCATAGACGATCAGGATAATCGATGGCGGAATCAGAAAACCAAGGGTACCGGAGCCTGCCAGAGTACCCATGGCCATGCTCTCGGCATAACCACGGGCGCGCAGTTCCGGCAGACTCATTTTGCCTATGGTTGCAGTGGTAGCGGCGGAAGAACCCGATACAGCCGCAAAAATTCCACAGCCGATAATGTTCACATGCAGCAGCCCTCCTGGCAGCTTCGCCAGCCAAGGGCTTAAGCCTTTGAATAAGTCTTCCGACAGCCGGGTGCGAAAGAGAATTTCGCCCATCCAGATAAACAATGGTAAGGCACTGATGGTCCAGCTCGAAGAACCGCTCCAGATAGTGGTGGCCAGAATCATATCGATAGCACTTTGCTGGTTCAGTATCAGTGCCAGAATAGCCACGGAAAATAAGGTGGTTGCCACCCAGAATCCCAGACTCAGCAGGGTAAACAGGGCAATCAGCAGAATGATGGCAATTTGCAAGGTATCCATAAGGTTTACTCGCTGCCTTTGCCATTGTTTTCCGCGTTCAGGAAACTGGGTTTGCGACCAAATAGAATGCCGAACCAGTCTTGCAATACTGCCAGGAAAAACAGCGCCATGCCTATGACCATGGAGCTTTGTGGAATCCACAGCGGTATGGCAATAAAACCGGTGCTGACATCGTGAAACTCATAAGTTTCCAGACAGAATGCTGCCAAGGCGTAGGTGCAATAACTGATCAGTACCAGTAATAGTGTCAGGTTGAGTCGTTCCATCCATAAACGTTGGCCGCTATTCAGGCGCCCAAGTAGAAATATCACCCGAATATGACTGTTATGGCGATAACTGTAGGCCAGTGCATAGAACAGACTGGCCGCCAGCAGATAGCCGGAAAAATCCTCGGAAGATGGGATGATCAGGCCAAACCAGCGACCCACAATCTGCGCCAGTATGAGCAGACAGATACTGCTCATACTGACTGCTGCGATGACGATGCCTGTTTTATAAAGCGCATCCAATGACTTCTGCAACATGATGTATATGCCTGCCAATACGAAGGTTATGGTTTCAGTTCGGACAGAATTTGCTGCCCTTTCGGACCCATTTCCTGTGCCCATTCATTGGCCATGATTTGGCCGATCGCCGCGAGGTCAGACGCAAATTTGGCTGATGGCTGATAAACCGTCATACCGTTTTTGGCCAGTTCAGCGGTTTTGGTGTCAGTTTCTGCTTTCGCCATCTTCCAGCCACGGGCTTCTGCTGCCGTAGCGGCTTCCATGACAGCTGTTTGTACTGATTCCGGCAATCTGGCAAATGCTCGGGCATTAACGAACACCATGTTTTTTGGAATCCATGCCTGACTGTCGAGATAATAAGCGGTGTAATCCCAGGCCTGGCTGGATACTCCGGTGGTGGGTGAGGTAATCATGGCGTCGATAATGCCGGTGCTGAAAGCCTGTGGAATTTCCGGTGTTTGTACCGTCGTGGGCGACGCTTCGAGCAGCTCCGCGAGTCGCGAAGTGGTTGCGCTGTAGGCGCGCATCTTTATGCCTTTGAGATCGCCGATGTCTTCAATCCTGGTTTTAGTGTAGAAACCCTGTGGTGGCCATGGCACAGAAAACAACAGTTTCAGTCCTTGTTTCTGCAGGCTTTTTTCCACTGCGGGACGAGTCACCTGCCATAGTGTGTGAGCACCATCAAAACTGCTCACCAGAAATGGAATATTGTCCACCTGATAGATAGGGTTGTCGTTACCCAACAATCCCATGAAGATCTCGCCAATAGGCACCTGACCAGAGCGAACGGCCCGGTGAATTTCCGGGTGTTTAATCAGCGACGCACCGGAATGCACCACAATGTTTAACTCGCCATTGGTTTTCTCTGCAACTTCGGCAGCAAACTCGCGAATATTCTGAGTATGGTGGGTGCCATCACCGTAAGGGGTCGGCATGTCCCATTTGGTGGCGGTTATCGAAACACAGGACAAACTTGCCAATAAGCCTGCTATCAATGGTTTCATCACGTTTCTCATTGGGGGACTCCTCTACGAGTGGCATATATATTTTTATGCGTTTTGCATTCAAATTGGATGCGATTTGTATTTAAACAGCAAACAATAAGCCAATAATCTGCAGTTGATTAAAAGTCGTTTGGATATCAAAGAGTTATGAATAATTAGCAGGTAGGGTACGACCAAGCGATGCGGTTGTTTCGGTGCAGAAGTTACGATACTGCACCATAAACGATGAACATACAGACCCGATGTTACCTGTCTCAATCATGGGCGTGATGCGGCTGCAATGGAGGGCTGATATCGCTGTTTCAGGGATGGCTGTGTCCATACTGCGCGAAGATTCGGGTATGGATAAAAGCCATCTCTGTGGTCGTCCTGCATGGTCAAAGAGATGACCAGTACCCGATTTAGTGTGTTATTGGCGGCGCTGTTATGAGGCCAGTCCGTCATAAATCAGTTTGGTGCCGATCACTGCCAGAAACCCATAGCACAATTGGTAGAACAGTTTGTCCGATACCCGGCTATGCAGAAAAATACCCAAAATAATGCCGATATAGGCGAATGGCAGCAGAATCAGAGATTCAAACAGACGGGTGCCGTGTAATTGACCGAGAAAATAATAGGGAATCAGTTTGACATAGTTGATCACCGCGAAGAGCAGAATCGTGGTGGCCAGGTACTCAGTTTTCGGTAATCGCAGAGGCAGCAGATAGACATTGATCGGCGGTCCCCCTGCATGGGCAACAAAACTGGTATAGCCGGTTACTGCCCCCCAGAAGCCACCGGCGAGAGGCGAACCGGCGGAAGCGGCCTGATGACGTTTGAGCAGACTGTTGGCCACAAACGCCAGGCTCAGCAGACCGAGAATCAACTTCAGTACCTGTTCATTCATATACGCAAATGTCAGTGTACCGAGCACGATCCCCACTATGGCCGCGGGTATCAGTAATCTCGCCACCTGCATATTCCATTTCCGCCAGAACTTCTGTACCCCGAATATATCCATAAAACACAGTACCGGTAGCAGAATAGCCGCTGCTTCAACCGGACCCATTATTAATGTCATTGCCGGTACACCCATGACACCAAGGCCACCGCCAAAGCCGCCTTTGGAAATACCGATGAGCAGCACCACTGGGATGGCAACGAGAAAAAAATGCAGATAAGAAATATCCAACTGGGTTCCTTATATTGGCCCAACAAAACGGCTCACATGTTAAGAGAAATCCTCTTGTCTGATAAGCACCACAGAGCACAGCTTGTTCCAGACCACGAACAGCGGGCAGTGCGTGCCCGTTATGGTCGAGATCAATCGATACCTGATCAGGATTGCAGCACCAGATTCCTGCTCATAGAGGGGGAGCGGGTCATCAATACCGGAAACACGCTCTGGGGGATAGCCAATATGAAGGCTAAATACTCTTAACCCGACTGGTGTCAGGGGAAGTTAATAAAAGGGATTTTCATGGCTGGCGGTGGCTGAAATCAGCAAAAAAAGTGGGCATGATGCCCACTTCAGAATGGGAAAACCGTCGTTATTCAAACAACCAATATTTCCCAAAGGAGTAACACAATGGCTTACAAACCCTGTGACAGGTGATAGTAAGCAGCGTTCTGGCGTAGCTCGTTTTTGAACTCGCGGATGCTGGTGTTTTCATCAATCACCACCATCTCAACACCTGCCATTTCGGCATAATCAGCAATGTTTTCAACGGTCAGGTTCTGGCTGTATACCGTGTGGTGTGCACCACCGGCAATGATCCATGCGGCGGCGGCTACCGACAGGTTTGGTCTTGGCTCCCACAGCGCATGAGCGACTGGCAGGTTTGGCAGTTCCTGTGGTGGGGTAACGGTATCGACCACATTTACCAGAATGCGGAAACGATTACCCAGATCGATCGGCGATACGTTAATAGCCGGGCCGGCTTTGGCACTGAAGATCAGACGGGCGATATCTGCTTTACAGCCAATGGTATGGCGCTGTACTTCGATGCGTGGTTTTTCTGCCGCGATAGACGGACAGACTTCCAGCATGTGTGCACCCAGAGCCTGATCTTTGGCCCCGAAGTTATAGGTGTAATCTTCCATAAAGGAGTTGCCACCGTTACGGCCTTCAGACATGACTTTCATGATCCGCAGCAGAGCTGCTGTTTTCCAGTCACCCTCAGCACCGAACCCATAACCCTGGCTCATCAGTCGTTGAGTGGCCAGGCCCGGCAGGCTTGACAGACCGGTCAGGTTTTCAAATGTATTGGTGTAAGCACCAAAGTTGCCGTCTTCGAGGAACTTTTTCATACCCAGTTCCAGACGAGCTTCATTTTTGAGCATTGTCAGAGAATGTTCGTCTTTCAACAGCTCAGGGGCAATGACGTATTCAGAACCGTACAGATCCAATTGATGCGCGATATCGCTGTCAGACACACTGTTTACAACGTCAGACAGATCGCCCAGACCATAGGCATGCACTTCATAACCAAACTGGATTTGCGCAGAAACCTTATTGCCTTCAGTTACGGCCACCTGGCGCATATTGTCGCCGAAACGGGCCACTTTCAGGTTCTGACCTTCGTTCCAGCCTCTGGCAGCGCGGACCCAATCATCGATCTGAGCCTGTACCGCAGCATTTTTCCAGTGACCCACAACAATTTTGCGCTCTTCGCGCAGACGGGTACCGATGAAACCAAACTCACGGCAACCGTGGGCGCTCTGATTCAGGTTCATGAAATCCATATCGATCTCATTCCATGGCAGCGCATCATTGAACTGGGTATGTAAATGCATCCATGGTTTGTTCAATGCTTTCAGGCCAGCGATCCACATTTTGGCTGGTGAGAATGTATGCATCCACAGTACCAGGCCAAGACAGCTTGGATCAGAATTGGCTTCCAGACACACGCCCAGAATTTCTTCAGGGGTTTTTACCGTGCCTTTGTAAACTACGGGGGTGGAAATATTCCCGGCTGCATTCAGGTCATTAACAATGCTGGCGCTGTTGGTAGCAACCTGCTCAAGAACTTTAGGGCCATAGAGATGCTGTGACCCGGTAACAAACCATACCGCTTTTGAAGGTCGGGACGTGCTCATAGAAGAAACCTCTGGTGTGTACGTGTCTGTCGAAAACAGACGTCTTTATAAAAAATCAATTATGCGTCATTAAGGCCACAAGCCAGATTGACATGGATAATTTCCCTGCCAACGGCACATGTTCATTGAGTGAAAAAACACAGCCTGAGCGGCATGGCTACTTATTATTTGGCAGTATAGTGACTAAATTATGTGCGGGAATGAATGGAGAATTCGGGCGAACACCATGGAAAAAATTGCAAACAAAGCAAGTAATGATGTCTAAAGGTGAAATTATGTAAATGACTGACTGAAAATAACGTCAAAATCGTTCGCTGACCTCCGAATCGTCCCACCGAAATCCAACGATACCATTCGGCGCGTATAATCTGCTATCACAGGTTTAATGCTTCGTTGTACAAGTCAAAATACACCCGTTCGATAGAGGTTGAACTGGTGAGATACTGGGTACGGATTGACCCTATAAACGGATATTTTCCATGCTAATAACATGGATATAATGTAATCAATAGGTGAGTCTCCTGAATAACGACTCATCTATCCGCGATTTAATGCTTTCCACCGCTTGGTCAATAACAATTTATTGCCCTTAACGCTGATGATCCAGGAGCTGTTCTGCGAGTAAAACTGGAGCATTAACATGGATTTACCTATTGTCGCCAGATACCTGAAAAACCTCATTGGTTATCTAGTTTGTGACTATTGATACTACGAGACCGACTATGATGCCAGACTTTCAAAGTTGTATGCGACCGTTGTTGAATGCTTTGGCTGATGCTCAGGTATGTACCTTTAACGAAGTCTTCGGGCAGACAAAAGTGTCGTTCGTAACCGGGTTCACTGGACGAGGCCCCTTACGGTAAATTGACGGTCACTCCAAGAAACTGATCGCTGAAGGATTCTGTTCAAGTGAGTGTGCCCGAAAAAGATGATAAAGCGCCCACCTAGGGTGAATTATTGGATAATCATGCTGCGAGATTGAAATACGAGTTGCGTCTGTCTGCGAATCATTGTATTTCAGAGCTCAAATCCAATATCCTGAACTTGTAATTCTGGGCCAATTGAAAGGATCGTTGTTTTGGCGGTCCTTCTAAGAACTCATACCAGAATAGGATTACAAAAATGGAATTAACCTGTCACTGCGAAAATATTCACTTCACTGTTGAACGACCTAAACAAATCACTTCCTGTAATTGTTCTATATGCAGGAGATATGGCGCTTTGTGGGCCTACTACGACCCAGGAGCCGTTAACACAACGATCGGAAAATATGGGGTTGAGACTTATATCTGGGGAGATAAAGAAGTCGAATTTGTGCGTTGCGCTCACTGTGGTTGTATTACTCATTATCAAACCTTCGAAGGGGATCCGGAACCCAGAGTAGCGGTAAACTTTCGGATGGCCGATGAAGAATGGGTATCGGGTATTGATGTCAGATATTTTAATGGTAAAGAAGCCTAGGGAAACTCTGAAAAATGGCCTATTTTCGCGTAGGACGTTGTCAGCCCCAGTCTCACACTCTCATTTATGCCAGTACATTTCGGTGTTGCGAATGGTGCTTCCTTGCCTGCATCAAAACTATTCCTATTTTTCAGAGGTCTGCTAGTAAATGCAGCTGTTCGATGGCTGTGATCTCGGCATTGAAAGATAATTCATGCCTCTTTAGGTGCGATTTGGTCCCTGAATCTGAACCCCTGGAGCAATGATAATGACAGCATGCAGAACATTTCTTATATGCGGAATATTGCTGTATTTTTCATTGTTAAATGTATGCGGTTTTGGTGCTGTTTTCCGGTCAGTTATCCAACAATAAGCCATGAAAAACATCAGATAATTATGTCATTTATGGTGTATTAAATTTATGGTCTATGATGAGAAAAGTGTAACTGGCTTTATGTTTTTAGTAATTATGATAATCAAATTTTCGAATCGATCGTGCGAAGCACGACGCTAAACTACAATGACCTGCCTTAACTATTAAAATTAATAAAAATTCCGGAAAAATACATGAATGAAAAACAACAAGAATACCTTGATAAATATCTGAACACACTCACTGATGCAGAGCGTTCCAGCATTCCCCTGGTTTTAGCGGACTACTTTTGTGCCGATGAATTTAACGCCAATGAATGTGCCCGTCTGGTGAATACCGGCATTAAACGGGCATCGTGCAGTTTGAAGGCAGCATACGATGTTGCCAATGAACCATTTCCTGAAGTCGGCGCGCTCACGGTAGTGTTGAACTGGGCTCAGGAGCCGGTATGTATTATCAGGCTAACCGAAGTGTCTACATGCCCTTTTAATGAAGTGACAAGGGAATTTGCAGAGGCAGAAGGTGAAGGTGATGGAACTTACGAGTGGTGGCGTGAAGCCCATATTGAGTTTTTTACGCAATACGCCAGCGAAATCGGAGCTGAATTCACCGAAACTTCAGAATTGGTACTTGAGCGATTTGAAAAAGTGTATCCGCTGTAATTAACGGGAAATATTGAGGATAAGTTGTTTTCGTGACGTGTGATGGTATCTGTGTTGTCTGGCAGAAGCGTAATTATCAGAAATACTGACCATTTGGATGCTGCTATAAATTGAAAACTGCGATATGCCCCCGTCATCTGCTGGCGGGGGCTCTATCATCATGGCTAAGTATTGGTATTTACAGATGCCCTTCCCGGTACTCTCTTGGACTGACACCCAGTTTCTTTTTAAACACCCGCGAAAAATACAGGGCATCCTGATAACCCAGATGCCGCGATACCTGGTTAACTGCCAGGTTGGTGGTGATCAGCAGTTGTCGTGCCAGGCTGACGCGCTGATCTTCGATCCATTGTCGCACCGGCACGCCGAGCTGCTGCTTGAATAAATGCGAAAAACGGGAATTAGACATGCAGGCGATTTTCGATAATTCGGTGATGCTGAGTTCGGAGCCAAGATGTTCGTGGATGTATTGGCAGACCTGGTGGATTCGTTTGTCGATGGGAAACTGTGGGCGATTGGTATCGAGTTCGCAGCATCGGATCAGAATCTGTTCAAGCAGGTTGAAGGATAGCTCTTCCGATAACATGGTTTCGGAGTGGCTGACCCGTTCGACATCTTCAAACAGGCTTTCAATGCGTTGCATGGAGGCATCTGAGTCAATGCTGAGGAATCCGACGCCGGCAATCAAGTTGGCCCATTTGAGCCATTCGCTCCAGGTAGCTCGGGGGCGAAAATAGATCCATCGGTGATGCCACTGATCGACTTCAGGTGCCCGACCATAGTCGTGTTGTACACCGGTTGGCAGCAGCATCATGTCGCCCGGATGTACCCGGCGTTCATCTTCAGTGCGTGGAAATACCAGTCCGGTACCGGCAACTGTCAGGTTGATAATGAAACCTTTCAGGCCGGATGCACGGTTGATCCAGAAGTCCAGGTCACCATGTTTGTGAATTGGCGTGGAGCCGGCTACCAGATGGGCATTAAACGGATAGCCTGGTTTCAACGGGTCCAGCTGCGGTTCTCGGGTATCAAACTTATGTAGCATAAACGTCTTATTTTTATTGATTTATGGCAGGAGAAATATCCATGTATTGATGCTAAACCTCAATACACACCAAAACAACGTTTAATACTCAAACAGCTCTATATTTCTCAAAAAATACTTATAAATCAAATATTTATGAGAAAATATAAAAATGAGATAGTTAAGATTCTGAAAAATAATAGCGTAGTTGTCAATATACGCAGCAGTTTTTTCTATCACAATGTAGTCCATGTCAGGCCGCATAATTGTTGTCCTCCTTTATAGCCTGATCCTGGAACAAAAATAATGACTCAGAAAACAGTAATTGGGGTGGATTTCGGGAGTGATTCGGTACGCTCTCTGCTGATTGATGCAGAAACCGGCGCCGAACTCGCATCGTGTGTCGCTGAATATCAAGACTGGAAGCAGGGCAAATATTGTCAGCCGGATGCCCAGCAGTATCGTCAGCACCCCGCCGATATCCTTAAGGCCCTGACCCGTTGTATTACCGATTTACAGCCGATTGTCGGCGCAGAGATGATGAAAACCGTCGTAGGTATCGGTGTCGATACCACTGGTTCCACGCCAATTGCGATTGATCATGATGGTACCGCTCTGGCATTAAAAGAAGAGTTTGCAGTTAATCCCAATGCGATGTTTGTGTTGTGGAAAGATCATACCGCGATCATTGAAGCTGAGCAGTTGACGGCCAAAGCCAAGAGCTGGTCAATCGACTATACCCAATACGTAGGCGGTACTTATTCGTCCGAATGGTATTGGGCCAAGTTGCTGCATGTACTCCGTGAAGATGCGCAGGTTGCCGCCAATATTCATAGCTTCGTGGAAATGTGTGACTGGATTCCCGCCACGCTGACCGGTACGACCTCCCCGGCACAATTGAAGCGATCTCGCTGTGCTTCCGGACATAAGATTTTATGGCATGAACGCTGGGGCGGGCTGCCTGAGGATGCATTTTTCACGGCAGTTGATCCGTTGTTGAGCGGTTTTGTTGATCGTATCGGCCAGGACTCCTACACCAGCGATGTTTCTGTGGGTCAGCTGACTGCAGAATGGGCCGAACAGCTTGGTTTATCACAAACGGTGCAGGTGGCCGTTGGTGCATTCGATTGTCACATGGGCGCTGTGGGCGCAGGTGTCACTGCGAATGATCTGGTTAAGGTGATTGGCACTTCCACCTGCGACATTATGGTGGTGGATTATGATGCTATTGGCGATAAAGCCATTGCTGGTATTTGTGGTCAGGTGGACGGCTCGGTCATTCCTGGCATGGTGGGTCTTGAGGCCGGACAGTCTGCCTTTGGTGATTTCTATGCCTGGTACAAGCGCCTGCTGGCCTGGCCGCTGGCATTGCTGGGGGATTCACAGCTGGCTGAAAGTGTGGAGGCCAAAATTCTGCCGGAATTGGGAAAACAGCTGGCAGACTATCCACTGAGTCTGAAACAGCCATTGGCTACGGACTGGGTCAATGGTCGTCGTACACCACACGCCAATCAGCGGCTGACCACGGCCATTTCACAGCTGAACCTGGGCTCAGATGCGGTGGATATTTTCCATGCCGTGGTGGAGGCGACAGCGTTTGGTGCGCGGGCGATCAACGAGTGTTTCGAAACTCAGGATGTGCCGATTAACCGGGTGATTGCGATTGGTGGCATTTCCAGAAAATCAGCGGTAATCATGCAGTTGTGTGCAGATGTCATGAATAAGCCACTGGAAGTCAAAGCCTCCGATCAGTGTTGTGCTTTGGGAGCTGGTATTTTTGCTGCAGTTGCTGCCGGGGTGTTCCCTGATGTGGCCACAGCACAACAGGCCCTGGCCAGTAAAACCGAAAGTGTTTTTGAGCCACGGGCCGACAAAGCAGCACTCTATGGCCAACGTTATCAGCGCTATCAGGCGCTGGGTGGATTCATTGAAACGAGCGTGGCCAAGGAGTAACTATGTTGTTAGCAGAATTGCGTGAACAGGTCTGTGCGGCCAATAAAGAACTGGTGACGCACGGGCTGGTGACCTTTACCTGGGGCAACGTCAGTGGTTTTGATGAGGCTTCAGGGCTGATTGCCATTAAGCCCAGCGGTGTCGAATATGACCAGTTAACGCCTGAGAAAATGGTCATCGTTGATCTGGAGGGTAATGTGGTCGAGGGGGATTTACGGCCGTCTTCTGACACCCCGACTCATGCCGTGTTGTATAAGCGGTATCCACAGATCAAAGGCATCGTTCATACCCATTCATCGTATGCCACTGCATGGGCGCAGGCTGGCAGAGGTATTCCCGCATTGGGAACCACGCATGCGGATTATTTCTATGGTGAAATTCCATGCGCCCGGGCACTGACGGATGATGAAATAAACGGGGCATACGAACTTGAGACCGGTCACGTGATCATAGAAACCATTGCTGATGGTGACCCGATGGAAGTGCCCGGTATTCTGGTTCGTGAGCACGCTCCGTTTGCCTGGGGAAAAGATCCTCACAATGCTGTACACAATGCGGTAGTCGTGGAAGAGGTTGCTAAAATGGCCTTACATACGATGATGCTCAACCCGCAGGTGAGCAGTGTGAACCAGACCCTGCTGGACAAGCACTACCTGCGTAAGCACGGAAAGAATGCCTATTACGGGCAAAAATAATCCTTTCGGTTATATCGTTACCAGAGTACTGAACGCACTCTGGTAACTCTTCCTTTTATAGCTCTTTGTCCGCTAAAACGGCACAAATGTTACTTTACCAGCAGGTGCTGCTGGTATCTGTACCACTGGAGTCGCTTGCGCCTCTGACCCCGGTTTGGGTTAGGCTGAATACCGCGCACGCAGTGTCATTGGCCTGAACTTTTCCACTAACGGGAGTCGCTTTTAACAGGTAGCTGGTGGCGGTCAGATCGGCGTCTGCCACTTTGACGACATAATAACCTTCTCCAGAAACGATGCCGGATCCGGTAATGCTATCCACCACAGAGCATGTGCCCGCAGTGGATGGCTTGTAGGTGCCAACAGCGGTAAAACACCGTTGTAGTTGTTGGGCGACATTACTCAATATCACTTTGGCATCACTGCGATTGCTCTTTCGAACCTGGGACATATAGCTCGGATAAGCAACCGCCGCCAGAATGCTGATGATGGCAACGACGATCATAACTTCAATTAATGTAAAACCGGAAAATTTCTGTTTCATATATTTCTCTACTTAATCTGCCGCCAGGATATACGCCCTTTAGAACCACTCACGCCACTACCGACAAACGTTGAGATTGATGGTTTGCCATTGCCATCCGTATCACCAAGATCACTGGCGAGCAGATAAATGGTTTCTTTATCGACCACAGGTACCAGGTCACTCAGGATAGCATTATCCAGTTTGGTATTGGCATCCTCATTCAGGACAGAATAGTCTTTGTCATATAAACCTCCGACGCCGACCAGTTCCATAAGCCAGCCGACACCACCATAATCACATTGATTATCCGATGGCGTAAAGGTCGTTATAATCACACGATCATAGAGCAGCACAGGTTTGGTCAGAATACGCTCGCCTTCAGGATCGACATTGGCTGCCGGTGGTTTTAAATCCAGGAACCATCCTGCCTCATTTTCCCAGTCCACAGCAGTACTGCCGTCATCGTTGTCTCTATCGCCACTGATGACTCGCTTGCCTGAGGTTTCAGAGGTAATTTCCTTTTTGTGTAGCAGCGTGCTGCGGTTGGCCTGGCTCAGGTCAATACTGTTACCGTCATCCACAATGGCATAAAGGCTTTGTACATCGTCCACACCCACATCGGCGTTGGAATAGTATTTACCCGTACCGAAATAGACCATAACAGAATCCACATCCTGACTGCCGGTGGTATTCTTGCGCAGACTGTTCAGCCCAAGCGTGGGTGTTGCTGTGATGGGTTGAGGCTTGCCATCTTTATCAATAACTTTGATTAGCGGTTCGAGTTTAGAACCGGATTTATAGGCAACTTTCCAGCTGTTGGAGCTGCTGGCACTTAAGTCGAATTTCCACATATTGCCCATGATATCGCCGCCATAAGCATAAACTGCAACACCATGACCGTTTGGCAGCAACGATGCGCCAGTTAAACCGTTATCGTCTGCACCGGTAATTTTTGCCTCTGTGTCAATCGATTGATAGTCTGTGGCATCTTCAAGGTTAATAGTGAAAAGCCGGGCAGTACCGCTGGTGCTGTTGGTGCCGTTGGCGAAGACCGCAGTCCAGTTACCGTCAGCCGTAGGAACAATGATTGGACGACTCTGGACAAAACCCAGGCCATCTTTATAGGCAAGACCGCTATCATCGGCGCTGACATCAAAAATAACCTCTGGAACTTTGGTGTTATCGTCCAGAACGTCGGTGACATCCAGGGCAAAAAAACCTTTCGCTCCGGCACCGAAACCACCGACCAGTACAGTGCGCCATTTATCATTAAGATAAGCATCCCCGACATAGAGCGGACCATCCACAAGATACTGGTGGTTATAATCGGTATCGCTCAGCGTCGCGAGTTTGGGAAATACCGCCCGGGGTACATAGGCAAATATTTCAGTACCAGTACTGGCGTTGAAAGCATGCAACATGCCGTCGTTGGCACCAACAAAAACGACTGGATTCCGACCCCCTTTGTGATCGACATAAGCATTGTAGCTGGCAGAGCCATAGGCTGCTGGTAAGGCGTTATAGTGTTGAGATGCACTGCCGGCAAAAGCAGGGTCAGAATTGACAATATCACCCAGAACGTTATCTCGTGGCCGCAAGGTTGGGTCATCGGTGCCGAGCAGCCATTGAAAACGCTTAAAAGCCAGGGTGGCATCAGTGTCCGAGGCTTTTGTCAGCGCAGTTTTAAGATCCGGCAGGTTATTATTATTCCAGTTTGCCGAGTTGAGTTGACGCAGGCTACGGGCAGCAGCAGTACCATCATATGTATAAATTTTACGGCTGGATAAATTAGTCAGAGTGGTATCGGTATCCCAGGCAGCGTCACTGGTCATATCAACATTACCATCCTCATCAATCGGATATGCCAGTAGCTGACCGCTCCAGTCATCGCTGTTGAAACGCGCCTGGTAAACATAGGAGTTACCGGTGAGTCTTGCTGAGTTAGTAGCTGCCGTTGCAACTGAGCCAATGGTAGAGGCGACCTGAGTAAACGCAGATTCCAGAGAGTCTTTCAGCTTGCGGGCTTCAGTGGCATAAAAATAATTGGCTGGTGTGGATGACGCAATTTCGCTATCGGTCATATTATCATCTTCAAAACCACCCCATTTGGCCGCGTAATATAGGGCTGGCTTTAGAATTTCGCCACTTGAGGTACCGATATTATATCCTTTTGTAGTGGCACTGTTGCCAGATTGGCAGTTTAAACATTCGCTTGAATAGCTGAAGTTATTGATGCCGGAGTGAGCATGAAAACCATCTGAGGTAGTGCCGCTGATAATGTAACCAAATCCCATTCTATCGCCGGTGGATTGGGCAGCGACGTCGGTTGTGATGGTTACTTGGCTACTGGTGATGCTGTATTCCAGAGTACCCCACATATCCTGATCGTAGTCACCACCCTGTTCACTGTCCTCCCAGTTAACGTAAACCTTGCCGCTGGATAGACTGTCGGTAGTCGTTTGGGAAACCACTTTGAAGTCAACAATGGCGCAGTTGGCGTCAGGGTTCAAGCTGGTATTTCGACAGGCAGGTACAATGGCAACTGTCTTTTTGCCTGCTGTTCCAGGTACATTGACTTCTATTTTGGGCACTGCCGGTGCCAGTGCGACCCCAAATGTTTTGACTTTTTCACGATATTGGTCAATCCCGTCTTTACGGGCCAAAAAAGCTAGCCCTGAAAGGTCATAACCACCTTCCAAGCGAGGTGCTTCGGGGCAGCTACCCATGACCGATGACAATGAGGAAATGTTTTTGGCTGTACATAACTGATTATTGTCCGTACCGTTTTCTCCGACGAAATACTCGCCTCCGTGAATACCCTCTGCAGAACCAATTCGGTTGGTGTAATTATCTATAGCGGCGGAGAAATCAGTGCTCGCAGCCCCAAGGTCATCAGTATCGTACGAAGACGTAGAGGTGTTGAACTGCAGGATATTCAGTGGTGCACAATAGTTGCCATCGGAAGTAGTATCAATTGGATCTCCCCAGGTACTGACGCTGGTGAGTCCACTGATTCTTCCTGAATCATCGGTTGCATATTTGGGGTTGTTTTTTCCGGCCAGATACCGAAGTGATTCGAGATATATCTCAGCTTGAGGGTTACCCCAGTTGGAACAAGTACCATTGCTGAAACTGGTTTTGGCCCAGGAACAATTGTCATTTTGTCCCGACAAATTGTTGTCAAAATAAGTACCATTAGAAAAACTGTAGCCGTAAATATTCAGTAGGTTAATAGTATTGACAATACCACCGCCAGAAGGTGTCTTAAATGTCCCGTCGCTATTGATTTCATCCGTGATAGAACCAACTTTTTTTCGCAATACTCCGCCGGACTTGTTTTTACCGTAGGAACCGGTCATCAGGCCAAAATGAATGGAGTCATTTTCACCATAGGTTTGCAATAGGCCAGTTGGTTTATAGTGGGTCGTTGTTGAGGTGGTATAAGCGCTGCATTGCTCATCGTTGGTGCTGTCGATCAGGCTGCCATCGCAGACTTTTACCTTAACTTCATAATCGTAAAGTCCTAACCCATTATTGTTTGTATTAGGCGCAGAGCTATAAGCATTGATTCCACTCACTGAACTGTTGTTGTCGTTAGTCCCTGTTCCCCAGCGACATTGCCAGCGTTCATTACTGGCCCATAGGGAAAAATTGCCTCTGGCCACTCGCATTAATGGCTTATCGTTGCTGCCAATCAATTGTTGAGAGGGCTTGCTACGGTTACTCGGATCAGAGGTATTACAAATGGTAATCCCTCTTTTCTTAGGATCGAAATCGGTATTATTGCTGGAGAATGGTGTCAGTTTATTAATATCACTGCCGGCGTAGTACTTTGCAAATGAGTGTGCGTCATTCGGTAGAAAGGAGCGTTGCAATACAGTTTCTGTGGCGGTATCGGTTATACGATAACCGCCATAAAGAATTTTTCGTACCGCATCGATACGTGTCATGGTGGCCCAGTTCAGAAAGTTGCCACTCCATTGACCACTACTGCAGTAGTGATCGGTAGTGAAAGACTTCGGTTCAAAACGACTGCTACCACTGTTGTATTCGTAACATTTGTTACTGTCAAAGTAGCCATAGTAACTATAGTTGTTTACGTAGGTCGTATCAGGGATTCCGTCCAATGTGTCTGTTGAACTATTACCATCGGTGATATCGGAGTAATCATCATAGAGTTTAAAGAACAGTTGATGATCCCTGGACATATTCAGCATCATGATCGGTCGAACAGGAGAGCTGAGAAATAGTGGATTTTGGCTGGGTACTTCGGCAACTGCGGATGGAAAGTTTATGACGATAAACAATCCACATAGCGCTGGAGAAATGGCCCGATGCATAAGCTTTATAAATGCTGAGGTTGCTTTCATGGTCTATGAAACTCTGCTAAGGAATATAAGTGGATTGAACAACAGCAGTCGATTGACCGGAAACGCCCACTCCCCGGGCAGTGATTCGGTAATACTCGTAATCTGCATATTTTTCGGTGCTTTCAATATCGATGCCGCCGCCTTGACTGGCTTCCAGTGCGGAGACGATAATTTTTTCAATGGTGAATCTGGGCTGCTCACTCACACCGGTAATGGTATCAGCAGGTAGTTGTACGCTGTTGTTGGCCCATTGATCGTCTGTCCAAAGTACCGGGCGCAGACGATAAGGTCCTGAAGTACCAGACATAAATGGCCAGCTGCCTACCGTCAGCGTACCTTTGTTGCCATCGTCGTTGAGGTCCGGCCAGTATCCCGCGGTGCTGCCGGTGAAGCTTGGCAGAACATCTTTCTGCAAAGATTCCTCACCAATTCTCAAGGCGGCTTCGGCTGCCTGAAAGGCCAGGTTTCTGTCGCGCATGTTCCCGGCCATTCGTTCCTGCAAATCGGTACCGCGAACGGCGGCCAGCACAATAATCGTAAGCAGTAGCAGCATCACCAGGCCAACAAGTAGTGCTACGCCCTGCTGGCGATAAACTGCAACAGGTTTATCTCTGTAAAACATAAAGAGCTCCGGTCAATTGAGTCGACTGCGAATGCCAACGGTGCTGGAAAATACCCGGCGTAGACGTTTGTCTGAGGGCTTTACCGTCGTGTCATCAAATGTATAGCTCTGCGCTTCCGGCAGAACGTTGTTTTCTGTACTGGCAATCAGCAGTGAGATCTGAGTCGACACAACCCTGTTCCAATCCACTACGCTGCTGGCGGCCTGGTAGCTGTTAGGGATAAAGTCCTGTGAAGCATCGGTGTCAACACCATAGCTAATGGCCAGATCCTCGACGCCGGGAAGTAGTTCAAATTCAATGCCATTCTGGCTTTTCCACAGGCTGGGACGCCCGGAAGTTCCGGTTGCTATAAAGTAGACAGAAGTGGTTACAGTCATTATTTCTGAGCCGGCACCAAATGATTCTTCCGGATCAATGGAGTTCCCTCCCCAGCTGGATATGGCATTGCCCGGAGAACTACCGCTATTGCTGTGTACCAGGTTGACCTCATTACCGCTTTGAGTAACGTTTGTGACCTGAAAAATACGTGCCTTGGAGCAATCCGTTACCACCAGAATATCCCCTTCACAAATACCGCTGACTCTGTTTTTGTTACCTCCACAGCCACCGGCTTCTACCCCTGTATTGGTTACGAAGACTTGTGCAGCGTCGTTATTTTTCGAAACCTGTACGCCTGAACTGCCGGCAGAGCGGATCACCACGATATCAGTATCGGCGACAGGAGTTTTGGTTAAAGTGCCATTGGGTAACGTAGCGGCGGTGTATCCCTGAATCGCTGTTTGGAAAGCATATTTATAATCGCTTGAGTTGTTCAGGGTATTGGTAATCGTCATCGTGGTAGCGCGTGTTGCACACCCCATATAACCGGCCATACGAATGTCTTTTTCAAGAAATTCAACAGCCAGCCGGCCGGTATCCTGAATTTGGGATAAACCCTGTTGTGTCGTGTACATCCCTTTGGTAGATATGAAGGTCATAATGACCCCACCGGTGAGCACCAGTCCCAGAGTCAGGGCTATCATCAGTTCTACCAGGGATAATCCAGTTTGATTGCGAATGCCTTTATACATATAAAGCGCCTGTCTCTTCTTATATATTGGTTTGATACACAAACTCAGTGGTTGCATCGGGATTGCCAGTACCAGCAGCACCAAATATCTGCTCTTCAGACCATTTAACCGAAATTTTGCATAGCCGGGTTGCTGCCACGCAATTGATAGCACCTTTACCCGCTGGCAAAGTGCTGGCCAGATTGTTACGCCAGCTCCTGACATCCTGGACAGCCATTGCATTCCCGGATGGTGTGGCGTCGTAATCAGCGGTATAACTGGTGATGTTAATGCTGTCTTTGCCGCGGTTGATCCGGATACGATCCATGATTTCATAAGCCATGATATTGGCCTGTGATCGTAGCAGTGCGCTTTGATTGAGTTTGACGGATTGGGTTTGCATGGCAGCCATGGCCAGCAATGAAACTGACAAAATAACAACGGTCACTAACACTTCGATCATGCTGGTTCCAGTTTGTGTGTGCATTGTTCTCATGGTGCTACCTAACTGCATGTGGCGCTGGCGAAGTTAATCACGCCGGCATATCCGACGGTGATCATCCGGGCTTTACTCGTTGAACAGCCATTGGTTTGTATTTTGAACGTGCGTATATCGGTATCGCTGGCGCTCAACTTAGCCAACAGGCCGATGGTGTTAAACCGTAAAAAACTGAGTGACTGGGAGGTCCCTCGAACGGCACTGATTGCGATGTTGGTATTAATATCGTTCCAGTATAGTAATACCGTTCCTTCACTGACAGATGCTGATGATTCGCTGCTGACGTTGTCGACAAATACCAGCCATCCCTTGGTCCAGTCGGGCGAGGTGAGGCAGGTGCTTCCATTACTGGAAGAACAGATAGTGATATATGCTGATCGTTTAATCGCTTCCGAACGCGCAAAAGACAAGGCGTCCTGCAATTTGGTTGTGGTCGCAACGACATAATTGCTACGTATCTGTTGCACAAAGCTGGGGGCGGCAATCATTGCCAGTATTGCCATAATTGCTATGGTCACGAGTAACTCAATTAACGTAAAACCTTTTGAAAAACGCATTTAGTGACCTCAAAAATATAATGCTTCTTCTCCGTTTTTTTATTCAATAAATCAGGAGAGTACAACCAACCGTCCAGAGCTTAACCAAGTTTATGCCATGTTACCTTTCGGTATAGCATAGAAACAGATCTAGACAACCTCCAGCCCGAAACTATTCCGAATATCGTGAACAGCGTCTTATAAATGCAATTATAAAAACGGTTGTCATGATAAAACGATAAACATTCACCAGTTATTGATGATTTGACAATTTTTTTAAAACAGTAGTTTCAGCTGTTTGCTGGATAACCAGATATAAGTATTAGTCAAGGGTTTTAAGTGTTTGTTATTTTGGTAATTATTTGAGTGCCAACAGTGCAGGTCAATAACGATACATTTTGTAAGATTATGCTATTTAATGTATTGGCTTGTCGATTACATGATAGGGCAAAATGGTTACAAGGTTGCCTGCTTGTATATCGCGATCACCAATGAAAAATAGGAAAACTCAGCAGTATTAGAAGGCGCTCTGTCTGTTATAAGCAGTTCAGAGGGAGGGGGGCGTATTGTGGTGAAATATTTTGCATCGGGCGAGCAAAACAAGCGCATTATTGTCAAAAAAGGAGCCATTGGCTCCAAGTAAGTTTACAACCTCGAACAGGAAATGCTTTTTCAGGAGGGACTTATCTCACATACCGTACATTCGGTTTTTGGGCCTGATGTCTCAATATATCTGACTCGATGCCGGGCAGCACTGCGATTGGCTGAAACCATCATCCGACGCTTGTCTCTGTCAAGACTGCTGGCTGTGTTTTGCGGAGTTTGATGCTTGCTCATGTGTCTGCCTCCAGAAACATAAATTTTTCTAAATATTAGATTATTCTAAAATAAATGCAAGCTTCCAATATTTATTCACCCACTTGTTTACTCTGAATCGAGCATGGACATCAGTTGCCCTATATCACTGATTTCTATGGTGGGAGTGATATCAGATGAGCGTTCAACGTGGTTGCGGTTGATCCAGCAGGTATCAATACCATAGCGATTCCCTCCTCGAATATCGGTTTGCAAGGAATCACCGACCATGAGTACTTTGGATCGCTCGGGACGGCCCATTTTGGCAAATGAATAATCAAAAACCTCCCAGCTGGGTTTGGCATAGCCAATTTCTTCTGAAATAAACAGATACTTGATGTAGGGTTTGAGAGGCGAAATGGAGATCTGCTTGTGCTTCGCAATTGTGAAGCCGTTGGTCAGTAGTGCCACCTGACTGTATTTGGCCAGCTGCTCGATGGTTTCAAGCGCTCCAGGAAGTATCGTGCTGCACGTTGCCAGCTGTTCCAGGTAGTGTGAAGATAATTGCGAAACAGGTTTGAAGTCGAGTTCCAATTGTGCAAACAGGTCTTTGAATCGTTGTACCTGAACTGTGGCTGCATCTATATGGCCCTGTTCCATCTGGGTGAACAGGCGAGTATTTATTTGCTTGTAAACAGGACGGAACTCTTCCTTAAACTCCAGACCGAAGTCTTCAAACGTTTTGGTCAGGGCGTTAGCTTCGGTGCCCCGGTGGTCGTATAGAGTGTCGTCAATATCAAAAAGAAACCACTGGTACTGCATAAGCATCCTATTAACCTGATAATTAGTGGGAAACTACTGGTGTGTTCGGTTGAAGGCGGGTGTTATAGAGAGGAAACCCTTTGGTGTCAAAGGGTTGGTATTGATTCGTTGTTAACGGAATGATTCTGCACATCCCTGTGCTTCGATATTAGATTCCGCGGCAGGCGTTTTTCAGCCATGTGCGTTGCTCATCTGTCAGCAACGGAGAAATGGTGTCATACACCTTCTGATGATAATTATTCAACCACATGGCTTCGTTATCTGTTAACAATGAACGCTCAACCAGGCGCAGATCAAAAGGAACCAGTGTCAGGGCTTCAAATCGATAGAAGGTTTTGCTATCAGAACTGATTGCTTCATCCCGGGTGACAAACATCAGGTTTTCGCAGCGGATTCCATAACTGCCGTCTTCGTAATAGCCAGGCTCATTACTGATCACCATGCCTTCTTTTAAGGTGGCGTTGTTGCCTTTTGGACTGATGCGTTGAGGACCTTCGTGCACGCTCATAAAATGCCCCACACCGTGACCGGTGCCATGATCAAAGTCCAGTCCTTGCTGCCATAAATACTGTCTGGCCAGAACATCGAGTTGAGAACCGGTGGTACCCTCCGGGAAACGGGCCTGATCCAACGCAATATGACCTTTGAGTACCAGGGTAAAATTGCGTTTCATGGTCTCGGTCACATTACCGATGGCTATTGTCCGGGTGATATCCGTTGTTCCATCAAAATACTGGCCACCACTGTCGACCAGATAGATGCCGTTATCAGGTAATTTGGCGGGTGTGCCGTCTACGTGATTATAGTGACACATGGCTGCATTACTGCCAGCGGCGGAAATGGTATCAAAGCTGACCTCAACAAAAAATTTCTGCCGGGCTCTGCAATTGAACAGATAATTTGACAGGCTCGCCTCATCTGGCCGCTGGCCCTCGGTAACAATATTGTCCAGCCAGCAGAGAAACTCGATTTCGGCGGCAGCGTCACGAATATGTGCCTGTTTGAACCCCTGTATTTCAACACGGTTTTTACAGGCCTTGGGTTCAATGACCGGGTCGTCGGACTCGATGATTTTCGCTCCCACTTGCCGGAGTTTTAACATGCACCAGGCATTGGCTGTATCAGTGTCTACGATAACCTGCTTGCCAGCCAGAAGATTCAGGGTATCGCTCAGTTCACTTTCCTCTTTAAAAGTGACGCCAATACCAACGTGTTGTTCAATGCCCGCGGGCAATTTGTTGAGATTGCAATGAAATACCATATTGCCATTACTATGTAATACAGCAATGCCCAGAATAATTGGTAGTGACGGAATATCCCGACCTCGGATGTTTAGCAACCAGTTACATGAATCGGCTGCAAAGATCAGAGCAGCGTCGGCTTGCTTGTCTTTAATCAATCCTGCAATTTTGTCGCGTTTATCAACACTGGTCATGCCCGTAAACGCTTTGTCCAGCAACAGGGCTTTATTGACGATGGGCTTGGGGCGATCGTGCCAGCACAGATCAATCAGATTGGCTTCGGTGTCCAGCAACTGAATATCAGCACCGGCAAGTATTTCAGAGCATTTTTCGTACCAGGCGGGTGTTACTGTTCTGGAATCAAACCCTACCTTCGCACCACTTTTCAGCTGTTGGCTTAGCCACTCGGGCTGCGGATCTTTAATGAGATGAAAAATATCAAACAGGTCTTCATTAACTTGTTGACGAACCTGAACGGTATAACGACCGTCCACAAAAATAGCTGCACGATCCTTGAGAACAATAACCATGCCAGCAGATCCGGTGAAATCGCTGATCCAGCGCAGACGCTCGTTGTAAGCTGGAATATACTCGCCTAGGTACTCATCAGCACGCGGGACAATCAGGGCATCCAACCCTAGTTTCTCCATTTGCTCGCGAACCTGCGTGAGTTTTGACGCAACATCTGACATGTTTAAACACCTGTTATCCGATATTAAAGAACTAAATATCTCCTGAGAGACGCTAAAAGCCAAGTTCTGTGAAAAAATTTACTCACAATGTATTCAGTTTTGTGAGCGCCTGCCTGCCGCGTCATCAGGCTTTATTGTATTCCGTCAATCTGACGCGTGATTGGACACAAAAATGCATGACAACATTTTGTATCAACATACTTATTTTAAAAGTTTTCGGTAACGATGAAGAGATGAATCTATTGCTGATCAGTGATCCCAGGATGGGAAATCCGCTGCATGACGTTCGATCCATTCTTCAGCGGCCTGTTCCTGGGTGAGCTCCCTTTGTTCCTGCTCCCGAATTCGCTGACGATACTGCTCAATATAGCAGATTTGTTCAACCATTCGTGCAGCATATGCATCTTCTGTATTCTGAAAGCACACCCCACTTTCAAAACCCAGCAGACAGGTGTTGCACCATACAACCTGTGCATCCACTTCAAATGGCAAGTCGCCGATATGAATGCAGATTTTTAAATGTTTCCCCGGAGGTAAAGGTTCTTCGGTATTAATACACAGCCCTCCATTGCTGATATTGCTGGTGCGGGAGGCCAGGCCGTCAGAATCATCAGCAAACTGGTACTGTAAGGGTACAGTGATGGGATGGCGGATATAGCGACGCATCACAGGCCTCCATAGTGTCACATTGGTTTGTTCAGTGTAGCTGAAAATCTGACTCATCAAGTCAGATATGGAATTTTTACAACAATCCAGCTCAGCTAATCATAAGCATGACTTTGATGAATTAATTACATTTATCATAGAGCCTTAATTGCGCAAGATTGATCACCTGCTTAAATACTTAATAGATGGCAACATTCAGGGGTGGTGCAATGAAACGTGTTGTATTGGTGTTACTGTTGTTGTCGGCTCTGGCTGGTGTTGGTGGCTATTACTATATGACACAACAGCGCTTGCCGATGGCAGAGACTACCGAGCTGACACTATATGGCAACATTGACATTCGTGATGTAGCGCTGGGGTTTCGGGTGGCGGGCCGTATTCAGACCCTGAATCAGGAAGAAGGTGATCAGGTTCATCGCGGGGACGTGTTGGCTGTACTTGATACCGGACCGTTTATGGATGAGCTGGCGTTGCGCAAGGCATCGTTGCAGGAAACGGAAGCTGCTGTAAAAAATGCCGAAAAATTGTATGCACGTAATGCGGAGTTACTGAAAAAAGGGGCCATCTCCCAGGGTGCGTTCGATGATGCTATTGCTGCTCGTGATGAGGCTCGTGCCCGGGTCAAGACCGCGCAGGCAAAGGTCAACATTGCAGCAACGTCTTTGCAGGACAGCCGTTTGCTGGCACCAAATGACGGTATTATTCTGACCCGTGTGCGGGAGGAAGGGTCTATCGTTTCTTCTGGTCAGCCGGTGTATACCCTGGCGCTCAATGATCCAGTATGGGTACGGACATACGTTAATGAGCCCGATCTTGGTTACCTTTCACCGGGTCAGCAGGTCACCGTCACAACCGATTCACACCGGACTTATCAGGGGCAGATTGGATTTATTTCTCCCCAGGCCGAATTTACACCCAAAACCGTGGAAACCACCCAGTTACGAACCGAACTGGTGTATCGCTTGCGGGTCATTGTTGCTAATCCAGATCGTGGCTTGCGTCAGGGTATGCCGGTTACGGTCACGATACCAAAGCCTGCGGCAGGACAGTCATGAGTACTCCGGTGGCGGTTATTGATCATCTCAGCAAGCACTTCAAGGGTATGGACCGACCTGCTCTGGAAGATATTTCCACAGAGATCGTTCCGGGTCGTATGACCGGTCTGGTTGGCCCGGATGGAGCCGGTAAAACCACGCTGTTACGTCATTTGGTGGGTTTGATGCAGGCAGATAGTGGGAGTATTGCTGTCGCTGGACTGGACACCGTGCAGCAGGCTGGAGCAGTGCATGAAGTGACTGGTTACATGCCACAGAAATTTGGTCTCTATGAAGATCTGACGGTGCTGGAGAACCTGAAACTGTATGCGGATTTGCGTCAGGTAACCGGCCAGGCACGTATCGATAAATTTGCCCGATTGCTGCATTTCACTGCGCTGGAGTCATTTCAGCAACGATTGGCAGGAAAATTATCCGGAGGTATGAAGCAAAAGCTGGGACTCGCGTGTGCATTGCTTGGTGATCCGCAATTGCTGTTGTTGGATGAACCAAGTGTCGGGGTGGATCCAATCTCCCGCCGTGAATTATGGGCGATGGTGCGTGAGCTGTTATCCGCCGGCATGGCGGTGGTCTGGTCAACAGCTTATCTTGATGAGGCGGAAAAATGCGATACTGTTATTCTCTTGAATGACGGTAAAAAGCTGTATGATGGTGCCCCGGCTGAGTTGTTTCAAAAAGTCCGTGGCCGGGTGTGGCAAATTCAAGGGATTCCAGCAGAAACGCGCAGAAAGCTACTTACAGACATGCTGCGTCAGCCAGAGGTCATCGATGGCGTGATTCAGGGACATAATGTCCGTGTTGTGTTAGGGGCCGGGCAATCCCGGCCAAAATTGGACAGTGGTCAGTGGCAGTCTGTGGCACCGGGATTCGAAGATGCCTTTATCGATATTCTGGGTGGTGGTCCGGGAGGGCAGTCAGCTCTGGCAGCAGAAATGGCGGACAAACCGGCCAACGATCAACCGGTTATTGATGCCCACTGCTTGAGTAAACAGTTCGGTCAATTCACTGCAGTGGCAGATAACACCTTCCAAATACACCGAGGGGAAGTATTTGGCCTGCTGGGTCCGAATGGAGCTGGCAAATCAACAACTTTCAAAATGATGTGTGGATTGTTACAGCCCAGCTCCGGAGAAGCTTTTGTCACCGGATTGAATCTGAAAACCGCAACCTCCAAAGCGCGTGCACGTATTGGATACATGGCCCAGTCTTTTTCGCTCTACGCTAACTTGAGTGTATTGCAGAATTTAAGGTTTTTTGCCGGTCTCTATGGACTCTCGGGGAAACGCCGCCGACATCAGATTGAACTGATGACGGATATTTTCAATTTTGCCCCCTACCTGAAAATGACCGCCGGATCATTACCATTGGGTTATAAACAACGATTGGCACTGGCGTGTGCAGTCATGCACCAACCCGACGTGTTATTTCTCGATGAACCAACTTCGGGGGTGGACCCGATCACCCGGCGTGAATTCTGGATGCACATAAATGCCATGGTTGAGAAAGGGGTGACCGTCATGGTGACCACCCATTTTATGGATGAAGCCGAATATTGTGATCGTATCGGGCTGATATATCGGGGTCACAATATCGCTACCGGCAGCCCGGATGATTTGAAACTTAAGGCCTCAAATTTGTCCGGTATGGAGTCGCCCACACTGGAAGAAGCATTTATATCGTTGGTCCGGAATTATGACAACGATCCATTGGCAGAGGGGGCGGCGTGAGACGGTTGGTGGCATTGATCGGCAAAGAAATGCTACAGATCATGCGTGATCCAAGCGCTATTCTGATCGCCTTTGTATTGCCGTTGGTATTGTTATTCATATTTGGCTACGGCGTTAATCTCGATAGCAATCGTATCCGTATTGGGTTGGTCCTGGAAGATATGTCTCCGAGCGTTTCCAGTCTTGTGGAAACGTTTACTTCCTCGCGTTTTTTGGAGGTTGAAATCGGTCATGATCGACGGGAATTCGAACCGCAGTTGGTGGCTGGGAAAATCCGCGGCATAGTCGTGGTGCCGCAGAACCTGGTGGCCGATGCGATTCTGGATGGCCGCAGTGCAAGTATTCAGGTTATTGCCGATGGTTCAGAGCCGAACGTTGCCTCCTTTGTTCAGAATTATGTCAACGGTGTTTATCTGGTCTGGCTGGGCCATCAGATACGTGATCGGGGCGTTGATCTGACGCCCTCTTTGATCAGGCTCGATAACCGCTTTTGGTTTAACCCCGAACTGCGCAGCCGTAATGTTCTAATCCCGGGTTCAATTGCCATCATTATGACGCTGATTGGTACCCTGCTGACCGCGCTGGTGATTGCCCGCGAATGGGAGCGGGGCACCATGGAGGCGTTAATGGCCACGCCGGTTTCAATCAGCCAAATCCTGTTGGGTAAGCTTATTCCCTATTATTTGCTTGGGATGGGGTCGATGGTGGTGTGTTGGGCAGTAGCGACATTCTGGTATCACGTTCCATTCAGGGGATCATTTCTGGCACTGGCTGTGGCCACCTCTGTTTTCCTGCTTGGAGCCCTGGGTCAGGGGTTGTTGATTTCATCGGTGGCCAAGGATCAGTTTGTGGCATCTCAAATGGCATTAATGTCGGCCTTTCTTCCGGCATTCATGTTGTCTGGATTTATTTTCGAGATCAGTTCTATGCCGTTGCCAGTGCGTATGCTCAGTCATGTGTTTGCGGCCCGCTATTTTGTGACCAGCCTGCAAACGCTGTTTCTCAGTGGAAATGTCTGGCCACTACTGCTTTCTTGCATGGGCTCTATGATGTTTATCGGCCTGGTGTTTTTTGCTCTCACCGCGCGAAAAACCGTCAAGAGGTTGGATGTGTGAGAATCCTTGCGCTGATTGTCAAAGAACTGCTGGCTTTATTTCGCGATCCTCGCGGACGGATGGTATTGATTGCGCCGCCGATCCTGCAATTATTGGTGTTTAGTTTTGCGGCCACCCTGGAAGTCAAAAATGTCTCGCTGGCCATTTATAGCCAGGATACTGGTAAACATGGGTATGAGCTTGTACAACGGCTTGCGGCTTCTCCCACTTTTACGCATATTCAAATGGTCAACAGTCTGCAGGCGCTGCATCCTCTGATCGATGAACAAAAAGTCATGGCTGCTATTTTGATCCCACAGGACTTTTCCCGTCAGCTGGAGCGAGGCAAGGTAGCGAAGCTGCAGGTTATTCTGGATGGTCGTCGTTCCAATGCCGCGCAAATAGTCAGTGGTTACATTACCCAACTGGTAAATGGTTACAGTGCGGAAGTGCGTTTTAAGCGAGGCGGTGACGTATTGCCAACGGTGCTGGTGGGGCGTAACTGGTTCAACATGAATTTGTTATATTTGTGGTTCACAGTGCCGTCGCTGGTGGCGATTCTGGCCATGCTGATTACTCTGATCGTTACGGCACTGTCGGTAGCCAGAGAGCGTGAGTTGGGTACGTTTGATCAGTTGTTGGTCTCACCTCTTATGCCGTGGGAGATTCTGGTGGGTAAAACCGTGCCAGCGGTATTGGTGGGCCTGGCAGAAGGGATGCTGATCTGGGGATTCTCAGTCGGTGTTTTTAAGATTCCGTTTACCGGATCCTTCCTGTGGCTGCTGCTTGTTTTGTTCACATTTGTGATGGCAGTGGTGGGAGTCGGTCTGTTCATCTCTGCCATTTCCAAAACCCAGCAACAGGCCATATTGGGTGCATTTCTGTTTATGGTGCCGGCCGTTACGTTGTCCGGTTATGCTGCCCCCATTGAGAATATGCCGGGCTGGCTACAGACGCTTACCTGGATCAATCCGCTTAAACACAGCCTGATTACGGTCAAAGGTCTATTTCTCAAGAACATGCCGTTTGAACAGGTATGGACGAATACCTGGCCGTTGCTGGTGATCGGGTTGGTCACGTTATCTATTGCCGGGTGGTTTTTTACCCGGAGGCTGGAGTAGATATTCCGTCTGCATCAGGTATAGTTTTTGTCCGTTTAATTGAGAACCACATTTCATAACATCAGTTAGTTTGGTGAGATCTGTATTCAGCGGTTGTTTGCATATTTTTCTCCCGGTAGTATTTTGGCTTCTGATGGGGGTGATGTGTTCATGATGCGTTACATATGGTTATTGGGATTGCTGGCATTATTGTCTGTGCAGCCAGCCTTTGCTGAAGCAGGCAATGCTTCTGTGATGACCCATGCCATGAAGATGACTACCATGAATGGTTGTCAGGGTGTCGAAGATGGCAGTTCGTGCCAGCAGACATGCTGCCAACTTTCACAAGCCTCAATACTGCACTCCTGTCACTCTCCAATGCAATTGCAGGCAGCGTCCTATCCGACCTTTACGTCTCCACAACCCGGCCATCTGCCGGTTGACATCTTCCATCCTCCGATTCTGTTTTCCTGAGCCACTTTTTTTAATCTATTCATTGATAATTTAGGAAAACAAATCATGCGTATACTGATCGTATCAGCGTTGATGCTGATATCTGCGATTGCTGTGGCAAACCATAACCGGGGGCATGTAGATGTCAAAATCGGTGATCTCTCTGAAAAGGGCCAATATGGGCAACAGGTCTTTAACCAGAACTGTGCTGCCTGTCATGGTGTCAATGCCCAGGGCACTCAGTCGGGGCCGCCGCTGATCCATTCGATTTATAACCCTGGCCATCACAGTAACGAAGCATTTTATCGGGCGATTAAAAATGGTGTGCAACAGCACCATTGGCCCTATGGCAATATGCCTTCGCAACCTCAGGTTGGTTTCATGGAGATGACAGCCTTGCTGGTGTTTATTCGGGAAACTCAGAAGTACAACGGTATCAAAACTCAGGAACATAAAATGTAGCCGTTGAGCACAGAAAAACCGTGTTACCATGCCTGCCTTCACATAAGATTTCGACAGCGGGGCGGGCATGGCAGCTATCATTTCTATTAAGCAGTTAAACAAGATATATGACAGTGGTTTTCAGGCTCTGAATCAGGTTGATCTGGAGATTGAGGCCGGCGAAATATTTGCGCTACTGGGCCCGAATGGTGCGGGTAAAACGACGTTGATCAGTATTATCTGTGGCATTGTAAACCCGTCTAATGGCCAGGTTATGGCAGATGGGCATGATGTGGTTCGTGAGTATCGGCAGGCACGAGGAAAAATCGGACTGGTGCCTCAGGAATTGTCGACGGATTCGTTTGAAACGGTATGGGGTGCGGTCAACTTCAGTCGAGGGTTGTTTGGTAAAGCGCCAAACCCGGAATATATCGAAAAAATATTGCGGGACCTGTCTCTATGGGAAAAGAAAGATGCCCGCATAATGGCATTGTCCGGTGGCATGAAACGGCGATTGATGATTGCCAAGGCCTTATCGCACGAACCTAAAATTCTGTTTCTTGATGAGCCAACCGCTGGAGTGGACGTGGAGCTGCGGCGTGATATGTGGGAGATGGTACGTGGTCTTCGGGAAAATGGAGTGACCATTATTTTGACCACTCACTACATTGAGGAAGCCGAAGAAATGGCGGATCGCATCGGGGTCATTAATAAGGGCAAAATTGTCCTGGTGGATGATAAAAAACAACTGATGCAGAAGCTGGGTAAGCGTGAATTGCGGCTGGCGTTGAAAGAGCCGTTGGATGATATTCCGGCAGTATTAAAAGACTATCCGCTGATGCTGGCTGACGATGGGTATCAGCTCATTTATACCTTTGATTCTCAAAGCGATCATTCTGGCATATCAGAGTTGTTGCGTTTATTAGGTGAACAGGGGATCGATTTTAAAGATCTGCAGAGCCGGGAAAGTTCCTTGGAAGATATTTTCGTTAGCCTGGTTCGTTCACAGAAACAGGATACAAATAACACCATTTCGTCGTAGTGGGGATGACGTCCGAATGAAGATTATAAAGGCCAAGGACTTTGTTGCTGATCGTGCCTGGGGAGCGCTGGATATTGCCAATATGAACGGAATCACCACCCGTTTGCACTGGACTGATCAGCCCTATCGATGGCATATCAATGACGGCGAGGAAGTGTTTGTAGTGCTCGATGGCGAAGTGGATATGCATTATCGTCAGGATGGTCACGAATATGTCCACCGCCTGTCAGCCGGCGATCTGTTTTACGCTACGATTGGTACTGAACATGTGGCCCACCCAATTGGTGAAGCCAGAGTGCTGGTGGTGGAACAGGAAGGAAGTGTCTGACGCTGATGTGCTGCAAAGGCAGGTAGCCTCTCATTACTGTAACCGATATGTTATTGCCTTACTTTTTCGTAAGGCATCAAAACTTCAACCTGTACTATTTTGTAAGCGACTGAACACGACATCTTTATCGAGAATTTCGAGATATTTTTGATAATCCAGGCCAGCGTTAAAAATATAGTGCGTCAGCAATTCCCGAACGGTTTTTTGTAAGTCTGCCTGTTTCCAGGGTTTTTCAATATAGTGGTCGATGCCGGCCTGATTGATCGCAGTAATGGTATCCTGGTGTGTTGCCAGCCCGGTCAGAAGAACTTTTTTGGTCTGGACAAACCGACCATCTACTTTGACATCGGCAAGGAAATCAACGCCGGTTTTGTCTGGCATGACGTGATCGCTGATAATCAGGGCAATCAGATCGCCCTGGCTATCGAGATCTTCCATGACTTCCTGGGCTTCTTCGGCCGATTCGCATTCCTCAATGTTCACTTGTGGTTCAAAGATTTTGAGGTCTTCGGCAATGGTATTCAGTACTTCCCGCTGGTCGTCTACGCAAATGATGTTGATGTTTTTCATATTAATTCACCGGTAGTATGACTTTGAATTCTGTATTGCCTGGTTCACTGTTCAGTTCTATCGAACCTCCATGTCCCTCCACCAGGCGTTGAACAATGGAGAGCCCGAGTCCAAGCCCAAACGATAATCCCTCCACTTTAGTGGATACGTTTGGGCGGAAGATTTTGTGTTGAATGGATTTCGGAATACCCGGCCCATTGTCCTTGATTGTAACTTCTATCTGTTTCTGGTTAAGGTGAGAACAAACCCATAGTGTCGGTGATTCTGTGTTGTTGGCGGTCACGCTTTCCGCTGCATTCTTGATTAAATTCACGAATACCTGCATCAATTCGCCGCCACTACCAAACACTTCGGGTAACGGATCTTCGATTTTGAGTTCCAAACGAATGTTTTTAAGCATGCTGCTTAAAATAGCCAGTGCCTCATGCAGACTTTTGTTAACTTCCACACCATCGTGGTGTTGTCGGTGGCGAGCGCCCAGTTGCCGTACAGAACTGACTACGTGAGTCGCCTGACGGGCAGCGATGCCCATATCATAAAAAGCCGCACCAATTTCCCAGTAGTACACTACCCGTTCAGCGGCTTTGCGCAGATCTTTGGTGCCTAAAGATTTTAGCTCGCCGGCGGCCAAGCCGGTTTTGGCAATTTTCCGTGCCAGGGCATGATCAAATTTTAGCTCGTGTTCAAACTGCTGACGGTTACGGCGTACTTCGGAACTGGATAAATATTGCCCGCGGTGCAGCCCCTGTTCAAAAAACGGGAACATCCGATGTGCATCTTTTTCGTTCAAATATTCGGCGACAATTTCTGCCAGCCAGGTGGTTTTGCTGGCCAGCACGCCAACGGCATTATTGAGTTCATGGGCGAGACCTGCCGCCATCTGCCCGAGAGTGGCCATTTTGTCCGCCTGCATCAGTCGTTTCATGCTTTCCTGTTTCTCGAAAGCCTCTTTGCGGGCAAATCGTTGGCGGGCTGAGAGTTCGCTCAGGGCCAGGGAAACCACAAAGCTGGAAAATTCGTGATCCAGCATGCGGTCCTGAAATTCATCGGCCTCGATATAGGCCAGCGTGGCGTCGGTGCTGGCAACGATTTTGGCATAGCTCTGATGATCTTCAGAAAAGAACGAGTGCACGCCGACAAATTGATCTCTGATACTTTCGAAGATCTTATATTCATCGCCAAAACGGTTGGACATATATCCGGTAATACAACCGCTTAAAACAATATAAAGACGTTGGTTGTAAGCCAGTTCATCGTACAGAATCTCACCTGCCCGGACTTGAATAACCTTGTCAGGATCAGAGAAATATTTTTCCTTGATCTGTTGAACCGTGAGTCTTTGAGTCATAGGAAATTAATCATTTTCAATAGATAGATCATCAAGAAACTCATTAGTATGCCAATGATGCCGATACTGACACCCATGCGTGCCATATCCCTGGTTTCGCAGTTGCCGGTAGCAAAAGCCAGAGCATTGGGAGGAGTACTGATTGGCAGCGACATTCCCAAAGAGCATGCAAATGTGACACTCAGCAGAAGTGTTTTCATACTGTCAAAATTTTCCAGCCCGGCAAGAGACGTTCCCAGAGCAGCCACCAGTGGTAATAATAAGTTGGCAGTAGCCGTATGAGACATGAAATTAGCCATTAGCAAGGCAACCACACTGACCATAAATATAATGATTAATGGGGAGAATCGCTCAAATGGAATGCTGTGAACAACGTGTTGAGCCAACCCGCTCTGTTCCAATGCCAGTCCCAACGCGATACCGCCAGAAACCAGCCAAAGAACGTCCCAACTGATGCGTTTTAGATCTTCTTTAGTAATGATTGATGTCACTGAGAACACGGCCACAGGGATCATGGCGACGACGTAGCTGTTCATTCCATGCAGGAAATCTGTCAACCAGAGCAGAATCGTGATCGCAAATGTTATGTAGACAATAAGAGCTTGCGGGGTTTTTAGAAATTTCCCTTTGATGGTGAGTTTGAATGCTCTGGGAGCGGGTGGATAAAAAACGATCAACAATATCCAGGCAATGAACAGCATGATAACGACATAAGGAACGGCAAACGCCATCCATGCCCCAAAACTAATAGCGTGTTCACCAGTCAGATACTTAAGTGCGATAGCGTTGGGTGGCGTACCGATAGGAGTGCCTATGCCACCTACATTGGCGGCAAATGGAATGGCCAGCGAAAACGCAATGCGGCCCCGGTCATTGTTTTCAAAAACAGCCAGTACTGGAACCAGAATGGATAACATCATGGCAGTAGTGGCAGTATTGCTCATAAACATTGAAAATACAGCGGTAATGAGCATCAGTCCAAGCATGACAAATTTCGGATTGCTGCCAAATGGTTTAAGTAAAACTCTGGCAAGATTTTGATCAAGCCGGTACTTCGTGGCGGCCATTGCCAGAAAGAAACCACCTAGAAAGAGAATAATGATTGGGGATGCGAAAGTTGCCATGATTGCTTTATAACTGACCAGAGTGCCGAAATTGTCCGTATTCGACTTAACCAGAGGTTTAAAGCCTTTATCTGATAGTGTGATCAGTTCCAACAGGATGACCAGCAGCGATGTGGCATAAATGGGAATGGGTTCAAGTACCCAGAATAATGCTGCCAGCATGAAAATGGCGATGACTCTGGTTTCTACCACCGTCATGCCGGTAATGGGATACGCCTCCGGGGGAATCAGAATAATAATAAAAGGAATGCCAAGGCCTATGGCCAGTTTGATCAGTATATTCATGATGGACCGTCTATGTATTATTGTTGTTTTGTAGGTTGAAAGTATCAACCTGGTGGCCTGGTACCTCAGCAACATGTCACAGCCAATAAGGTTAGTATATGACATCTATCAATAAGCGCTGGAAAAACACGAAGAAACAAATGTAATGCCCGCCAGCGGCGAATCATCCTGGTAGGTCGTTCGTAGGAGGTTGAGTGACACTGAATTAAATTCAATGCCACTCTGAGGAATGTGTTATAGGGGCAGTGGCGCCTGACCTGCTATCGGCCAATATGTTTGAACATTTGGTAACTGCGATAACCGCCAGTCAGATTTTTCACTTTGAAGCCGTGTTGGCATAACATCCGGTAGGCCACATATCCCCGTAGCCCGACGGCGCAATAAACCACAATGGTTCTGTCCTTGGGTAATTGATCTAGCTGTTGTCGAAGTGTTGGCAGAGGAATGTTGACGGCATGTTCGATTTCCCCACATGCGCTGACTTCATCGGCATTGCGGACGTCGAGTATCAGCATGTCCTGCGCGTTATCCATCAGTTCGCCAGGTTGGCAGATCAGATGATCACCGCGTATGACATTGCTGGCGACGAAACCAGCCTGATTAATCACATCCTTGGCAGAACCGAAAGGCGGGGCATAACACAATTCTGCTTCTTCCATGTCAAAGACGGTCATCCCGGCTCTAATCATAGTTGCCATAACATCTATACGTTTATCGACACCTTTTTCCCCGACGGCCTGTGCTCCCAGAATCCGACCATCGTTGGGATCGAACAGTAATTTGAACGCGATGGTCTTGGCTCCTGGATAGTAGGTTGCATGATCAGCGCCATGGACATAAATTTTTTCGTATCGGGCACCACGCCTGCGCAACGCTTTTTCGTTACTGCCAGTGGCCGCGACGGCATAATTGAATACCTTGCAGATAGCGGTTCCCTGAGTATTGCCGTACTGAGACTGGCGACCGAAGATATTATCGGCTGCGATTCTTCCCTGGCGGTTGGCTGGGCCAGCCAGAGGCACCAACGCCGGTTCCTGACTGATGAAGTCTTTTACCTCAATGGCATCGCCTACCGCATATATGTGTGGCACCGATGTTTCCATTCGTTCATTCACCAGAATTCCTCCACGCGGGCCGATCTCCAGCCCGGCGTTATTGGCCAGGGTGGTATCGGGTTTAACTCCGATTGCCAGGATCAGCAGGTCTGTGGTCACCGTATTGCCGTTCTGGAGCGTAAGATGCAGAGCGTTGTCCTGTACATCCATACTTTCCACCGACTGACCCAACATCAGTCGAACGCCATGACGACGCAGCTCTTCGTGTAACGGTACTGCCATCTCTGGATCAACCGGTGCCATGATCTGATTGGAAAGCTCTATCAAAGAGGTTTCGATGTTTTGCTGTACCAGAGCTTCGGCCATTTCGACACCAATGAACCCGCCCCCAATTACCACCGCCGATTTGGGAGCGTCCATATGAATGGTGCGAATGATCCGGTCCATGTCCGGGATGTTTCGCAGGGTAAACGTTTTATCATTAGGAATACCGGGAATGGGTGGAACGAAGGGTCTGGCACCCGGGCTCAGAATCAAATCGTCGTAGGACTCCTGATATTCCCTGCCGCTGTTCAGTTCACGGGCCTGGACGGTTTGCTGGACCGGATCAATGGCCAGGATTTCTGTCTGGATACGAATATCCAGATTAAACCGGGCGTTCATCGATTCCGGAGTCTGCACCAGTAAAGCATCGCGTTCCTTAATTTCTCCACCAATGTGATAAGGCAGGCCACAGTTGGCAAAACTGATGAACCGATCACGTTCAAAAATGATGATTTCCGCTTCTTCTGACAGTCGTCGTGCTCTGGCGGCAGCGGATGCACCGCCCGCTACGCCACCAATAATAATAAGTTTTCTGGCCATCTCGTCTCTCCTCCCATTTAAATCTATATATTAGAATTATCTAAATTAATTGATCAAAATGGAATGATTTGTATCAATCTGGCCAGTCACGGTTGGATAAAAAAAGCCCGGCGAATGCCAGGCTTTTGCAGTTCAGGAAGACGGTCAGCTGGAGACCCAGAGCAGGACTGCAATGACCTGCGGTGAAAGAATTCGCAGACACATTACCAGTGGATAAACGGTTGCGTAAGATAATGCTGCTGCGCCGCTGGAAGAATGAATGGAATTGGCAAACGCCAGAGCTGGCGGATCTGTCATCGAACCAGCCATTAAACCGCACAGAGTCAGATAGTTTATTTTCATCAAAGCCCGACCCACCAAACCTATGATTAATAGCGGAATCAACGTAATGGCTATGCCATAGGCCATCCAGGTGGGGCCTTCTCCATCGAGTAGAGTCGTCACAAAATTCGCACCCGAATCAATACCGACAACGGCCAGAAACAGCACGATGCCGATTTCCCTTAGAGCCAGGTTGGCACTGGGAGGCATAAACCAGTACAGCCGGCCGATGCTGCCGATCCGCGCCAGAATGATCGCAACGATCAGCGGACCACCAGCAAGACCCAGTTTCAGAGGTGCAGGTAGATGTGGCAATTGGAACGGAATGGAGCCCAGTAACACACCCAGGCCAATGCCGATGAAGATGGGCAGCATCTGAACGTGATGCAGTTTGCTGGTAGCGTTACCGATCAGTTTCCCAACGTTTTCGATATCCGCCTCGGCACCCACGATATTGAGGATGTCCCCAAACTGCAGCACAGAATCTTTGTTGGCAACCAGTTCTACGCCGGACCGATTCAGGCGTGAGATCACCACATTATGGCTGTGTTTGAAATTCAATTCGCCGAGATGCTTACCAAGTACTTTTTCATTTGTGACGACGACACGATCACTTTTTAATAATGTTCCCTTAGTGGAAAGAGACTCTGCGACTTCCTCGCCAACGATGACAGTGGCTTTGTGCAACAGATCCTGATTGGGGCCGACGAAATGTAGAAAATCGCCAAGGTGGAGGACGGTGTCAGCCGATGGAACTTTGAGTTCGCCCTTGGCTTTCATTCTCGAACAAATCACCTCTTCACCAACCAGTCCGGATAACTCCGAGAACTTCATTCCGTCGATGTTGGGATTTTCAATCACTACATTGATCGACAACAGGGCTTTCTCTTTGCTGCCGCTGTTGCTGTCGAATTTATCCGCCTCGTTATCCACGTTAACTTCGAACACAATCCGGATTACCCACATGGATAACAGGATACCGAGAATGCCAAATGGATACGCCATGGCATAACCGAGCCCCAGCATATTGGTTTGTTCCTGGACCATCCCAAGCTCCTGCAGAATCTGCTGCCCGGCAGCCAGCGATGGAGTATTGGTCACTGCGCCAGAATAAATACCCAGAAAGATATTCAGTGGCAGGTCAAAGATAAAGTGCAGGGCCACGGCGGTGAGTCCCCCAAGAATGACGATGCCTGCAGCCAGGCCGTTCAGTCTTAGACCACTGCTTTTCAGGGAAGCGAAAAAGCCGGGGCCGACTTGAATGCCAATGGTATAGACGAACAGAATCAGTCCAAATTCTTTGATGAAGTGAGTAGCATGGCCATCAAGATGCCAGCCAAATTGATTGATAAAATGCCCAACCAGGATACCGCCAAACAGCACACCACCGATGCCGAGGCCAACTCCTTTGATTTTGAGCCCTCCTAACCATAAACCAATCACTGCCACTACGGACAGGACCAGTATTGAGAGTGCAACTTCGCTCATGTTTTGTTTCCGCTCAGAGATTAATAAACCGGTTTGATTACAGAAGGTCCAAGGCGATGGAATAACGGCGCACAATCATACTGTTCTTTTTATTGCATGGTATGCCGCTTAATTATTATTGGATCGCCAATGCAGGCCCTGCGTTTATTTCTGTTACACAGTATAAGACCTTCGTCGTATGTTGCTATTGATTTGGGTTAATCAATTTCGATGAACATTGGAAATCCATTTGCTCTAGACATCAAGCCCGAGCGTTTTAGTCTGACTTGTTATTTTGTTTTATCGTCATATATTTTGCAGCATAACTTTTTTAAAAACAGAAACTTATGCCTATGTCGGGGCGGAGAAGATCAGGCTGACATTGGTTCCGCCAAAACCGAAACTGTTGCTCATAACGGTTTTTAATTTAGCGTCGATCGTTTCACGCAGTATAGGTTGGTCCGCCATTTTGGGATCAATTGTTTCTATATTGGCAGACGCCGCCATGAATCCCTGGCTCAGCATAATTAATGAGTAGATCGCCTCATGCACGCCGGCAGCACCCAGGCTGTGACCGGTTAATGATTTAGTGCTGCTCAGCGGCGGAAGCTTGCCATGGAAAACTTTTTTGCAGGCCTCCAATTCGACATCATCACCCAATGGGGTGCTGGTGGCATGGGTGTTCAGATAATCAATCTGCCCTTTGTATTGCTCCAGTGCATACATCATCGACCGCTGCGAGCCTTCGCCGGAAGGACTCACCATGTCGGCACCATCTGAAGCAGTACCATAACCTGTGAGCTCAGCGATTATATGTGCGTTTCGGCGTTCGGCATGTTCGAGACTTTCCAGCACCAGTACTCCTGCGCCAGAAGCAATCACAAAACCGTCACGGTGCTGGTCATACGCACGGCTGGCTGTTTGTGGTGATTGATTGAATCCGGTGGACATGGCCTGCATGGCATCAAACAGCGCTGATTTTGACCAATGTTCTGATTCTGCGCCTCCGGCAAAGACAATATCCTGTTCTCCCCAGGCAATCATTTGAGCAGCCAGACCAATGCAATGGGCGGATGTTGCACATGCTGAAGAAACGCTGAAATTCAGTCCTGTAATACCAAATCCCGTCGACAGACAGGCTGAAACGGTATTCGTCATGGTCGAAGTTACCCGGTAAGGGCCGACTTTTTTGATGCCTTTGTTTCTGAGAGCATCAGCTGCTTCAACGATATCCTTGGTTGATGCACCACCTGAACCCATGATCAGCCCGGTTCTTGGATGTTTCACCAGGTGTGAATCCAGGCCGCTGTGAGCAATGGCATCTTCCATGGCAACATATGCCAGTTGAGATTCTTCTCCCATAAATCTTTTTAGCTTACGGGGTATATCCTGGGTCCGCTCTGTTTCCGATTTTCCGGCGATTTGCGATCGCATGCCAAGCTCAGCATACTCAGGCATGGAACGGATACCGCTGATTGAGTGTCGTAAATGATGCTCAATTGTTTGGAGATCGTTACCGATTGGTGATACTGCGCCAATACCTGTGATGACAACTCGTCGTGGAAACATATAATTCACTCACATAGTCTCTTAAGGAGACCAAAATATAAACGTCAAGAAAACACAGGTCAACTATGACACGTACTCGTTTTGATCAGTTTCCCTGCTCCATCGCCCAGACACTGAATGTGATTGAAGATCAATGGGCATGGTTGATTATTCGTGATATTCGTATGGGAAATCACCGGTTTACCGGATTACAGCAGGCACTTGGAATCTCCAAAAAAGTCCTCACGGCTCGACTGAATGCATTGCACCAGCATGGTCTGGTCGAACCAATAGAAGCAGGAATTCCTCGCAGTGGTTATCGTTTGACCCAAAAAGGGCAAGAGCTCATGGGAATTATGCAAATGATGATCTCGTGGGGCGACAAATGGTTGTATGGCGGTAGTGGTCCTATAACGTTTACTCATACGTGTGGTAAAACCAGTCACGCGAAAGTCGTATGTGATCAATGTGGCGAAGAAATTTTGCCTGGCAGCATGCAGGTAAGCCCCAGTGATCAGATGCCAGAATCTGACCGAGAAAAATGGTTCCGTTATTTTGATCTTTCCGAAACCTAATAAATCAGAATTCAAAAAAGTTTCTTTTTTGCCGTTATGAGATCAATGCTGTCCGCGAGCATTGCTTGGGCCCTCTGAATAAGAGTACTTTTTTAAAAAATGTTAATAAGAAAAAATACGTTAGGCATAAGTATTTTGTTCATTCGGCCAATATTTTTTGTTGATATAGCGTCAGTAAAACCACAGTCAGATTTGATGTTTTGATATCTGCGAAAGGAAGGTAAATTGATCAGGAAAAAATGGTCAATTTGATGTAACCGTCTGCTAAAACTATTGAATCCGGCGTCTATTGAGTGAATTCTGATAATGTTGTATTGAGGTGTGAATACCTGTAACGAGACGTAATGTAATTGTGTGAGAGAGTTACAGGATTTTGTCTGTGTACATTGACGCACCAAACCGGCGCAGTCGGGGGAAGAAAGACGAAAATCTCACGCCGATTCAGTTTTGATTCAGAAAACGTATGAGAAACGGTTGTTTTTTGTCTTCATGAGCTATAAAAGAGCTTTATAGTTACTATAAAACACTCTATATCAAGAAAGTTAGGGTGGTAGATAAAAATTGCAGGGCCACAATTAAATTGTGGCCCAAAAGATGATTGTTAGTACGAGTGTTTTCAATAATTATTTACTTGAATGTAGCTGAGCGCCTGCGCTGCGCGGACTTGGCAGACTTAGTAAAGATCAGGTACAAAATAGCAATTGAAAATAGAATGACGGTAGACATAAAAATCTCCTCCTGAGGTCGTTAATTATCCTTCCAGGAGATTATAAAATAAAATGCAAAACTGTTCACTCTTGTGAATCTATTGCTCATTCATCCGATTTATAAAAATAACAAATTACTGTATTTGTCTTTTGGCATAAATGACGAACAAAGGAGGATGTATGCAACATTTATTTACTTATGGATCATTGATGTATGACCGTATATGGCGGGAAGTGATTGGCACTACATATGTTTGCCAGCGGGCCTGGCTGGATGGTTATGAACGTTTGGGGGTAATTGATGCTGATTACCCGGTGCTGGTGCCAAACAGCGATAGAACCGGGTTGGAGGGTATGTTAAGGCTGAACGTGTCTGATGAAGATTTTATAAAAATAGATCGTTATGAAAGTGAGTTCTATCGCCGTTTGACAACTCCGGTTTATACGCTCAATTCACTGGGAGAGACTATTCAGGTTCGTAGCAGTCTGTACGCGTTGAATCCTGAATATCACTATATATGTGATGGTCAGGCTTGGGATATCGAGTATTTTGAACAGCTTCGAAGCGTTTCCCGAAAATCTTACTGAATAGTTTCGCGAGTGTGACCCAGCGAGAAGCTGTTGTTTCTAAAATGTGTTCTCCGAAAACTTACATGGCTATTCCTGGTCATAGAGTTTAGTTTGCTGATGACTTTCTATCTTTTCAATTGCTGATGCGCTTAATGCTATTTGTTGTTGCTGCATTGGCCAATCTCAAAATAGAGATATTTTTCCTTCATCAGACAGTTTGTCGGCTCATATTTAGTTGCTGATTATTAAGGGATCGAAATTGCCTCGGACTCATGCCGTACTGGTGTCTGAAACGCCGGGCAAAATAATTGGGGTCCTTAAAGCCGCAGGCATGTGAAATATATTTAATATTGTAACGGCTGAGAGCTAATAACTCTCGTGACTTTTCCAGCCTCAATCTGAGTAAATAAGACGCCGGACTTTCGCCATATAATTGGGTAAACACCTGAGTGAAATAGGGCCGTGAATAGTTGGCGATTTTAGCCAGATCCGACATGCTGATTTCTTGATCCAGATTTTGTTCAATATGCATTTTTACCCTATCCATGGCATCAGGATCTCTGGCGCTGGAATGCTCCATACTGGTGGCATCGAACAGTGCCATAGTCAGTTCGTAAGCTTTGGCAGAAAGGTGTCCTGTTGTGCTGCTGGTTTCGGTCAGGATTTCATGCACAATAAGCTCCATACGTTTTATCACCAGATGGTTGAAGCTTTGAACCGGACCACGATTAAGCAATAAGGAGTCAAACAGCCGGACGATTTCATGGCCGCCCAATGTGACCCAGAAAAACTTCCAGTGAGAGTTATCTCCCAACCAATAACGACTGTTTTGGGGGATTCTCAGCAGCATGGTATGACCTGAAGCAATTTCGTAATACTGATCGTTGATCATCAGATTTCCGGAACCTGACAGTGTGTGTTGGATAATAATAAGATCCGAATTGCCGCGTTTCAGTCCATGCCAGTCATAACTCGGATCCACACAGTATTCATAACCTGCCGCTGCAATAAATGTATTCAGAAGCTCGTGGCTGAAATTGTTTTCGTGTAAGTCAAAACTTCTGACACATGATTCTTTATAAATATCGAAGATAGAAGACAATTTTTGTACCTGCAATTTATTATTTTTGTTATGTAGACCGTGCTCAAACAGCGGGTCATTGCAGATTGTTGATTTCCACTTGCGTTGCGAATACGGCGTTAAAAATTATCCCAAGGAGCGCATTTATGATCTATAAATAGTGCTTTACTGATAATTTTTACCCTGTTTTTGCTGCCTTAGCGGGAAAATCAACTGCCTGCTAGTATGTCTGACGAAACAAGACATTGAGCTTGGTCATGGATAATATAACTATTTTGTTTAAGAACGTTTTCAAGACAAATAGTCCTTATAAAATAGCATTATTGTTATATATATCTGTCTGTATGTCAGAATATTACAAAGTCTGACATAGAGGTTTAACTTTTTGGGCTACATATATGGATGAAATTGCTGCATTGATAAATCAGTAGATTTTTATTTTAATTCTCTATGTACACTGTTGGTTGTGGGGGGTTGATAAAATTAAAACCGAAAGGCCTTCCTGAAACTGAAAAGATAAGTTTTCCTTTAAAAAAACAACTATTAAGGCATCCCCAGATTCCCTTGAGGAGTAATTTGGATGTTCAGCCTTGGGAGAATGTAAATGACAAGTTTGAAATCTCTTGCCGCTGCAGCGGCTATGTCCTTGCTCGTTGCTCTACCTGGTGCCGCGTTCGCTAAAGATAAGGTGGGTATTTCCATGCCAACCAAATCTTCTGCACGCTGGATCTCTGATGGCGAAAGCATGGTTAAGCAATTTGAAGCAGCTGGATACAAAACAGATCTGCAATATGCGGAAGATGATATCCCAACCCAGCTGTCACAAATTGAAAATATGATTGTGAAAGGTATGGATGTCCTGGTTATTGCCTCGATCGATGGCACTACATTGTCTGATGTGTTGCAACAGGCTGCTGACATGGACATCAAAGTTATTGCGTATGACCGTTTGATTCGTGATTCAGGCAACGTCGACTACTATGCAACATTTGATAACTTCCAGGTTGGTGTTCTGCAGGCCAGTTATATCGAAAAAGCACTGGGCCTGAAGAATGGTAAAGGACCATTTAACATCGAACTGTTTGGCGGTTCTCCCGATGATAACAATGCTTACTTCTTCTATAACGGTGCAATGTCGGTGCTGCAGCCATACATTGACAGTGGCAAACTGGTTGTAAAAAGTGGCCAGATGGGAATGGACAAAGTTTCCACACTTCGCTGGGACGGTGCCACTGCCCAAGCCCGTATGGATAACCTGTTGAGCGCCTACTATACAGATGCTCGTGTTGATGCAGTTCTGTCTCCATACGATGGTATTTCCATCGGAATCATCTCCTCTTTGAAAGGTGTTGGATACGGTGGTAAAGATTTGCCGATGCCAATAATCACAGGTCAGGATGCAGAAGTTCGTTCTGTTAAATCCATTTTGGCTGGTGAGCAGACTTCCACAGTTTTCAAAGATACCCGTGAACTTGCCAGAGTAACTGTTGGTATGGTTGACGCGTTATTGAAAGGTGGTACTCCGGAAATTAATGACACCAAAACCTATGACAATGGTGTAAAAATTGTACCTTCTTATCTATTGAAACCCGTCAGTGTTGATAAATCCAATTGGGAAGAAGTACTGATCGGTAGTGGTTATTACACTAAAGATCAGGTTATGTAATGCATATCGATTCCGATGCCTTTTTGGCATCGGAATCTGGTTGGCTTTCATTTGATTATCAATACATTGATTTAGTATTTGGCGTCCGCCAAAGAGAGGTTACTCAATGGATACCATCCTTGAAATGCGCAATATTACCAAGTTGTTTCCTGGTGTTAAGGCGCTTGATGATGTCACGGTTAAAGTGAAGGATGGGGAAATTCATGCCTTAGTTGGTGAGAATGGCGCAGGTAAATCAACCCTCATGAAGGTGTTGAGCGGCGTTTACCCTCATGGCAGCTATACTGGTGAAATTCTGTTTCAGAATCAGGTTCGTTCTTTCAAAACCATTGCCGACAGCGAAAAGCTTGGCATTATTATCATTCATCAAGAATTAGCATTAGTTCCCCTACTTTCCATTGCGGAAAATATATTTTTAGGTAATGAGCAGACACAACACGGCGTAATTGACTGGCCCCATACATTTGCTAAAGCCAGAACCTATCTGCAAAAAGTTGGTTTGTCTGAATCTCCCGAAACCAAGGTAACAAATATTGGCGTTGGCAAGCAGCAGTTGGTTGAAATTGCCAAAGCGTTGTCGAAAGACGTAAAACTTCTGATTCTTGACGAACCCACTGCCAGTCTTAATGAAAAGGACAGCGATGCTCTTCTGGAACTGTTATTGGAGTTCAAGAAGCAGGGAATTACATCGATCCTGATTTCCCACAAGCTGAATGAAATTCGTAAAGTGGCAGATACGATTACGGTTATTCGTGACGGCACCTCAGTGAGCACCCTGGACTGCACTACGCAGGATATCAGTGAGGATAAAATTATTGCTGACATGGTTGGCCGGGATCTATCAGATCGTTTTCCACCTCGTACTCCGAATATTGGTGACACCATTTTTGAAGTTAAGGATTGGAACGTATATCACCAGCAGCATGCTGATCGTCACCTGATCAAAGATGTGAGCTTTCATGTCAAGGCTGGAGAGGTGGTTGGTATTGCTGGCCTGATGGGGGCTGGTCGTACCGAATTGGCGATGAGTATTTTTGGCCGCTCATATGGCCAGAAAATATCCGGTGAAGTATTGCTTCATGGTCAGCCGGTGGATCTCAGTAATATCAGTAAAGCCGTCAAGAATGGTCTGGCCTACGCGACAGAAGACCGGAAAACTTACGGCCTGGTATTAATGGAAGATATCAAGCGTAATATTTCAATGGCCAACATGGAGGGTGTGTCCAGCCATTCGGTTGTCGATGACAATAAAGAGCTGGCCGTGGCTAATGATTATCGAGCCCGGATGAATATCAAAAGTCCAGATGTCTTTCAGAAAACCGGCAATCTTTCCGGTGGTAACCAGCAAAAGGTTGTGCTGTCAAAATGGTTGTATACCACACCGGAAATTTTGATCCTGGATGAACCTACCCGGGGAATTGATGTGGGTGCCAAGTATGAAATCTATGGCATCATTAATGAACTGGCCGCGCAGGGCAAAGGGCTCATTGTGATCTCTTCAGAAATGCCAGAACTGCTAGGTATCAGCGATCGTATTTATGTGATGAATGAAGGTGAAATAGTTGGCGAGCTATCTAAAGAGAATGCGTCTCAGGAAGCTATAATGACTATGATCATCCAATCTGGGAGATAACAAGAATGTCCACACAAACATCTACAGAAGCAGTACCAGTGGAAAAGGTATCTGCCGCGAGGTTCATGAAGAGCAATATCCGTGAATACGGAATGTTGATCGCACTTGTCGTTATTATTGGTTTCTTTCAGATTGTGACGGATGGCGTATTGCTTAAGCCGCTGAATTTAACCAACCTGTTCCTACAGAACAGTTATGTCATCATTATGGCTCTGGGTATGCTGTTAGTGATCGTAGCCGGGCATATTGATTTGTCGGTCGGGTCGGTGGTCGGTTTTATCGGCGCATTGGCTGCAGTCATGATCGTGAATTACGAAATTAACTACTTCGTTACTATTCTGGTTTGTCTGTTTGTCGGTGGTCTGATTGGTGCTGCCCAGGGCTATTGGGTTGCATATTACCGGATACCTGCTTTCATTGTGACATTGGCAGGCATGCTGGTATTTCGTGGACTGACGCTGGCGCTACTTAGTGGCCAGTCTGTAGGACCGTTCCCAAGTGCTTTCCAGAAAATGAGTTCAGGCTTTATTCCTAACTTCCTGTCTGGTGGCCGTTTCCACATGACTTCCATGGTATTGGGAGTGGTCGTGGCATTGTTGATGATCTTTCTAAACATGAGATCTCGCCAGAAGCAGCAGGAACATGGTGTTATCAGCGAACCAATGAGTTTTTTCATTATTCGTAACCTGCTGATTGGTGGAGCCATTGTTTATCTGACGTATTTGATGTCGACTTATAAAGGTTTCCCAAATGTCCTTGTTATTATGGCGATATTGATCTCCGCATATAACTTCTTCACTAATCGTACAATTGCCGGTCGTCGTATTTATGCCTTAGGTGGTAATGAAAAAGCAGCCATGTTGTCAGGTATCAATACCAAACGACTGACCTTCTGGACCTTTGTCAACATGGGGGTACTGGCGGCGTTGGCGGGTATGGTGTTTGCGGCGCGTCTGAACTCTGCAACGCCCAAGGCTGGTGTGGCGTTCGAACTGGATGTGATTGCAGCGGTATTTATCGGTGGGGCATCTACAACAGGTGGTGTTGGCCGTATCATTGGTGCGGTGATTGGTGCATTGATCATGGGAGTGATGAACAACGGTATGTCCATCCTCGGTATCGGCATCGATTGGCAACAGGTTATTAAAGGTCTGGTACTGTTGGGCGCGGTTATCTTCGATATATATAACAAGAAGAAAGCCGGCTGATCAGTTTCTTCCAATACTCATTAACCCGGTGATCGAGTATGTTCACCGGATGAGCTCAAGGTCCGCAACGCGGGCCTTTTTTATGCTTGGGTAGTAATCCCCCCAATTACAATATCCACCATTAGCCGGATGTTCTCAGCCTGATAGTTTTGTTCCCGCTGGTAGACCTGCGGTCGAATCAATATTCTTTGTGCCAGTCCCATGATGGCATTGCTGATTGTCTTGGCGACAGTGGAAGTATCTGTGGAAGGCACGGTCAAATAGCCATTTTCGACACCTTTCGAAATCAACTGAATCAATGGGTCGGAATACGAAAGTTCAACCATCAGTTGTTCGTATTCGCAGTTGTCATAATCCCGGAATGAGAGATCGAACTGTGAAAAGTAATCGACAATTTCCGGATGACTCAGCAGCGTGTCAATGAAGTGATTCAGATAACTCCGTAGTTCAGCAACTGTGCCCTCCATGTTGGCAATGTCAGTACTGAGTAACTCGTGAAAGTCGCCAATCAACACCAGCAATATATCCATTGCCAGCAAATCCTTGTGTGGGTAGTAGTTGTAGAGCGTACGCCGCTCAACTCCCGCCTCATGGGCAATGTTTAGCATGGAGGTATTATTCAGGCCGTTGGTAATAAACAGCTTAAAGGCGGTTTGCAATAGAAAGTTTCGCCGTTGTCGGCGTGTGCGGCTTTCATGCTTGTATTGTTTCGGAAAAAAATCCATCAGTTGCTTCTTTTTTTCTGTGTCAAAACCGTTAATATTATAAATTACACTTAGTGAGTAAATTATAATGTCAACAGTACGGTCAAGGTACTGTACCTGAGGAAGTCTCTATGTTCGATCCTGTAACGATACTTAAACAATTAAATCAAGAAGAAAAAGTTCGGTTGCTGTGCGGTCTTGATGCCTGGCATCTGCATGGCATCGAGCATTTGGGGATTCCTTCCATTACCCTGACCGATGGCCCTCACGGAGTCCGGCTGGCGCAAGGCCAGGGTGTGTTCAACAGTGCAGATGCGACTGTTTTTCCTGTTGAAGCAGCCATGGCTGCTACCTGGAATGTTGGTCTGATCAAAGGATTGGCTAGCGCCATTGGCGAAGAATGTCAGCAGCTGGGGGTTTCAGTATTGTTGGGGCCAGGTGTTAATGGAAAACGCAGTCCACTGGGTGGCCGGAATTTTGAGTATTTTTCTGAAGACCCTTATTTGACCGGAGCCATGGCATCTAAGTTCGTTGAAGGAGTCCAATCGCAAGGGGTTGGAGCCTGTCTAAAACATTTTGCCGGAAATGAGCAGGAAACCAGGCGTTTTCTGATCAACTCAGTAATTGACGAGCGCACGTTGCAGGAGATGTACATCGCGCCATTCGCCAAAGCAATACGTGAATCAAGACCCTGGACAGTTATGGGGGCATATAACAGTGTCAATGGGCAATTTTCCTGTCAAAACTCGCATCTATTGCAGGATATTCTGCGTGATCAGTTAGGGTTTGACGGTTTGGTGATGTCAGATTGGGGCGCTGTAGGGGACAAGGTGGCTTGTCATCAACAAGGGCTTGATCTGGAGATGCCTGGCCCGGCAGATCGGGACCAGCAATTGCTCAATGCTCTGGACAATGGTGAAATGAGTGAAGCGGTTTTGGATAGCCGGGTACTGAAAGTACTGGAGTTGATTCACAAATCCGTAACCCATAAGCGCAGTGTGCAGGTGGATTTTGAACGCCACCACGAGCTGGCTATTGAGGTGGCCTGTGAAAGTGCTGTACTACTTAAAAACTGCGGTAATTTACCGTTGGATAAAAGCCGATCTATCGGGTTGATTGGACAGTTTGCCAAGCATCCTCGCTTCCAGGGAGGTGGCAGTTCCCACATGACTCCAAAACACTTGTCGAATGCCTTTGAAGCATTCTGCAGTCGTGCAGAAGTCAGTTGGGCTATAGGATATGAAGATTTGGAAGTGACTGATGAGACGCTTCGGGAAGCTGTTGCACTGGCGAAACGGGTTGATCAGGTGGTGTTGTTAACAGGCACTACGGACGCATTGGAAAGTGAAGGGTTTGACCGGTCAAATATGCGTCTTCCGGAAGCGCATATTGAATTGCTCAAGGCGGTGTATCAAGCCAATTCGAATGTTGTTGTGGTCATGTATGCCGGTTCGGCTATGGAAACCCGCCAGATTGACGATTATGCACCTTCTTTAATGCATGCTTGGTTACCAGGAGAAGGAGGCGGTGAAGCTCTAGCGAGACTATTGTTTGGAGAGGTCTCACCATCCGGAAAATTGTCAGAAACATTTCCTATTCGTCTGGAACATAATCCCACGTATGAAAGTTTTCCGGGCAACAAAGTCGACACTATCTACAACGAAGGCATATTTACCGGATATCGTTACTATGATACCAAAAAGTTGCCAGTACAGTATCCGTTTGGGTACGGGTTGAGTTACACCTCGTTTGCCTATAGCGATTTATCATATGAGGCATCCAGCCGGGAAGTGACAGTGAACGTGACCAACATTGGTGATGTGGCAGGTGCAGAAGTTGTCCAGGTTTACATCCATGATGAGTACAGTACGTTACGACGTCCGGATCAGGAGCTGAAAGGCTTCGCCAAAGTTATGTTGCAGCCAGGGGAAACTCAGCGTGTATCGATTACTCTTGATGAACAGGCATTTGCCTACTTTATCACGCATCTTCAGCGCTTTGCAGAAGAAAGCGGACGCTTTGAAATAAGGGTTGGCTCGTCTTCAAGAGACATACATGAATCTTTGTGGATTGAACTGGAATCTGACATCGAATGCCGTGAAATGCCGACCCTCAATGATACGGTAGAGGACTGGTTGCAGGACGATCGGACCCGGCCGATATTGGAAGAGGTATTTGCTCAGGTGGGATTCACCACTGATCATTCTTTTTATGGTTTAACGTTGGGTTTTCCCATGACACTGCTAAAAAAATTCATACCGATGATGGGGTTGACTGAACAACAGTCTGAATATTTGATAGACAAACTGGGGCTTGAGTAATCCGGCCGGTTCCGACAAAGCCTTTTGAAGCATATCGCTGAACGATTTTCGTTATCGGACATAAATGATGCTTCTATTTCGGAGGCCCGGGCAATGGCACGTATTGTCCGGGCCGGCTGGAGCTTAGGACGTTACTTTGAACTGTTTTACCAGACTTTCGAGTTTCAGGATCATATTATTGAGGTCATCTATGGCTGCCACTGCGGAATGTCCCCCCTCTACCGCCTGATCATTGATAGATTTGATGTGGCTGATACTGCCACTGATGCTGTCTGCAACAGAGCTTTGTTCTTCTACGGCGCTGGCGATGTTGGTATTCAAGTCGCGAATCCCTGTCATTGATTGCATAATTTCCTCAAATGCGTGACGGGCCTGTTCCGACAGTTCGACCATGGTGGCTGCCTCTTCAGTACTGCTGGCGATGGCGTTAACCGCTTCGGAGGCGCCTTTTTGCAGCTCCTGAACCACACTTTGGATCTCTGCGGTGGATTGTTGAGTGCGACCAGCGAGGGTCCGTACTTCATCGGCCACTACCGCGAAACCGCGACCCTGTTCGCCCGCTCGAGCTGCCTCAATAGCGGCATTCAGAGCCAATAAATTTGTCTGCTCAGCAATGGAGCCGATCATTTCCAGGATTTTGCCGATGGAAGTGCTGTTTTTATTAAGGGTATTAATAACTTCAGACGCATGAGAAATTTTCTGTTCCATCGAACTAACGGAGGTTGAAGATTTCTCCATGACCACCAGACTTTGCTGTCCGGTATTAAATGTTGCCTGCGACTGATGATCCGCTTCCGCGGCATGGCTGGCCACCTCCTGAAAAGATGCAGCCATTTCGGTAATGGAAGTACTGACCATATCTGTTTGTAGGTTTTGATCTTCCATATCCTTCTGGTTCTGGGAGCTGGTGGTTTTCAGAACAGAGGAAGACTGGCTCAGTGAGGAAGCAATTTCCCGGAGGTTCACTACAATATCGTGAATCTTCGAAACGAACTGATTAAATGCCTGTGACAGATCGCCAATTTCATCCTGTCTGTTTTCATCAAGCCGGGCGGTCAAATCACCGTCTCCATTAGCAATGTCCTGCAGAGTAAGAACGGTATGATTGATTGGTTTGACCAGCATTTTTGAAAATATAAAGCCGATCACCAGACTTATCACGATTACCAGAATAGCGATCAATATCGAGATAAATATCAGGTCTGACTTGACCCGGGCAACGGCACCAAAAGCCTCTTTGCTGTTCATTTCCCCAATAACCATCCAGCGTTGGTTGAAAAACTCGATTGGACGGTAGGCGATCAGCTTTTCGAGCCCGTTGGGAAGCTTAACGATGCTGGAACCTGTAGAACCGGAGAGGTTGGAAATATCGATCTTCTCCAGTCCAATATTGCTTTTCCGCGCTTCTATTGTCTTCAGCGTTGCCGGGTCGGTTCCGTTTTCCGACAGTGTTTTTATAAAGTCATTGAAATTCTCGATAATACCTCTGCGCATCGTACGGGTCAGGTTGTCGGGACCTACCATGACGACCTCACCCGTATTACCGAGCCCGGCACCTTTCCAGTTGTGCTCAAATGTTACCAGACTGTTGATATGGTCCGTGGAAAGTTGGAATGCCAGAATACCTTCGAGTTCTTGCTTATCATTGACTAACTGAGTGGCAATAAACGAACTGGGTAAATTCAGGTTTGGCACGTAGGGCACAAAGTCAGCGAAATAGACTTGACCCGGGTTGCCGGAAACTGCCTGATTCACTGCTTGAGCCAGTGGGCTGTTTTTAAACGGACCAGTGAACAGGGAAGTACCATAATCAATTTTCTTTTCTACAGAGTAAACAATGTAACCGTTTTCTGGGTTGATCAAGTAGATATCATCAAAATCGAATCGTTCTTTATAGCCGCGGAAATTGTGATGAAATTTAAGATGCGCGCGGGTATAGGACATGCCATCGCCCGAGTCGTCCATGGCTTCTTTGTCATTGAGGGGATTAGGGTTGTTGGCAATGTATTGAGCATGTACTGCGAATGTCTCATCTGCAAAAGACGATATCAGAGCATTAAGGTCCAGCGGGCTATTGGGATTAAGCTGGTTATAAGCATTAGTGAACGTATTTCGATAAAAATCTTCTGCCCGCTCTTTGAGTAACTCCGGACTTTGCTTACGTGCCATCAATGGTCCATAAGAGGTGAAGCTCGACTTCAGGTTGTTCATGGCTTTCAGAACATTGCTGTCTTGTGAATAGCTCAATATTTGGTCAGAACTGGCCTTCGTGAAGTTCTTGAGCATGCGCGAAGCACTATTTTGAGACAGGTTCATTTGTTGCAGCCTGGCTTCCCGCAAACCATCGTCAATACGGGCGATTGCACTCCAGCCGATGATAGCCGCCGCACTAATAACCGCGATGGTGGACAAGCCTGCCAGCGCAATCGTCAATTTGTTACCAATTCTCATTTGAAAGTTCCGATTATAATTCTTTTTGGCATATTAATAACTTTAGTCCGGAATAGTAAATTGGCAATTATCTGACTGTTATTTCATGACATGAAACAAGGATAATTGACGTTTAAGTTAGCTTATTAATTGCTCTAATTTGCCTATCGGCCCAACGGGCCCAAAATTGAGGGATATAAGGACTTATTGTTGGAAAGTAAACACTCCCGACCAGCTTTGCCAAGCTGAGTACGCGCTCTGTCTGCCAGAGAACTGATGTTGAAAATATTTCTTTCTTAGTTACATGCTACACCAGATGGCGTAGTACCAATAATCGAAAGACAGATCTACACCGTATGGTATTTCGTCCAATCAGTATGATATTAACAGTTGTCAGAAAGTGCACTCACGAGACTCACGTACACGAAGTTAGGGGGTGACATGCCTGGGTGCCTGTAGGCTTCAGAATAAGCGTAGCCCGGAAATCACTGGCTGCAAGCTCCATCATGGTGTAAAGGTCTGGGTTCAGGAAAAACAGAAAGAAGCAATTACCTCGGAACCTCTGAAAATAGCCTGTTTGCGCAGGATGTTGTCAGCTCCTTCCGAAGCCAGGCCCCTCTCTAATCCTCATTTTCGTCAGTAAACAGTGGTTTTTCGAGCGGCCCCTCCTAAACTATTCCTATTTTTCAGAGATCCTCCTAACTGACGAGCATGCAGGTGGTTAGCTGCGACCTGAAAAATGTCGTTCGTTCACTGTTAACCTTCTCCAGGATTACACTAAAGAGTTTGGAGGAGCAAAGGAGGATGTCCCTGACAAGAAGTCATCGATAATTACTAGGTTTTGATGGTTTCTTATTTGTCTGGTATCAATAATGCTTTTCGGTCTCAACAGGATAGCTATTTTAAAGTGCTTTGTGTGTATCTTGGGAACCTCTGAAAAATAGGCCGTTCTTCAGAGGTTCCCTTGTCAGTTGACCGCTAACCTGGCATACGTATTAACGTATTCCTTACGGGAGACAGCGTCTGTCTCCCATGCTTTCAGATCAGTAACGCTCAGGGCCCTCGGGCTTGTTACTGAGAATTTGCTCTATATTTTCCATGACATCAGGTGTCAGTAGAGGCAGAACATCCAGTGCCTGAAGGTTTTCCTGCAGCTGGTTCAGCTTTGACGCGCCTAAAATGGCACTGCTCACATTGGGGTTCATTAAAGTCCAGGCAATGGCAAGATTGGCCATGCTGACATTTAACTCACTGGCAAGGTGCATCAGTTGCCGCACTTTGTCTGCAGTACCATCGTCCTTTAATAGCTGGTTACGTAGATTTTCATAGCCTTCAAGGCTGAGACGACTGTTCTCTGGAATACCATCGACGTATTTTCCAGTCAGAATGCCAGATCTCAGAGGGGAAAATATTGTGGTACCCATACCAAAGTTTTCGTAGAGGGGTAGATATTCTTGTTCAAAGCGTTGCCGGGACAGCATATTGTACTGCGGCTGCTCCATAGTTGGCGGGGTAAGGTTTTCTCTTTCCGCAATCAAATGGGCTTCAGTAATCTGCTGTGAACTCCACTCTGAGGTACCCCAGTAAAGAACTTTGCCCTGGCGTACGAGATTATCCATGGCTCTGACTGTCTCTGATATTGGTGTATCGATGTCTGGACGATGGCAAAAATACAAATCCAGATAGTCAACTTTAAGCCGGGTCAATGCCGCATCGCAGGCATCTCTTACATGCTTGGCAGACAGTCCTTTTTGTGTGGGCAGTGAGCCACCCCAGAAAACCTTGGAGGAAACAATATATGAACTTCTTGGAAAACCGAGAGCTGAAATGGCATCTCCCATAATTTTCTCAGAGGCACCTGCCATATATCCTTCAGCATTGTCAAAAAAGTTAACACCAGCATCGTAAGCCGATTTGATTAACACTTTGGCAATATTGATATCAACCTGTTTACCAAAAGTAACCCAGGAGCCGAAAGACAGGGCTGAAACTTTCAAACCGGATTTACCTAGTCTTCTGTATTGCATTGTCAATCCTCTTTATAGAAGGAAAAAAACTATTAGTACGGATAGGATTGAAGGTAGCCAATTGTTAGCAGAGGTAACAAATTGCCGTGTCTAATACTTTTTGGCAGGACACACAGGCTACTCATAAAATCCGTGACAATACCATGATCACGATATCGTGATCATTGGCATAGGGTGTTTATTAACGGAGTGTTATATTGAACCCCTTACATGAGGACGAACTTGGGTTTGGTAAAACTCTGCCAGTTTCTGGTGTAGATCGTCACCCAATGGTGGTAGTGATGAAACCTCAGCATTTGCTCTGATCTGTTCCCCACGGCTTGCTCCGGTAATGACCGAAGAAACAGCTGGGTGATCCAGCAGCCAGCGCAATGCCATCTGAGCAAGCGTCATGTTTTCAGGTAAAAACTGTTTCAGCTCTTCGGCTAATTCGACACCTTTATTGAAGGGCAGCCCCGAAAAGGTTTCGCCGACATTGAACGCTTCTCCATCTTTATTAAAATTGCGGTGATCTTCGGTTGGAAATACAGTATTTGCAGACATCTTCCCGCTTAATAGACCGCTGGCCAGTCCCAACCGTACAATGATGCCAACATTGGCATCCTGGGCATGAGTCAGCAGTTCCTGATTCGGATCCTGGCGAAACAGGTTGAAAATGATCTGTAGGGTGGCAACATTCGCATGGTTAATGCAGTACAGAGCCTCTTCGACAGTTTCGACACTGGCACCGTAATATTTTATCAATCCTTCCTGTTGGAACTCTTGCAGCCATTCAAAAACGTCACCACGCTTGAGTTCATCAAATGGAATGCAGTGTAGTTGCAGTAGATCGAGCGCATCAACCTGTAACCGTTCCCGGGACTGTTCAATAGCTGTCTTCAGGCGATCACGCTGGTAATGATCGGGATATAACTCTGCAGTTCTACCTGCCTTGGTGACGATAACTCTGTCAGGATTTGGATGCTGTTGATTGAACTTGCCAATGTAGACTTCGCTGTCACCTGCACCATATACATCCGCAGTATCCCAGAATGTTACGCCGGACTCTTGGGCGGCTGACAAAATGTCTTCAGCTTGTCCTGACTTGAGGGCGCCCCAGTCGCCTCCCAGTTGCCAGCAGCCGAGTCCTATTTCTGAAACACTGAAACCGGTTTTGCCGAGAAATCTCTGTTTAACCATTAATATGCTCTCCTGTAAGGTAGCTGGAAGTGTGCGGTATTATGCTGCGATATTTATGAAGATTGTTAACATTAACGGCAATTTTGCCAAAAACAAGGGATCTATTGCCCGGGCAACCAAATTTTCGATGCTGGGTAGTTTTAAGGTTGGCCAGCAAGGGCTGCTAGCGACAGTAAATTGGGATGTTGGGCGCTTTTTTGTCTTTTTTATGTCGGCTTTATAGAGTTTGGGCTTTGGATATTGTGTAAAACAACAAAATTAAGCGAACCCGCTACAGCCAGGTATTCGCTTAAAGTCGTTAACTGCCCAATGAAAAACACTAATCATGCTAATTGATGATTTTAATTAGGCCTCAGCTTCTTCTACATAAAAGGCATCAACAACGTCATAGTAACCGGGTAGTACTTTTTCCAATAATTTACTGCCTTTTGCCTTAAGTTGAACAATTTTTGAACGACCGTCATTCGGATCTGGTGTGATTTTAACCAGTCCGGCTGCTTCCATGCTTTTCAGAGTGTTGGATACGATTGGTTTGGATATATCCATTTGTTCAACAATATCTTTGGCTCTCAAACGTTTTTTGTCGTTGGCATTGGACAATACCAACATGATCAGAAAACGAGTCTGAGACAAATCAAAACTTTGAAAGTAGTTTTCAATTTCTCTCAACAACAAGCTCGCTTCGCGAAGCATGCCTAATGCATAGTCCATATTTCCAACATCTTTTTTAGGAAACCTTAATTGGTAGTCCTCAAGAAGCTTTTCAGATGGCGATTCTTTTAGGAAAAACAAGTTTCTAACTCCTGAGTTGGTTAATGAAATAATGAACGGGCCAATCATACATTCATTTATCTAATTAACAATTTTATTTATGAAAAAAAATTGCAATTGAGATAATGCTGTAATTGCTTGTGTAAAGATAAATCTTAAGCCTTGGATATTTTAGGACTGTCTATTTAAAAATATCATGGGCGTACAAGCGACCCTTATACAGTATGTAATTTTTCCTCAACACATAAATGATATTTTTTGATGACCTATAACATCTCGTATTGGTTCATATTAGAAATATTTATGTAACCTCTTTCAGGAATCCAAGCCCGAGGCGGCAAAAGTTAGCCTTCTTGGGGATGTATTCTATTTAAAAAGGTTGTAATGCCCATAAATGCTTATCATTCCTGCTGCCCGAAAGGGGGGGGGGAATATAATCTATAGTTTGTTAATGAAAATAGTTTTTTACATTTTGTAATAAAAAACCACCTTGTCCGCCAGAGTATCGTTTTTGCTTTCCGTAACATGTGTCTGTATCTAGTCACGGTATTATACCGTTTACCGGAAGGAGGCCCCTTTTGGGTATATCACCTAAGACATTTTTACCAGATCACCTGGATTGTGATCGTTTCAGATATTTATTTGTCGGTGCTGTGCCGAAAAATTTGAAACAGAATAAATAATAACCGGGAGTCCGGGACATTGAGCCGAAGGCCTAAAAACGAATGTTCTTCAATATTGAAACTCATCCTTTTGGATGATGGTAATTATGATAAACAAAAAGTATTTTCTCATAATTTTTCTTTTTTACTGTTATGGCTGTATGGCAGTTATCTTGCTTGGCATTTTTTGAGTATTGTGATCGTCCTGCGGACATTTACCTCATATCCGGCAGACGATAAATCCTCGCGTTTTTATGACGCATCTTTTCTGTCCTAAGAATCGATTCAGTGCGTTGGATTATTGCTCAAACAGAGTTAGCCAAGTGTTGTGATACAAATTAGAAGGTAGTGATGAAGATGTCCCTCAATATAAAATTTAATTATTTACTGATTGGTTCAATGGTGATTGCACTTGTGGGTTACGTGCTTCAGGTTGTTCTGTCATCTGTTTCTCTGCTGGCGGTCAATGATAATTATCATCAGATTAACCGGATGAATGCTTTTGTACGTGATATTGGCAGTATTGAGAACGGCCTTTTGTCCCTGGAAACTCAGTTGCAGCGTTTAAGTCAAGAAAACCTGACGCACTTTGAGCAATCGCTGGAAGAGAGCGAGCAAGTGGTCAAACAGGTCAAGGAAGAAGCTTCAGCGTCTAATCAGAATATCGAGGAGCTCATACAACACGTTGAAACTTATAACCAGTTGTTAAAGCAGAGACTGGAACTGATACGTGGCATCGGTTTTGTCGGTCAATTTGGGCTGCTGCAGGAGCTCAGTCAGATGGAGAAAGAAATCAACAGTGCCTCTGTGCTTGACTTTACCTTTATAAAGTCTGCCAGATTAGGGTTGATCGATGCTCAAAGTGCATTTCTGCAATCTCCCAGTCAGGAAAACTCCGAAAACCTGAGCAAGGCTTATGAACGTCTTAAAAAAAAGTTGATCTCCCTAACCATGTGGGATCAGGCAGAGGATCTGATGATCCGCTATAAGAATGCGTTCGACTCATTGAGTCAGTCATACCTGCAAAATAATGTGCTCAAACAACAAAGCGACCAAGTGTACCAGCAAATTACAGTCCTACTGGCTGGTCTGAACGATCGAGTTGGTATGCAGATGGGCAAATTGGAGCAGGGGGCCGATGCTTATACCCACAATATACTGGTTGTGCTGTCGGCCCTGACGATACTGATTACAGTTGTTGTGTGTGGCATTTTATGGATGGTTATCCGCAACATCATTCATTCCCTTAGAAATTCTCAGCAGGCGCTGTCTTTTCTTGAGCAGGGCGACTTGACCCATCGCCAATCATTCAATCACAAACGTAATGATGCTATTGATCGATTGACAAATTCCATGAATAGCATGGCCGAAAAACTGTCCTCCGTTGTGAATAAAGTCAAACTGACCAGTGTCGATCTCAATGACGTGCTGATGACAATCAATGAACAGGTTAACCGCTCATCGCAGGCCAATCACGACATTATGAGCAGGACTAATTCATTGGCGACAGCAACGGACGAAATCAGTGCCACGATGCGAGATATCTCGTCCAGTACTGAAGCGGTCAATGACAGTACGGTGGCAGTCGCAAATGAGACTCGTCAGGGAGCCCAGATGGTGATGGAGGTCTCCGGTCATGTAACACAGACATTATCCGCAGTAGCGGAGATAAAGGCATCGATAGAAATGTTGTCAGTCCGGTCTCAGGAGATCGATACCGTTATCGAAGTGATTAATAATCTGGCTAACCAGACCAATTTGCTGGCATTGAATGCAGCGATTGAGGCGGCAAGAGCGGGCGAGGCAGGTCGCGGATTTTCTGTTGTGGCCGATGAAGTCAGAGCGTTGGCTGAAAGTACAGTAGAAGCAACTGCCAGGATTACCAGTACCATTCGTGCTTTCCAACAGGAGGCAGTAAGAGTCAGTGATGCTGTCGCCCACGGAGAAGAGTCTCTGCAACTTATGCGGCAAAGCAGTGATAATGCATTATCCGGAATACAGAACATCGAAATGATCGTGAATCAAAACTCTGCTGCCACAGAGCAAATGAGTGTTGCTATTACTGAAATTGCGCAAACCATCAATACTATGTCCCGAGATTCTGAGACGATAGCCAGAATGCTGACTGAGAGCTCTGAGTCATTTGGGCAGTTGGTGACCATGGGGCAGACCGTTGAAGGGAAGTCCGTACTTTTGAATGATCTGACCCGGCAGTTTAAAACCGCCGGATGATGATGACAAACGCCGTAACCAGATCCACATGGCTTTGGTTACGGTGAATGGGTTGGGATCAGGCGGTTATCTTGGCAAGTAATTGATCAAAATAGTCCATACCTTCCTGAATGGTGTCGTCGTTGATTGTCAATGGCGGCAGAAAACGAATGACGTTGCCATAGAATCCACATGACAACAGGATCAGATTATGGGCTGCAGCATGGGCGACCACTTGCTGGGTCAGTTCGCTGTTTGGTTGGTCATGGTCACCGTTTTTGACAAACTCGATGGCGATCATTGCGCCTTTGATTCGGATGTCACCGACCAGATCGGGATATTTTGACTTAATCTGCTCCAGTCGTTTTCCAAAAATTTCGCCGATAGTCAGAGCCCTGGTTGCCAGTTTTTCTTCTTCAATCACCTCCAGCACTGCCAGAGCGGCGGCACAGGCTACCGGCGAACCACCATAGGTCCCACCAAGCCCGCCCGGCATAGGCGCATCCATAATTGTAGTCTTACCTACAACGGCTGCGAGCGGATAACCACCGGCAATACCTTTCGCCATGGTAACCAAGTCAGGCTCGATATCATAATATTCAGAACAGAACAGCTTGCCGGTACGGGCAAAGCCAGTTTGGATTTCATCGGCGATCAGAACGATGCCATGTTCGTCGCAAAAGTGACGGAGAAATTGCATTAGCTCCGCCGGGGCATGATAAAAACCACCTTCTCCCTGTATGGGCTCGATAATAATTGCGGCGATATCCTCAACGGCTATCGAGGCTTTGGTCAGTTTGGTCAGTGCCTTAATGGTATCGCTGACACTGACTCCATGAATATCCATTGGAAAAGGCAGATGGTATATGTCGCCGGGGAATGGTCCGAAACTATGTTTATAGGGTAGTACCTTACCAGTTAACGCCATGGTCATATTCGTCCGGCCATGAAAGCCACCGGTAAATGCCAGTACTCCCCTGCGTCCGGTGTGAGCGCGGGCGATTTTAATGGCATTCTCCACGGCTTCAGCGCCAGTATTGACCAGAATGCTTTTCTTCTCACTCTGACCAGGTGCCAGGTTATTCAGTTTTTCTGCAAGTACCACCGCATGTTCATAAGAGTTTACCATCAGACAGGTGTGAGAAAAGTTCTCAACCTGTTGTTTGACTGCAGACACAATTTTAGGATGACTGTGTCCGGTGTTACAGACGGCAATTCCACTGCCAAAGTCAATATAACGATTCCCTTCTACATCCCAGACTTCAGAGTTTTTCGCTTTCGCCACAAAAGCTGAATAAACATTTCCCATCCCTCTGGCAAATGCATTATCTCTTCTTGCCTGAATGGAAGCGTTGGTTTTGGTACTCATATTCATGGTTATAGTCCGCCCATACACAAATATTTGATTTCGAGATATTCCTCAATACCGTACTTGGAGCCTTCACGACCGATACCTGATTGCTTGACCCCGCCAAACGGAGCGACAGTATTGGAGATGATGCCCTCATTAATGCCGACCATTCCGTATTCGAGTCCTTCGGACACCCGCCAGATCCTGCCAATATCGCGGGCGTAGAAGTACGCGGCCAGCCCAAACTCAGTATCGTTGGCAATAGCGATGGCCTCTTCTTCGGTATCGAATGGAATCAGAGGGGCCACAGGGCCAAAGATTTCATTGGCTGCAATGGGCATATCGTTGGCAACATTTTTCAAAATAGTTGGCTGGTAGAAAGCGCCACCTAGTTCATGAGAGTTGCCTCCGGTGACGACTTCTGCACCAGCCGTAACTGAATCCTGTACCAGTTTGTCGATATCCTGCAGTGCTTTTGAATGAATCAGTGGGCCAATGGATACACCTTCATCCAGGCCGTTACCCACCTTCAGCTCTGCAACGGCCTGAGCCAGTTTGCTGGCAAAAACATCGAGAATATTTTTCTGTACCAAAATACGGTTGGCGCATACGCAGGTTTGTCCGGCATTGCGGAATTTAGACGCAATGGCACCTTTCACAGCAGCATCCATATCGGCATCATCAAACACAATAAAAGGTGCATTACCGCCAAGCTCCATCGAAACTTTTTTAACGGTGGAAGCACATTGAGCAATTAACTGCTTACCGACAGCGGTAGAGCCGGTAAAGGAGAACTTAGCCACCTGTGGGTTTTCTGTGAATACTTTACCGATGCCTCGCGCATCTGTACCGGTTACCACATTGAAAACGCCAGCGGGAATTCCGGCCATTTCTGCGAGTTTGGCCAGTGCCAGGGCAGATAATGGGGTTTCTGAAGCGGGTCTGATAACAAACGTGCACCCTGCCGCCATCGCGGGAGCAGCTTTACGGGTGATCATGGAATTTGGAAAGTTCCAGGGGGTAATGGCTGCGACGACACCGACAGGCTGTTTGATCGTTACCAGCCGTCGGTCATTACTGGTGGTGGGAATGGTTTCCCCGTAAATGCGTTTGCCTTCTTCAGCAAACCACTCTACAAAAGATGCGCCGTAGGCCACTTCTCCTTTGGCTTCTGCCAATGGTTTACCTTGTTCGAGGGTCATGATGACACCGAGATCATGTTGATGTTGCATGATCAGCTCAAACCACTTGCGTAACAGTGTAGCGCGGTCTGCTGCGGTTCTGTTTTTCCAGGCTGGCAGTGCGGCTTTGGCTGCCAGTACTGCCGCTTCGGCATGGGAGGTATCACAGTCACTGATCTCTGCAACCACCTTGCCGTTGGCAGGGTTGTGGACTGCAAAGCGTTTGTCCACGCCCATCCATTGACCGTCGATATAAGCATCATTGACCAGAAGCTCGGGAAAATTGAGTTGTGCCATGCAGTCCTCCGTCGTGATTCAGAAAGTGGAAGTATTTGAAATGATTTGACTTTAAGGATAAATATTAAACTTTCAAACATAAGTTTGATGTTTATCAAACTAAGTCGAGACGTTATGAGAAAACATTCCGGTCTGCCAAAACCTGTTTCTGAATATGATCTGCGTCTGCTGCGAATTTTCCGTGTAGTCGTTGAGTGTGGAGGCTTCAGCGCGGCCGAACAGGTTTTGAACATTTCCCGTTCGACCATCAGTGTGCACATTAGCAATTTGGAAAAACGCATGAACGTCAGGTTGGCCCGGCGGGGGCGTAGCGGCTTTGCGCTGACAGAAAAGGGCAAGGCGATTTATGAAGGCAGCCTGACATTATTTGAGGCGCTGAATGAATTTTCCTGGCTGGTGGACAGCCTTGATGAGGAGTTGTCGGGAGAATTATCCATTTTATGCAGTGATGAAGTGGCCCTGGCCAGGCAGTTGAAGTTGCCGGAGACCATTGCCTGGTTGAATCGCAAGGCGCCCAAACTGCAAATCGCTCTGAATAGTGATACGGTGCCCGCCATCGAAAAAGCGCTGTTAAATGGCACCGCTCACGTTGGTATCATGCCTGAGTTTCGCAATATTGAAGCGCTGGAATATCAGCCCGGTTATGAGGAGGTTTTTTATCTGTGCTGTGGAGCCCGTCACCCGTTGTTTCATCGGGCGGATGAGACCATTGACGATGCCGAGCTGGCGGCTTGTGCCACTGCGCATCCAGGGATAGATGTCAATCTGGCCGGGATTGAGCAATTGCGCGGACTGAATCTGTCTGCCCGTGCGTATCAGTTTGATACCCGGACACCACTGGTGCTGAGCGGCTGTTATCTGGGATTCTTTCCCATGAGCTATATTCAGGGGTTTATCGAACGAGGTGAAGTGCGTTTGTTGCAACCGGATAAACGTTGCTATCGGGTTAATCATGCCTTTGTCCATCGCCAGGAACGGGTCATGGATGCCAAGATTGAGTTGTTTTATCAGGCTCGTCAGGCGGTCACCTGAGCAGATAGTTAGGCAGGTTGCTTTTCCATCAGAGGGTTTTGTGGTTTATTGCGGCACTTCAATATGACTTATTGTTTTCAATCTACAAACTCATCAGAGGGGTGTATATGAAATTGACCTGGATTACATCACTGTTTTCGGTGTGTGTGGCAGTCGCTGCAGGTGCTGCGGAATTGCCGGATCTTAATGGACGCACTGTGGTTGCGGTGACTGAGAATGCCTATACACCACTAAACTTTGTGGATGCGAAGACCGGCAAGGGAATTGGTTGGGAATACGATGCATTTAACGAAATCGCCCGACGCCTGAATATGAAAGTGGACTGGCAACTCAGCAGCTGGGATACCATGATACAGGCAGTCAAAGACGGTCAATACGATGTTGGCATGGATGGCATTACAATCACGGAAGAGCGCGCCAGTCAGGTGGAGTTTTCCGCTCCGTACATGGTGTCGGAGCAGTTCATGCTGGTCCGGGCCGATGAAACTCAGTTTGATGATGCCAAAAGTTTCGCTGCCAACTCCAAGCTTTTAGTAGGGTCCCAGCCGGGCACCACTAATTTTTATGTCGCTGTTTACGATATTCTGGATGGCGATGAGACCAATCCAAGAATCAAACTGTTTGAAACGTTTGGCGCAGCGGTACAGGCGCTGAAAAGCGGCGATGTGGATGTCACGCTGATGGACGCCACTTCAGCCCGTGGTTACATGGGAGCCAACCCCGGAGCATTCAAGCTGGTCGGTGGCCCTCTTGGGACAGAGCAATTTGGGTTTATCCTGACGCCGGGGTCGGATCTGACTGCTCCCATCAATGCCGCCATTGAATCCATGAAAGCAGATGGCACTATCGAAGCACTGAACCAGAAATGGTTTTTTGACTACAACCAGACAAACTGATCATTTGCACCACCGGTAGCGTTTGAGGCCGGTGGTCGCCCCGACATATCCATGACTATGAAATTCAAAGATAAACTGCAACAGGTTCCATGGTGGCTGCTGGTCGCTTTTTTACTGACGCTGATATTGGGCTGGAATATTCTCGCCGATCAGAGTTATGAGCTGATCTTTAATGCGCTGAGCAAAGGGATCTGGATTACTCTGAAAGTGACCTTTATTGCGTTTCTGTCAGCGGTGTCAGTGGGGCTGATCATTGCGCTGGCTGGATTTTCCCGCCTTCGTCTGATTCGTGAAGCCGTTCGTTTTTATGTTGAAATTATCCGTGGTATCCCGGTTCTGGTACTGCTGTTTTACGTGGCATTTGTGGCGGCTCCCGCCCTGGTTGACGGTTACAACTGGTTGTTGCAAAAACCGATTGAACTTGGGTGGCTGGACAGTGCCCGAACCCGGGACTTCAACATGGTATGGCGCGCCGTATTTGCGCTGACAATCAGTTACAGCGCTTTTATTGCGGAAATTTTCCGGGCAGGTATTCAGGAGATTGATAAAGGCCAGATAGAAGCGGCACAGTCATTGGGACTCAAAGACCGGTATGTATTCCGTTTCATTATTTTTCCGCAAGCGGTCCGTAAGGTTCTGCCTCCTCTTGGCAATGATTTCGTCGCAATGATTAAAGATTCTGCATTGGTTTCGGTGCTGGGTGTTCAAGACATCACCCAGTTGGGCAAAGTATACAGCTCCTCAACTTTCAAATTTTTCGAAACTTATAATGTGGTGGCTTTCCTCTACCTGATTCTGACCATAAGCCTGTCATTGATGGTCAGAGGGCTGGAGCGACACCTGCGGCGGTTTGAACGCAACTGAATAAGATGTTTGTAATGTTTGGCATTATTTCCTTACAAGTGCCGCTGTAGCAGTTGGCATCGGCTCTTTATCGGTATTGATATTCGGTCCTGCTATATCGGCAATTAACAATAGCCCGTCATCGATCAGTCGTTACCTTAAAAACCAATGACACTTTCTTTCAAGGTCCTATGAGTATTGGATATCCGTAGTTCATAGCAGACTGCTTTCTACTTAATTACCAAAATATACTAGAAGGGCTTCCGGGCCGGAGAAGCAGATTTTTTGCACGGATAATCCGTGAAGTGCTCAAAAAATAATCAAGTTACATATTGGTAACTATTGATGGAAATCAGGGTTTGTGAAAAACACTGATAAGAGTCCATTTTCAGCTGGAGGAAGGCATGTTATCAGGTTACTATTTTGTAACTTAATTGGAGGTAACTACTATGGGTGGTCAGAAAAAAAATCCTGAACTGCAAAAGGCTTGTCCAGTAAGGGATGTTTTGGATCGACTCGGCGACCGCTGGACGGTTCTGGTCATGTCTGAACTGGAGTCAGGTACGCTGAGGTTTTCAGAAATCCGCAAGAGAGTTATGGATATTTCACCTCGAATGCTGGCTCAAACACTCCGCAACCTTGAGCAGGATGGCTTGGTTAAACGTGATGTATATCCGACAGTGCCGCCAAAGGTTGAATATACGTTTACGTCACTTGGCGAGTCCTTTTATGAGCGCGTCAAAGCCATGATCAATTGGGCTGCTGATAATCATGATGCTGTTCGTGCTGCCAGAGAACGTTACGTAGCGCCAGAGACGCATCATGCCAAGTAAGCTGGTGCAGCGGTGAGTTGACCGCTGTGGCATGAGGAGCAGCTAAGTCTTCAGGGTTATATGGAAAATGACCAGGGAGTGTATTGATGTATTTCCTAATAAATAGCTTGCAATTAAGTAGTGCACTATTTATATTTGCACGATCAAAATTGAGTCGAATCGAAGAATGAATTCACCGCTGAAACTGGAAGACCAACTGTGTTTTGCACTGTATTCAACCATGCTGGGTATGAATAAAGTGTATCGGAAAGTGCTTCGCAGACTGAATCTTACCTATCCGCAATACCTGGTCATGATGGTGTTGTGGCAGCAGGACAGTCAGACGGTTTCGTCGATTGGCGAGCGTTTGTTTTTGGAATCTCCCACTCTGACGCCGTTGTTAAAGAGACTTGAAACCCGAGGGCTGATTACCCGTCAGCGTTCCATTCAGGATGAGCGACAAGTGATCGTGACAGTGACAGATGAGGGAAAAGCCCTCCATGAGCAAGCTTTGCAGATTCCAGAACTGGTTCTTGCAGCAGCAAATTGCAGTGTCGACAAGTTGGCGCAATTAAAAAATGACCTGGTCGATTTGCGGAAGGAGTTATTTGCGAGTTCGGTCGAGTAAAAAAATTTAATTAAAAAGTAGTGCGCTATTTAATTTTGAAAAACCAATTTCGGACGTAAATCCGAAATATTGCAAATGTGATTAAACATCAGAGGAAACATATTATGTCTATAGAAAACGTACTTTACAGAGTCAGTGCCGAATCCAAGGGTGGTCGTGATGGACGTTCAGTTTCAGAAGCGGTTGGTCTGGATGTAAAAATGGCCACACCAAAAGAGTTAGGGGGTGCCGGTGGTGAAGGGGTGAATCCAGAAGCCTTGTTTGCTGCAGGATACAGTGCCTGTTTTATTGGTGCGATGAAATTTGTTGCTGCTCAGAACAAGAAAGCTTTGCCTGCAGATACAACCGTTAAGGCAATTGTCGGTATTGGTACCATTCCGGCGGGCTTTGGTATTGAAGTGGATTTGCAGGTGTCAATTCCCGGCTACAGTCAGGAAGATGCTGAGTCTTTGGTCGAACAAGCCCATCAGGTCTGCCCATATTCAAATGCGACCCGTAACAACATTGATGTACGCCTGAGTGTCGTTGCCTGAACCTTGCTGTTCCAAGGCTCGTTAACCTTATCGTTCCTGGCAGCGATAAGGTTGGTTAGTTGTCAACAATGGCTTGACCATCACTTTCCAGTGACAGGTGATTGTGCTCGTGTTCCAGTTTGCGAACGAGGTTCATTATTCCAATATTGACGTTGGGATAAGCCTTGCGGCTGGAGACACTATATTTACCGGGAGTATCCATGGCGGTATAGCAGTGGATCTTAAAATTGAGTTCATGGGCACGATGTTTCAGGCGGTTGATCGTTGCTTTTATCTCGAAGACACGTTGCAGGGTTTCCTGATCCAGAGACTCAACATCCGGGTGATTGGTTTTCAGGGTCTGCAGCGCTTCGATATGGGTTTGTGCCTGGGACTGCAGTTCATGTTTCTCATCTTTCAGGTATTGAAAATGTCGGTCCAGCGTATCTGACAAACCGATCTGCAATTGAGTGATAACATAGGTACCGTTGCCAAGCTGATTAACGACAGCCGTCTTACCCACAATGGCCTGACCACCGATCAGAATACCCTTGCCCCCTTCCTGTCCCAGGAACAGACCATTTCCAGCATACAGCTCAGAATGCATACTGTATTCTCTCAGGTGAATATCGTGCCCTGCGTATATCTGGACAGAGCTGACAAAGCGGGCATGGACGTCACCTTTGGCCCGGATATAACATTCAAAGTGTTCCGGCAGAACGACATCATCCTTGGTTTCCTGTTCATTCCCTAGAATGCCACCCGCAATATAAATGTTGGCTCCCGACTCGACCAGCGCACTTTCAATGGTTCCTCGAATGAAAATATCACCCGTCGCCTGAACCTTCATACCCGGTAAGATGTCACCATTGATTTCGAGAGAACCATCAAACTTAACGTGTCCGGTTTTAAGGTCAATGGCTTTAAACTGCAGGGATTTGTCAATGCGGGCGCCGGGATTCAGGTTAACCGGATGGCCTTTATATTTGGCAACATAGATATTGGGGTCATGATAAGCCTGTTCGATGCCTTCCCAGTTTCTTTCTGCTTTTATATCTTTGCCGTCTGCACCGTTGAGAGTGTGACCTCGAATGTCATAACCGTCTGAACCTTTTTCCGCAGGTACATATTTCAGTACTGAAGCGCCCTGATCGACCACCAGATATTTTTTTCCGGCCCTGAAATCTACAATGCCTTCGTCATTGCCCACAAAGTGAACGGAGGTTTCCTCTTTCTCCAGTAACCATTTGAAATACCCATTTTTGCCAATGACAGATTGTTTTCCTGTGGCGACTTGCATTTTATTGGTAAACGGCAGGGTGATCAGTTTCTGGATGGCATCCATATCCATTGCCTGTTCAATGACTCCCTTGTTTTTCAGGGCTCTTACGACATCGTCCGCAGTCAATGTGGCACCGCCATATGCCTGGGTGGTTGTGGCATAGGCTTTCATATGGTCGTCTGCAACGCTGATACTGATTTCGGCATCGCGCTTTTCGGCAATGTCTGCCTCACCGGCATCTTCATTGCTGGCTTTGAAAAGAAAGTTCTGGATGGCTTCATCGCGAAAAAAAAGATCACCAAAACCGGCATTGACTACTTGTTCAATTAGATAGTCATGGTCAATTTTGGCTTTACCCTTTGCTTCTCGGAAGCTTGCTGTCAGCACACCTGACTGCGAATCCAACTCAAAATCCAGTTCCGGGTAAATCGGGTTGGTATCAGTTGTTTCAGTCATGGAGTTATCCAGCGACGTTTATCACGGCAATCATAAACCTCTAACGACTCGGCTGTGAATACTATTCATATCAGTGTAGCTCATATGTATCAACCGTAAACCTTTATACAGGTTTCACCTGTGCAGAAATGCCTGTAGCAGACATGAATGATACAGCATTAGAATTGCTATCGAGATAATATTCTTATCCAGAACTGTAAAAGGCAGAACACTCAGTATTTGTGGTGCTGAATCTTGCAGAAGCACCGCCACCGTGTTTCGTTAGCAGTCGTCAAATACTACAGATACAACTGACTATTGTTGCATTGACTGCGCTCTCTCAAGATATTGGTTATATGATGGAATTGCGACAGCCAAAATAACACTGATCATAAGCAGCGGAATAATGAACGCACATAACCAGTGCCAGATTTTATTTGGCGGCGGCCGGTGACCATAATCGTTTGTTGCAGGTGTCCCGGGTGCGAAGAGTATCCAGAGCAGGAACAATACGTTCAGCAGTGGAACGATGGCCAGCAGGCAGAACCATCCGGAACGATTCAGGTCATGAAGTCTCTGAATCATTAATACTACGGAAAAATATATCATTACCAGATACAGCGGGATTGCCAGCAGTAATAGTTGAGAAACCGATATTGCTCCTGAGTTAAGTAACATGGGCGCGACGACAGAGACCAATGCTGCAGCCAAGTAAAATATCAGTGACGCAACCATGAGGTAGGCCAGGTACCGTATCCTGCCAATACGCGTCGAAGGCGAAAACAACCGGATTTTTCCATAGGGTTCATTTTGTTCAGTCAACTCACCCGTAGGTGCCTGATAAGGGTTTTGTGTGCTCATGTGACATGCCTTGTTAGTTGATTGATGTCGATATTATGAGGTTTAGAACTCTTTGCGCCTAATTTAACTTGTAAAGTTCGAGGGTAGAACCGGGTTCTGCACTGAACAATTCTTCAGTATGACTATTGGATTCGATCACTCTGGCAGTCAATGGTCAGAAAGCATTGGTTGTGGGCATGCGTGACCGTTCTGAATCGCAATTTTGCACGTCCTTGATCGTGTTTCAGGTCTTTTGAGTACATGCTTCTCGCTATACTGCCGGCTTGATTTAACAATTAAGGAAATCGGATGAGGTTGATATTTGTTTTAGGTTTGTTGGCTATGTGCTGTCAGGTTTCTGCGCAAACCGTGGGGTTCCATCAACAGGTGATCGGGCAGCACAGTACCCGACCACTGGCTGTCACGATCTGGTACCCAGGTGAACAAACAGGTACGGCAGAAAGTATTGGTGAGAATCCTGTTTTTTATGGAATTTCTGCCATTCGGGATGCGGTACCCGAAAAAGGGCGCTTTGGTATTGTGTTGCTGTCCCATGGGTATCGTGGCAACTGGCGTAATTTGAACTGGCTGGCTGCCAATTTGGTGCAGGATGGGTTTATCGTTGCGGCAGTCGATCATCCCGGTACCACATCCCGTGACCACAACCCTTTGCAGGCGTCACAATGGTGGCAGCGTCCGAAAGACCTTTCCAGGGTACTTGACTGGCTGGTGACCGAATCTCAGTGGCAGCCATTTTTGGACAGTCGGCGTGTTGCCGCTATTGGCCACTCTATGGGAGGCTGGACAGTCATGAATCTGATTGGTGCCCGTTTTGATCGAGAACTTTTTAATCGGGATTGCCAAAAATTGCCGAACCCCAGAACCTGTGGTTTGGCTGGTGAATTCGGGCTGGATGTTCCACAACCGGGAGAGCCGGATACGTTATTAAAGGATGATCGGATCAAGGCGGTGGTGTCACTGGATCTGGGAATGGCCCGGGGGTTTTCGCCCAGCAGCCTGGCCGCTATTGAAGTACCTAGCCTGATTTTGGCGGCAGGTGTGGATATTGGTGATTTGCCGCAGCAAATGGAATCAGGTTATCTGGCTGATCATATTCCAGAAAACAAACGCCAGTATCGGGTGTACGAGGATGCAGCTCACTTCAGTTTTATGCAGCTTTGCAAGCCGGGAGCGGCTGAACTGCTTGATCAGGAACAACCTGGGGATAGCATCATCTGTTTTGACGGTGGTGAGCGTAGCCGTGTGGCGCTGCATCAGGATATGTATGAACAGATTTCCCGCTTTTTAAAGACCGTCTTAAAGGATTGATCCGTGATCGTTCGACTGTCGGGTCGATTCCGAGCGCCTGTAGGCGCTCGGGGTGTTGTTGGTTATGCGGGAAAACTCACGGTTAAAATTGGATTTGGTTTGAAAGCCCGAGGCCAGATAAATCTGCGTGATCGAATCTTGAGTCGTGGTCAGTAATCGCTTGGCCCATTCAATCCGGTATTCATTAATGAGTTGGGAAATATTGCGACCATGCATCGCATTCATGGCCGCAGATATCCGGCGGGCCGGGATACCGGCTTTTCGGGCCAACCGGTTCAGGGTTAGGTCCGGGTCCAGGAACAGCTGCTGCTCGCGGATCAGATGATCGATCTGTGTGGCAATTGTCTGATGTTCCAGGTCATCAGTCTCTTTACGCTGGTCCGGTTCGACCAGGTAATCACCATCACCATGGTCAATAACAATAGCATTGCTGCCGGTGATGACCGCGATACTCAGCAGTGGCAGTAAGGCTAGGTGAGCGGCTGTCATAATCGTCATGATGTGACGACCTTCAAAAACGAACAGATCCCATGCAATCAGGCCGTCGATCAATGCCGAAAACACCAACAGGCCTCCGGCAAAACAGGCGATTTTGTGGACGTGGGCAAGGTCCGAAATTCGTACCCGTTGCAATGTCGCTCCTTTGCGGAAGGATATTCTGAGCACCGCTGTGCCATAACCTAGGTAGAGTAAGAGCAGCAGAATATCCAGAGGGGCGCGCCAGAATGACTGAAGCAACAATAATAATAGTGTCAGCAGTGGGCCACTCAGGTGCCAGAGGGACAGGCGTGTTTGCTGCATCAAGGCAAAACAGTACCACGTGGCTGGCGGAATACAGGCCGCAGCAATAGGTTGCAGCCAATGAATAGCCGGAATTGTCTGGGTCCAGCGTAGCCCGGTGATGACAACCATACAGGTACAACTGAGTAGAAAAATAACCTTCGGTCTGAGGTTGGCTTCCCGGCGATAACTAACAACCGCTGTCAGTAACAGCAATAGAAGTGCAATGACAAACGGCAGAGGTATGGCACTCATGGATGGTTCGGTGGCAGTTTTTTGGCTGGTTTCGGGGAACAAAAATCCCCGAAACAGATATTAGATATGCTGAACTTCGTCAATCTCGTATTCAACGGTACCGCCGGGCGTTTTTACCACCACGACATCACCCTCTTCCTTACCAACCAATGCGCGGGCAATCGGTGAGGTTACGGAGATTTTTTTATTTTTTACATTGGCTTCGTCTTCACCAACGATTTGGTAGGTCACTTCTTCCTCAGTTTCGGTATTAATCATGGTTACCGTAGTACCAAAAATCACTTTTCCAGTGTGAGGAATCTGGGAAATATCGATGACCTGTGAACTTGACAGTTTGGCCTCGATCTCTTTTATCCGGCCTTCCGCAAAGCCCTGTTGTTCACGTGCAGCGTGATATTCTGCGTTTTCTTTCAGGTCGCCATGTTCTCTTGCTTCGGCGATCGCGGCAATGATCCGTGGCCGCTCCACGGTTTTTAAATGTTGTAACTCGGCTTGAAGGGCTTTTTCACCTTCAACGGTCATTGGAACGCGTTCCATTTAATAACCTCTGTTTAATATGTTGGCAAAGAACTATGCCACGAGACAATGTAACAAGTTGGTCACACATGCTACCGCATAGAGAGGGGGGATATAAACCCCCCTTTAGCAGAAGCTTGAGTGTGGTCAGGCTCCGTGCAGGTCCTGCAGACGACGTACCGGACTCTCTTCAATATGTTGCAAGGCTTTGACTGTCGCCTGGGCCGCTGCAAGGGTTGTTGTGTAATACACCTTGTTTTGCAGAGCTGTGCGACGAATTTCAGAGGAATCATTGATTGATTCACGCCCTTCCGTGGTATTGATGATGAAACAGATTTCACCATTCTTGATCATATCCACCAGGTGCGGACGGCCTTCTTTCACCTTGTTGACAACCGCGCAGTTCACTCCATGTTCTTTGAAGATACTGGCGGTACCGGAGGTTGCATGGATTTCAAAACCCAGGCCCACCAGACTTCTGGCTGTCTCAATGGCGTCCGGCTTGTCGTTGTCACGAACACTGAAAATGACTTTGCCAGGTTTGGGCAGTTTTGCACCGGATCCAAGTGCGGCTTTGCCAAACGCTTCGCCAAACGTGGTACCGGTACCCATAACTTCGCCGGTGGATTTCATTTCGGGGCTCAAAATCGGGTCAACAGTTGGGAACTTATTGAATGGGAATACCGACTCTTTGACCGAAAAATGGGTCGGAACGATTTCTTCAACAAACCCCAGTTCGGTCAGCTTACGCCCGGTCATCACTTTGGCTGCCACACTGGCCAGAGAGGTTCCAATGGCCTTGGACACGAACGGAACTGTCCGAGATGCACGGGGATTGACCTCAATGACATACAACACGCCATCCTGCCAAGCCATCTGCACGTTCATCAGCCCCACGACACCCAGTTCCAGCGCCATGGCTTTTACCTGTTCCCGAATCTGATCCTGGATCTCTTTGGACAGGCTGTAAGGAGGCAGCGAACAGGCTGAATCACCTGAATGGACACCGGCTTGTTCAATATGCTGCATGATCGCCCCGATCACGACATTTTCGCCATCACTGATGCAGTCGATATCCACTTCAATGGCATGATTCAGAAAACGGTCCAGCAGAACCGGTGCATCATTGGAAACTTTAACCGCAGAGGTCATGTACTGCACCAGTTCGGATTCTTTATACACAATTTCCATGGCTCGGCCACCCAGCACATAGGATGGTCTGACAACCAGCGGATATCCGATCTCGGTGGCTTTTTGGATGGCCTGTTCGGTACTGCGTGCAGTCGCGTTTTCCGGTTGGATAAGCTGCAAATGATGGATCATGGACTGGAAGCGTTCACGGTCTTCCGCACGGTCAATGGCATCCGGTGAGGTGCCGATGATCGATACGCCGGCAGCTTCAAGATCGCGAGCCAGTTTCAGAGGTGTTTGTCCGCCATAATGAACAATGACACCTTTGGGTTTTTCAACCGCTACAATTTCGAGTACATCCTCAAGGGTGACCGGCTCAAAATACAGTCTGTCAGACGTGTCGTAGTCGGTGGATACGGTTTCCGGGTTGCAGTTGACCATGATGGTCTCATACCCTTCTTCCTTGGCCGCAAATGCCGCATGCACGCAGCAGTAATCAAATTCGATGCCCTGGCCGATCCGGTTGGGACCACCGCCCAGAATCATGATTTTTTCGCGCTCACTCGGGTTGGCTTCGCACTCTTCATCATAGCTGGAATACATATAGGCTGTGGTGGACGCAAATTCTGCAGCACAGGTATCCACCCGCTTATAGACCGGGTGCAGGCCCAAGTCATGACGATGGGTGCGGAGTTCAGCTTCACTGGCATTGAGCAGAACGGCCAGCCGTGCATCGGAGAACCCTTTGCGTTTTAGCCTGCGCAGCTGTTCGGCAGTCAGAGCAGTAACGCTTTGATTGGCCAGAGCTGCTTCATCCTTCAGAAGATCTTCAATTTGTACCAGGAACCAGGGGTCGATACCGGAAAAACGATAAACCTCATCAACGGAAAAACCAAAACGGAGTGCATCTGCCACGTACCAGAGGCGATCAGGGCCGGGTTCCTTCAATTCGTGGATAATACGATCTTTGGCGCCTTCGGCCTGCCGATCGATCATCGGTTCAAAGCCGGTAGAACCGGTTTCCAGTCCCCGTATGGCTTTTTGCAGTGATTCCTGGAAGTTCCGGCCGATAGCCATGACTTCACCGACCGATTTCATCTGTGTGGTCAAACGGTCATTGGCCTGGGCAAACTTCTCAAAAGCAAAGCGCGGGATTTTAGTGACCACATAATCGATACTGGGTTCAAAGGATGCTGGTGTTACGCCTCCGGTAATATCGTTCTGCAGTTCATTCAACGTGTAACCAATTGCCAGTTTGGCAGCGACTTTGGCGATCGGAAATCCCGTTGCTTTGGATGCCAGCGCTGAAGAACGGCTGACTCTGGGGTTCATTTCAATGACCACCATGCGGCCGGTATTCGGATTGATGCCAAACTGAACATTGGAACCACCGGTCTCGACACCAATTTCCCGTAGAACCGCCAGAGAGGCATTCCGCATCAATTGATATTCTTTATCGGTCAATGTTTGCGCTGGTGCGACGGTAATTGAGTCGCCGGTATGCACACCCATGGCATCGAAGTTCTCAATGGAACAGATGATAATGCAGTTGTCGTTTTTATCGCGGACAACCTCCATTTCATATTCTTTCCAGCCAATCAGCGATTCATCGATCAGCAACTCGCTGGTTGGAGACAAATCCAGCCCCCGAGCACAGATTTCTTCAAACTCATCTTTGTTGTAGGCAATACCGCCACCGGAGCCACCCATGGTGAAAGATGGCCGGATAATCACCGGGAAGCCCAAGCCTTTCTGGATTTCCCTGGCCTCTTCCATGTTGTGAGCGAGGCCTGAGCGCGGAGTTTCCAGACCGATGGCTTTCATGGCCAGATCGAATCGTTCACGGTCTTCGGCTTTGTCGATGGTATCGGCGTTGGCACCGATCATTTCCACACCGTATTTTTCCAAAACGCCATGGCGTTCCAGATCAAGAGCACAGTTTAGTGCGGTCTGGCCACCCATGGTTGGCAACAGCGCGTCCGGTTGTTCCTTGGCAATGATTTTTTCCACTTCCTGCCAGACGATGGGTTCAATATAAGTGGCGTCTGCCATGGCCGGATCGGTCATGATGGTCGCTGGATTGGAATTTACCAGAATGACCCGATAACCCTCTTCCCGCAGAGCCTTACAGGCCTGGGCACCGGAGTAATCGAATTCGCAGGCCTGACCGATAACAATCGGTCCGGCGCCTAAGATGAGAATGCTTTGTATGTCAGTTCTTTTGGGCATGAATCTGTACGCTCTAACTATTCACCGGGTTACTGATTTATGCATGTGCACCATGCAATCGCTTACATCCAATAATGTGATCAGCGTCGTGCCTGCATCAATTCAATGAAGTGATCAAATAATGGTGCGCAATCGTGGGGGCCTGGGCTGGCTTCCGGGTGCCCCTGGAATGAAAACGCGGGTTTGTCAGTCCGGTGCAGGCCCTGCAATGAGCCATCAAATAATGATCGATGAGTCATGACAAGGTTGTCGGGCAGGCTGCTTTCATCCACCGCAAAACCGTGATTCTGGCTGGTAATCATAACGGTCTTGGATTCAATAATTTCTACCGGGTGGTTGGCGCCGTGATGGCCGAATTTCATTTTCTGGGTTTTGGCACCACTGGCCAGCGCCAGTAACTGATGTCCGAGACAAATGCCGAACACCGGGATATTGGTTTCCAGAATCTCAGCAATGGCGCTGATGGCATAATCACAAGGTTCCGGATCACCCGGGCCGTTTGAGAGAAAGACACCATCCGGATTCAGTGCCAGAACTTCGCTGGCGGGGGTCTGTGCCGGGACAACAGTCAGTTTGCAGCCTCGGTCCGCGAGCATCCGCAGGATATTGCGTTTGATACCGTAGTCGTAGGCAACTACGTTAAACTTTGTCGATTCAGGTGTGGTATAGCCCTCGCCAAGTTTCCAGGTACCTTTGTCCCATTGGTAGGTCGCAGTGACTGAAACTTCTTTGGCCAGATCCATCCCTTTGAGTCCAGGGAATGCCCGGGCCTGTTCCAGAGCTTCCTGTTCAGACACGTTATCGCCGGCTATAAGACAACCGTTTTGTGCGCCTTTTTCCCGCAGAATCCGGGTAAGGCGGCGGGTATCAATATCTGCGAGGCCTATGATATTTCGGGACTTCAGATAATCACCCAGACTTTGTTCCGAACGGAAATTGCTGGCGAGCAGTGGCAGATCGCGAATGATCAGCCCTTGAGCCCAGATTTGGGAAGACTCTTCATCTTCGGAGTTGACACCGGTATTGCCGATGTGGGGGTAGGTCAGAGTGACAATTTGTTTTGCGTAGGAGGGGTCGGTAAGGATTTCCTGGTATCCCGTCATTGCGGTATTGAATACCACCTCACCCACAGAACAGCCAGTCGCACCAATGGCTGTTCCCCGGAATATGCTGCCGTCTTCAAGCGCAAGCAAAGCTGTTGTGCTCAATGCTGGTTCCTCTTCGGGGGGTTGCTGGGTAAACTGTCAGATAAGACTTTCTCAGGCTGATCTGACCGATGGAACTTGGGTTCAGCATTTGCCTGTCGCAGCTGTTGGAGCTGCGACCACTTTTTCATAGCCCAAATTGGCGCGGATTGTACGGATTGGACCTATTCCTGTCCAGCTAAAGTCCCGTGAATCAAATACCCTGGTTTAAGGAGTTTTATTATGTCATTAACCGAATTGCAGTCATGGCTGCAATTGGCTGTAGATACCGCTCAGAAAGCGGGTGAACTGATCCGCGATGAGCGACAGAATCATACTCTTGATGTTGACTATAAAGATGGTATTGAACTGGTTACTCAGGCCGATAAAAAAGCAGATGCTTATATTACATCGGCGCTGTTGAAAGCCACTCCTGGGTTTTCCATTCTGGCCGAAGAGTCAGAAAATGATTTGAGTAAAGCTGAAGAAGAAGGGTTGTCCCTGTGGGTCATCGACCCGATTGATGGTACCGTCAATTATGCTCATCATCATTATCAGGTTGCGGTTTCAATTGCTCTGGCAGTGGATCGTGAGGTGCAGGTAGGGGTGGTGCACAACCCGTTTTTGCAGGAAACATTTACTGCCATCCGTGGACAGGGCGCTTTTTTGAATGGTCAGCGTATCCGTGCCAGCACAACCACAGAACTTAACCGGGCGGTTGTCGCAACTGGTTTTCCCTATCACAAAAATAACCTGCAACAGTTGATGCAGGAAGCCGGTACTATTTTGCAACATTGTGCGGACCTTCGCCGGCTTGGATCGGCCGCGCTCGATCTATGCTGGGTGGCGTGTGGCCGTCTTGATGCTTATTACGAACACCAGGTCAAACCTTGGGATATGGCTGCTGGAAGGTTGATTGCCCATGAGGCTGGCGCAATGACGGGGTCATATGCTTCGGAAGCCAGTGAGTATGGTGACTTATCGGGTCATAAAATACTGGCCTCCTCAAGTTCCCTGTACGAGCCTTTGCGGACTTTACTCTTGGCCGGAACCAAGTAGAGAATTTTCTCCTGCAATACCTGAAATTGCCGTTTTTCCCGTTTGCTCAGCAGCCAGCCTCTCTGGTTGGTGAGCTTCTGTTTGATCCATGCCCGGTGTTTGCATCCGGTTACGGCCAATAGTGGCCAGAAGATAACCGTAGATGGCAGAACCATCTGTAGCAGACAGGTCAGTACTACAATCATTGTAATGGCTGCCACTGGGATGGAGATAACTCTGAGATGGCGGGGCAACATCAGAAGAAATTCCTGCACGGGCCACCAGACCAGAGCCGCGGAAAAAGACAATAGCAGCCAGACAGGGGCCAGAAGCAGGTCGATTGGGCCTGGCAGTTTGTTGGGCAGTCTTTCCACTGGCAGGCTGCTGAGCTGGGACTTGAGCTCCAGCCATTCAGCCAGTACCTGGCTCGACAGGCTACCATTGACCAATTGTAATGTCTGGAAAAAAGGAGCCCCCTGATTAGCTGCCATGTTGCTGAGTAATCTCGGGAACCAGTCGTGGTCCTGTGGCAGGTAGCGATCCAGGTTTTTACGCAGGAATATGTGCAGAATTTGACCGGTCAGCGGTAGTTGGTTGTGGTTGTTAATGAACATCGAAGGACCGGACTCCAGGGTGTAGTTTCCGCCCAGAATCTCCACATAGCGGTTACACAACAGCAATGGAATCAATTCCGTCGAGGTCGCTGTCAGCCGATTCAGATGGATTGCCAGCTTCTGGCAGTCACTGGCCAGGCTTGTACTGTCCAGGATGATGACTTTAATCTTGTTCGGATTTTCCAGGTCGGCTTCATCAATGGCTGTAGTGCTGTTCAGGTCTCTGGGGTTGAGGCGGTAAATAAGTGTATTTTTCGGTAGCAGAGACAAAAAGAACCATTCTTCGATGTCATATTCGGATTTGCAGAACAAAAACACTTTTCCAGAGAAATCCTGGTGTCGGCTTAGTACGTTTTCCGTAATTTGATGGATCGTGGTCCAGGTAATGAATTTTGCCATCAGTCGGGAGATTTTCATGAGGTCGTTCCAGCCGTTTTGTGTTGCTGAAACGAATGCTACGGTTTGCTGGGCAGACAACAATCAAAATTTTCAAAGTTGCACAATACTATACTGACGGTATAGTTTTTCGATACCAAATTCGAAGGACACAGATAAACCATGGCGCAGACGATTGCTCTCATCGATACCATTAAGCGAAATCTCAAGCAACGGAAAATCACCTATGCAGATCTGGCAGTGCGACTGAATCTCAGCGAGGCCAATATCAAACGGATGTTTTCCAAACGGGATTTTACCCTGCAGCGACTGGATGGCATTTGTCAGGTATTGCAGATGGATTTCACCGATCTGATTCAGGAGATGCAGTATGGCAGCTCTGAGTTGGAGGAATTGTCTATTGAGATGGAAACAGAGCTGGTCTCGGATCCCTATTTAATATTGCTGACATTGTTGGTGATATCGCAATGGGAGTTCCAGGATATTCTGGATACCTATAAATGGACTCTGCCTGAGCTGACCAAGCTAATGGCCAAGCTTGACCGTATGCGTATTCTTGATTTGTTGCCAGGTAATAAATATCGGCTGTTGTTATCGCGTCATTTCAAGTGGCAAAAACGAGGCCCTGTGCATAAGTTTTTTGCAGAGAAAGTTCAGCAGGAGTTTTTCAGCACCCAATTTGATACCAAGAAAGGTGAGTTGTTGCTGGTGGTCAATGGCATGCTGAGCCGATCTTCAAATAAACAGATACAGCGATCGATACAACGATTGGCTAAAGAGTTTGATGAGTTGAGTAAGGAGGATGCCAAGTTGCCGCAGAGTGAGATCTTTGGAACCAGCGTGGTACTGGCGATCAGGCCGTGGGAACTGAAAGAATTTACGGACTTTAGAGTGAAGCCTCTTGATAAAAAGTTTTGATACTGACATTGGCAAGCCGGAAGTATTTGAGCACAAAAAAAAGAGGCTGCCAGTTGGCAGCCTCTTTCTGCAGTTTCACTCTATCTTTTTGACGTTTTGCTTTGGTTGATTTTTCGTGAATCCCGCCTTTTCGCATGATAGGGTCAATCGCATAGATATTGCGTTTCTTTTGCTTTGTTTTCATAGTTATCTCCTGAATGGAACTGGCAATTCTAGAGAAAACCCTGACAATTTGCATCCGCTTTGTCGTTAGCGGGTGGCGATGGCGGTAGCCCTGCTATGATAAACCGCTCTTACGATCACCGCTGTTAAGACTACTTTTACCAAATCCCCTGGGATGTACACCCACATGATTGCGGCAGACATGAGCAAACTTTTTTCAGTCATCAGGCTGAAACCAACAATGCCAAACAGGTACTGAACCACAATTCCACCCAGTACAGAGGCAAGGGTGACGGCTACGACCAGAGGGAGTTTTTTAAACATCAGCGCAAAAGCGCCAACCGCCATTGCGGAAAACGGAAAGCCTATAACAAATCCCACGGTTGCCCCAGAAAAGACACCCAGTCCACCTCGTCCGCCGGCAAGTAAAGGCATGCCTATTGCCACCAGCAAAACGAATAATGCCATTGATACAAATGCTCGCCATGGACCCAACATGATGCCTGCGAGCATGATGCCCAGTGTCTGTGCGGTAATGGGGATACCGGATAAAAATGGGATTGGGGGAATCAGGCCGAGGGCAGCAATCAGAGCAGCGTATAAGGCGATTTCAACCAGAGCTTTATCTTTCATAGGGTTTCCTGACCGGTTTGTTATTGTGGTAAAAGTATTCTGACAGTTATACCTGAGGTATGCGGTGGTGTTCCGCCTGAGTTTTTATCAACAACCGCTATGAGCACTTGTCTGTATGACGGTTGTTGTCTTTTCCTCTATTCAGGCTGTTACGACCATAGGTGGTATGATCGAGTCACAAAACCACTACGGTTGTGATGATGACTGCCTCAGGCTTGAGCGTGTTTTGTCACATTGATAGTGCACCTAGTCAATATGGTTTCAGTTGTTTTTGGCGTCTGGTGAGATGCCGCCGCGGGTTGCTATGGCTTCTGCCACCGTGTCTGACATCTTCAACGTAATTAACATCATCGGGATAATCAGTTTCCAGCGCTGATAACCTCCCCCTCTGGCTTTCCACGCTTCACCGAGGGTATTCATGGTCGCCATCAGCACCGGAACAAAACGGATGAACAGACTGATGGCAAATGCAATTCTGTTCGGTTGTATACCGAAAATCTTGAGAGGTATAAAACACGGGCTTATGGTAGCAATCATGTCCTCCATACGGGTTGTCAGAGTAACCAGATTGGCCAGCAGAATCATATTGATCATACGAACGATTAACGCTGTCGCAGCATCCGGCCCGGTAGTCCACCACTGTAATATGAAAATTGCCGCCAATAACCATTGCATGGGTCTGAGTACGCTGATGTGGTTTAGGCCTCGTGTACCAAGACTGGCGTAGGATGCAACGATCAAAGCCAGTACCGCAACTTGAATCCAGCTTTGTTGGACGGGAAACAGCAGCACGCTGCTTACCAGCAGCAGAATGATTTTGGCACCCGCTGGAATCCGGTGCAGCCAGGATGGTTGGTGGCGATACAAGCTGATCACGAATGATGCTCCAGTTGCGAAGCCACCCATTGCCGGTAATGATCGATAATCGCTGGCGCAGGCCCATCTTCACGAACCTGTCCATGTTCCAGCCAAATGACCCGGTCAAAATGATATATTGCTTCGAGGTCATGGCTGATCATCAGCATCTGGGGTGCCTGTTGGTCCAGTATTCTCAACAACTGTTTTTTGACTAACAGATCCAGGGCAGAAAAAGGTTCATCAAGAATCAGTAGTTTTGGTTCCATCAATAAAACGGCAAAAATACATACAAGTTGTTTTTGACCCTCTGACAGCGCATGTACTGACATATTAGCCCACTCTTCATGACCATACTGGTTCAATAGGTTCATGGCTTGATCATGCGCTTGTTTGCGGGTTCGGCCTATATTCATCAGACCAAAGCAGAGTTCCTCCAGCACCGTGGGGAATATCAGCTGGTGATCCGGATTCTGAAAAATGAATCCAACCCGTCGATGCATCGCTTCGATCCCTTTTTTCGGATCTTCTCCACAAACGGAAATGGTGCCGGCCGTGGCCTGTAGCAATCCATTGAGCAGTCGTGCCAGTGAGCTTTTTCCAGAACCATTGCTGCCAATCAGGGCAATTCGTGCTTCCGTCAGATGTAAGTTGATATTATTGAGGACAGTAATGCCCTCCCGTTCCAGACACACACCGGTTAGAGAAATATGATCTTGCAAATCGGAAATATCCAAAATTTAGGAAAGGCGGGATAATAACAAATCTGTCGAACAGGCGGCTATTGAGAATAAGCCGGGCAGGTCGTTCTGTTAAATGCTTCCGGGTATCTATCCGGAAACTATCTGTCCTCTATACATCTTTCTGGAACTACGACTCTTTTCTTCTATGCCGGTTTTGCGTGGTTCTGTCATCAGTGTGCCTCGATAGGTTTTGGTGACATATTGTTCACTTGACGATTCCTGAGATGTCAGTAGTTCTGTCCATGGAGAACCAGCCAGTTGCATAAGTTCTTTGATCAAGGCTTTAACGATGGTATCTGCGTCTTTCTGGTAATGCTTTAGCAACTCATCCAGCAAATCAGGGTTGGCCAGTTTGATGTTTGGTTTCAGGTTTGAAGGCACCCGTCGGCGAATTTCGTACACCAGTTCTATCATGGGTTTGCTGTATAACATGATGTCCCCTGTTTGTTGCAATATTAGCGACAGTCAAAGCAATATACACACCAATGATAATTTTATCCTGGTTCTGGATTTACGGCGGTATGAAGCGTTGGTACGCCGGTTAAGAGACAGGAACAATGGAATGCTTGCACCTAAACGAAACAATCAGCATTTTTGCGCCATAGAATAATGCAGGCTCAATATTTTGGATGTTCGGTGACCTGTTCAGGTTCTGGGGTTGGCTAATGCTTCATTGTATGGAAATACATTTTCATACACGCCATATGCAATATTTTGTTGGCATTTTTGCCAGAACTCCGGTTGCATCAGATCGTTATGATGCCGCACAAATAATCGACGCATGGCAACATTGTTAAATAAAAAGACCGGAAACTCTTCAGGAAAAACATCCAGAGGTGCAACCGAATACCAGGGCTCTGCTGCCATTTCGTCTTCTGGATAACGAGGAGGAGGGATATGGCGAAAGTTACACTCAGTGGTGTAACAGATTTCGTCGAAATCGTAAAAAATAACTCGTTGGTGCCGGGTCACGCCAAAATTTTTCAGTAGCATGTCACCCGGAAAAATATTGGCGGCGGCCAACTCCCGAATGGCTTTACCGTAGTCCTTGAGGATATTTTCCTGTTCCTTGTCGGTGGCGGTTTCCAGGTAGAGATTCAAGGGCGTCATGCGCCTCTCTATATAGCAATGTTTGATGACAATTCGGTCGCCATCTATATCCTCGCTAAGGCTTAATGGAATTGTCTTCTTCAGTTCATTATAAAGCTCTGATGAAAACCTGTGTTTGGGAAAGGCGACATGGGAATATTCCCAGGCGTCGGACATGCGGCCCACTCGATCATGTTCTTTGACTAATTGATATTTCTGTATGACAACGTCTCTGGTCAGATCTTTTTGTGGAGCGAATTTGTCCTTGATGACTTTGAAGACATAAGGAAATGATGGCAGGGTAAACACTTCCATCACCATCCCTTTGATACCTGGAGCAGTGATGAATAGGTCATTAGAGTGCTCAAGGTGATGTAAAAAAGCACGATAAAACTCGGTTTTTCCAGCCTTTTGTAACCCAATTGCAGTATATAGTTCGGCACGGGACTTATGTGGCATCAGCCTGAGCAGGAAGTTAACCAGTGCCAGTGGCGACTGGGTGTTAACAAAAAAATAGGATCTGGCGAAACCAAAAACAACCGCCATGTCATCTTTATCCAGTAGCAGAGTATCGGCATATATGCTGCCTTTTTCAGTATTGAGTATGGGAACAATAAACGGGCTTTGGGTATCGTTATAGTTAAGTCTGCCAACTACATATGCACCTTTGTTTCGGTAGAATACCGGTATCAGGATATCGATCGTAAAATTATGCAGCTCGGTGGATGGGATGGAGGCGGATTGCCGAAAAACTTTCAGCAGGTGGTTGATATCACGGCTTATATCTTCAAACGGCAGAGTGAATTCCAGGTTCTGGAGGATATTTCTCAGTGTGGCTTTCAGACCACCTTCGATAGTGTATCGTTGATATAGTTGCTCTGGAGGGCTGTAGTATTGCCAGGCGGTATTGGTCTCTACAAATATATTTTGGTTATGATAATAAAATCGTTCAAATAACCGACAATACACTGAATTATAGAACGTTTCAGCCAAATCCGGTTGGGGGTGAGTAAGCAATATTTGCTGGTAATGGTTTTTCACATCATGCCAGTGTGGTTCGCTCAGCCAGGAAGAATTGACTTCTGTACGGATTTTCGTAATCGCTTCGTTGACTCTGCGGTCGTAAAGTGCAATACGTTCTTTATGGGCTCGTTGTACTGCTGCCCAGTCCGCTGTTTCAAACAGCATTCGGGCCTGCCGGTTATAGCGGGTAAAATTGCCATAGTGGATATCGAACTCTTTGACTAAGAGTTCCGCCAGGAGATATGCATTGTTCATATGACCATTTATCCGAAACTGCAGTAAGATCTTATTATTATTGATACTGATTGTGCCGAGTGCACAAAATAGTAACAGTTGGTTCTGATATTTACAGATAATGATCGTAAATTATCATGTACGGAAGTGAGGATCACTTTTTTATCAAATTTCTGGATTGATGGTGAAACAGGAGAAGTTGTTTCACGCGGCTGGAGTATGAGTGCAGCCAAGCCGTAGTTGGGTGCACTGAGACATGATTTCCAGCAAGAATAAGCCTCGAGGTTCTCCGTGAGTATTGAAAAACGCTACAGTATTTTTTTTCTGATCAATCATGGCATGCATTTGCTTGATATTGCCGGACCCTGTCAGGCTCTGCATGAGGCAAACAAGCAAGCGCCATTGTTTAAAATCTATTTTGTCGGTTTCTCGCGGACGGTACATAGCCATCAGGGGCTCGACCTGACCAACATTCTGGAACCGCCGATCGAGTTGCCGGAACGCTCTATTATCTTCGTCTGTGCCTCCAAATATGAGCCAAACATATACTCTGATCCGGAGTCTGCCAGGAGCATTGAGTGGTTGAGGCAGGCCATTCGCGAGGACACCTTGGTTGTCGGTATTTGTACCGGTGCATTTATGTTGGCCAAAGCGGGGCTGGTGGATGGGAAAGAAGTGACCACTCACCACAGCCTGACCACCGAGCTGGCACAACAGTTTCCTGACATCCAGGTACTGACAGACCGGATATTCGTACGTTCCGATAATATTTATACCAGTGCAGGTGTCACCGCCGGGATTGATACAACGCTGTATCTGATCAGCCAACTGGCATCAACCCGTACTTCTGTGGATGTGGCCCGTGAGCTGGTGGTCCATCGCCGACGGATGGCAAATGACAAACAGATTTCCGATCATCTCAAGTATCGCAACCACATCAGTCCGCTGGTACACGCCGTGCAGGACTACATTTGTGAGCATTTTCGTGAATCGTTGAATATTGCTGATGTCTGTCATCTGCACCGGGTTTCCCAGCGTCACATGCAGCGCATATTCAAAGAACACACAGATATTACAGTACGCGACTATATTGCCAGTTTGAGATTGGAAGAGGCGCGTCAGCTGCTGGAAAATGGGATGGGGGTGGAGCAGGCTGCACACCTGGCCGGATTTCCAAACCCATCGTCTTTCAGGGATGCCTGGAAAAAACGCTATGGTGGTCTTCCAGGACATAAAAAGGCGACTGACAAGGCAGATGCCTTCATCGCCTAGCAATGATCGCCAGCTATTTTTTTGGCAACGCCGGTGACTAACCGACTCTGAGTGTCGATTGTGGATGGCTGGGAGGCATGGCCTGCGCCAGGTCCTCGATCACATCTTCAGGTTCCTCAAGGCCAATACATATGCGCAATAGATTATTTGATATACCAAAGCGCTCCCTTTCTTCGGCAGGGTAACGACAGTGCGTGGTGGTCGCCGGATGAGTGATCATGGTTTGGGCATCACCAATGTTGGTGCAGCGTTTTATCAAACCCAATCGGTCAATAAAAGCCAGGGTGCCGGTCTGGTCAGTATTCAGTCGAAAAGAAATAATCGGACAGTGACCTTTCTGTTGTGAGGTAATCAGAGAGGCATTTGGATGATCTTTGTCGAATGTCGAAATGACCTGTTCAACGGCTGGATGATTTTTTAGCCATTGGTAAATCTCCTGGCTGTTGCGCTCATGTAGCAGCATTCTTGCCTTAAGGGTTTCCAGTCCCTTGCTCAAAACCCATGCGTTGAACGGGCTCATGTTGACCCCCGTGGTTCTGAGGCACAGTCTGAGCCGGTCAATGTGCTCCTGGCTCCCGGCCAATGCTCCGGCGACACAGCGCCCCTGGCCATCCAGAAATTTTCCAGCTGAATGCAATACGATGTCTGCACCAAACTCAACCGGACGCTGAAACACGGGAGTCAGTAGGGTGTTGTCGACGACAAGGAGCGCGTTATTTATCCTGGCGATGTCAGCAAGTTGCCTGAGGTTTGCAATCTCCATCAATGGATTCGTGGGAGTTTCGACAATCACCATCCGGGTAGTGGGCGTCATGTGATCAGACCAGGCATCGAGATCAGATGCCGCAATCGTTGTTGTTGTGATACCAAACTGACCAAAAATATTTTTGAACAAATGGGTTGTGGTGCCAAATATACCGCTGGCCAACAGGACATGATCGCCCTGTCGCAGAAATGTTAGTCCGAGCAACAGATAAGCACCCATGCCAGATGCGACTCCCAGCGCGGCCTCGGTGCCTTCAAGTGCAGCCAGGCGATGTTCAAAAAGCTCTACTCCCGGATTGGTAAATCGGCTGTAGACGTTGCCGGCCTGAGCCCCTGAAAACCGTTGGGCTGCTTCTTCGGCAGAAGCAAAGTCATAAGCGGATGTCATCGCGATTGCTTCGGAATGCATGTCTTCCAGGTAGGTTTTGGATGCGTGTACCGCTTTAGTAACGTATTTCATAACAGACTCCCTTAGGTCTTGGACCCTAACGAATATTACCTGTTTACGTAATTTGCCACCGGCCTAAACAGAGGGACTGTTTTTACCAGTGGCATCATCCTGATAAAAGAACAATGGATCGTGCGAGTGTTATCAGACTCAAAGAGCTAGCGAATTCCTAGGAGCACTTTGAGAATGATAGGTTTACATATTCACGCAACCTCTCAAAACCTTATTTACCCAAGTAATGCCCAATGGGGCACCCTGACTGAGGTTTTTTGAGTGGCGTTTCCTGTCAGCACTAAAGCTGTCTGGATCAGAGGCTCCCATTTATTATTGTTCTGTCACCTGCGTTTGCGGGCGGGTGTGTTGTTGGATCATGGATTGGCTTATCAACTTTTAAGACTCTGCTGATAAATAGCCGCTTCTTTTTTCTGCTGGGTTTGCAGAATCAATGCCGCGAATACAGATACAACGCACATGCCAGCTACGGACAAAGTGACCCATTGATAACTTTGGGTCAAGTCAAATATGACACCTCCGGCCCAAACAGTGATAAAGACTGAAAACTGATGGATGGTAAATAAAAATCCAAAGATTTTGCCTTTGACCTGTGCTCCAAAAATACTCAGACACATGAGCGATGTGATAATCACCGTACCCATATAGCTAAGACCAAAGACGATGCCAAAAGCGATAAATATCGGTGGCGACTGGGTGTTGGTGATCAGCATCAGTGACAGAGCCCTGATGCCATACAAAAACGCAAGGAATAACCCTGGCTTCAGAAACCGCAACAACCATCCAACCCCCAGGGCACCCAGCAACTCCGCCATACCGAGCAGACTTAAGGTAGAAGCAATGGTTTCGCGATTGTTCTCGCTGCCATCAAGACTCTGCTGCATGACCGGGACGAGATGCACATCGATAAAGGCCATGGAAGAACCACAACCTGCAAACGAAATCGCGAGCAGTATAAAAGCGGCACCACTGATTTGCCGATGCAATGATAAACCCGGTGTCAGCTGCGTCTCTGAAGGTGTCGCGACGATGCTGGGCAACGTCCGGTTGAGCAGCAGGAGTGCAGGAATCACGATGACCAGAAACACAGTGCCGATAGCAACACAGACAAGGCTCCAACTGACAAAACCATTAAGCCATACCCATAAAGGGGACAAGACCATAAAACCAATGGCAGTGCCATTGGTAATGGCGGCAAATGCCAAGCCTTTATGCTGTTGTTCGAATATTCTGTCAACCAGTAGACCAAGTGGTACAAAAGTCATGGCGGCCAAAGCATATGCTGCAATCAAGCCGTAAAGTATCAGGAACAGGAAGTAAGATTGAATAAAGCCGAGTAGGAAATATACCAACACTGTTGCCACAGCACCCGATAGAATGGTTTGTATGGCACCATACCGGTCGCATATCCAGCCAACGAGCGGCGACATTAATCCAATGGTCAGCCCAAAGATGGCACCGGTCAGGGCAAAAGTGCCACGGCTGCGACCATACAGTTCTGTCAGATCAACGAAATAAACCTGATAACTGCCTTTGATGGCTGAGGCCAGAAACGTTACCAGAACCCCAACCAGAATCGCCAGAGTCAGTTGATATCGAGACAGATTCAATGTACTGACTCCACCAGATCCAGTTCATTCAGCTTTAAGTGCTCGTAAATACCTTGATACATGGCATAAAAGTATTGGCAGGTACGATCGATAGCATCCAGAGCCTGTTTTTGCATTTCTTCGGTAATACAGAGATCTGTCACCAGTGCCAGTCCTTGTTTGACATGGCCGACATCTTCTTTCTGGTGGACAGAAAAAAACAACAGATCCTCTTCTTTGAGTTGATATATTCGGCCAAGAATGCTGTGTCTGGCTTCTTCTCCCAGGGTTTCCAGATTCTGTCCCTCACTGGCAATCAGTACAGCAGCTGCGGCGATATGATACAGCTCTGGGTTCTGACAGGCGTGCATGCGGTAGTCAATCAGCTGCTGGGTGGCAGGCAAAGGAGTGGCGGCATCCCGCTCGGCGTCTGAAATGCCCAGTGCGCGAATGAAATCGTGCAGCAGTTCTACATGGTTTTTGGTGCGTGATAATGCCCCCGTTTCCTCCTCATACATATTGTGCAACAGGATGCGTTTGTGTTTTTCGATAGGGCAATAAAAATAAATATATTCGATATAAGTCAGAAAGTGTTTGGTTAACTGATAACCTTGAAGCGTGGTGAACTTCAACAGTTCCGGATTAGGGTTGTCGGCATCCATCAAATGTTTGAACAGCGGATTAGCAAGCGTCAAGTGCTTTTCCAGCATTGCCCGCATCTTATGTTTGAATTTTTCTTTGGCCATTAACATAGCCTACTCCCCTTACTCATAATAAAAATGGACTGAATGTTTTGAATGATGAGGTCTGCCTGGTTCTGTTTCGTAACGCAGAACCGATTCAGGCGAGGACAGTTAGATCCCCGGCGGCTTCACCCACATGTTTAAATTTATTCCACAGGTCTTTAACCTGCATATGCATGTAATGGCCGCGATAACTTCTGCCTTTATAACGACAATAGTCCGGTAATATGCCAAAGGTCATAAAGCCTATTTTTGACCAGAGCCTGTGGGCGGCGGAATCTTCTCTGACATCCAGAGTAAAGAGGTCGATCTGGTGCTGAATGGCATAATTGGCAATGTGATACATGGCTTCGCTGAATGCGCTCGTGCCCCGGTAGTTCGGATGGATAAAACCCTTTTGAAGGTCAGCAACGTGTCGTGTAGTGGTTTGGTTGCTCTGTTTTAGAATGCAGGAAAGAATGGCATCGTGTTCAGGGGTTTGGGCAGTGAGTATTTTTATGCTGCCTGCAACCAGTTGGTCATTCAGTGATCGCCGATAGACCTGTAACTCCTGCTCGGTAAAACTATTCTCAAAACCCAGAATGGCGTTATCACCAGAACTCAGCTCGAACAGGTGAATCAGTGAGCGATATATCAGATCCAGCTGTTCCGGTTTTTCCAGGATAGTAAAGGTATATGGTGATCTCATGTTGGCGTGACCTGATACTGCGTTTGGATGTAAGGCCATTATTTAAGGCCTGAGCCCAATATGAAAGTTAAAAAAGCGACAAATATAAGGCAAAAAAGCGATTTCAAATGACCCAAAATTCAATGTTTCGCATGAATCTTTCAGTTAATTTCAGAGCATCTGTCGGTTGCTGGCGTTGTTGGTGAGGGCATGCGGATCAAAATTTTATTACACAATAAAAACAGCTCACGAATTTAGGGTATTAATGATTTGTTACGTTTTACGTTGCTTCAAGCTGATATTCCTTCCGCAGTTATAGGTATCGATCTGGTCCTATAGTGTAAAACAGTATCATTTGTTGCTGTTTTAGTTGTTCCCGACGGGTTATGCAGAAATCTTATGGGAGGCCTTAGTGTAACCCTGGATAACGTGGTGGGTATACAGACATTGGTTTTTTTTGAGAATGGTTGATTATGTTTTTTCTTACCCCCTTAAATGCGTGTAAGATGGTTCTTAAATGCCTGATTTGCATAAAAGTATCGCGCTTTCATGTGAAAATCTTTTCATCTTAAGGCGTTTTGCAAAACAGTAATTGAGGTCTAAAGTTAACTAACGTTATTGGGTTTTTCTTCTGGGTTTTCGCATGAAAATAGGCAATAAACTGATGCTTGGGATCGCAGGGGTTGCTGCCTCTGCTGTTATTATTACTGCAGCAACAATTGGTTGGGGGGCAGTTTCCCGCATAGATGCTGGTCTGACTGAAGCCCGGTTGCAGCAGATGAGTCTATCGCAGGATAGCGCCTCCAGAATGGTACGGAACTTTGTCCAGTCAACCAGTAACCAGATTCTGAGTTTTGCCAATGACAATACTGTTTTAAAGACCATTAAGGTGTTTACTCCGGCATTTGAATCTTATCCAGCACAAGTGGTTCAGAAACTGGATGCTGATACGCTAAAGAAAGATTTCCAATCGTTTTATAACCAGGAATTTTTAACTGCCTATCGACAACAGAATCCCGGTAGTGACTTGGATGTGGCCGGTTTGATGCGACAGATTCCTGAAGAAAGTCTGTACCAGCAAGCCCAATACATTGCCAATAATGATTTTCCTATCGGCCAGAAAGGCAGTCTCGAGTTTGCCGATGACACCACTTTTTATACCCTGTCACATCGTAAATATCATGATCAGTTTCGCCGGTATGCTGAGCGTTTTGGTTTTGATGACATCTATTTGATAGAACCGCAGAATGGCATAGTGGTGTATTCCGTGGCCAAAAAGATTGATTACGCTACGTCTATGAACTCCGGAGTTTTCAAAAACTCCTCACTGGGACAGTTGGTAGAAAGGGCTTTGGCAGGAGTTCCGGGAGAGCTCTATTTTGCTGATTTTCAGCCTTATCTGCCTAACCTCAATTTACCGACCGCTTTTGTCGCGACACAGTTAATCAACAAGAACGATCAAATGATCGGCCTGATCGTATTTCAGTTATCACCTGAGAAGCTCAATAACCTCGTGACCTTTGGCAAGGGATGGGAAAATGCGGGTCTTGGTAAGACCGGTGAAGTCATCATGGTGGGCGGTGATGGATATACCCGTACCTTGCGACGAGGTGCAGTTGAAGATATGGACGGGTATCTGGAGATGCTGCGCCTTAATAATCGGGCTGATGCTACCACCCTTACCACGATTAAGGCTCGGGGTAGTAATGGTGGTCTGGAAAAACTCGATATACGGGCGGTTACTGAGGCACTGGCTGGTCGCTCCGGGTCCATGGAATTCATTTCAACAACGACTGGAGAGAAAACTCTGGTGGGCTACCGGCCCATTGATGTATTCGACCAGCGCTGGGCGGTGTTGGGCGAAATGAAATCAAAAGAAGCGTTTGGTGCAATTGATGCCGTGAAATCGGCGCTGTTATGGATTGCGGTGATTATTGCCTTGGTCCTGATAGCCGGGAGTGCGTTGGTCGGAACATTTTTCGCCAAAATGCTGGTTAAGCCGATCAACAGTACGGTGGCCGCTCTGCAGGATATTGCAGGTGGAGATGGCGACCTGACTGCCCGGCTGGACGAGGCACGAACTGATGAAATAGGAGACTTGGCAGTAGCGTTCAACCAGTTTGTATCGCGTATTCACGATATCGTGGTGCAACTGAGCGGTATTGCCCATTCGCTTGCTCAGTCTACATCGGTGCTGAAAAACACCAGTGATGAAAACCAGCAGCATGTTGAAGAACAAAACCTGCAAACCGACATGGTCAGTACGTCTATTACGGAAATGGCGGCTTCGTTCCAGGAAGTGGCCAATAGTGCGGCGGAGGCGGATCAGCGTTCTCAATCCACTTATCATACCGGACAGGAAAGCCTTGAGATTATGTCTCAGTCTGCAACCTCTGTGTCCACTATGCAGAATCGAATCGGTGAGGCATCCGAGGTGATCAATACCTTGAATGAAGACAGCCAGGCGATCGGTCAGATTCTGGAAATGATTGGTTCCATTGCGGAGCAGACCAATCTGCTGGCTTTGAACGCAGCCATTGAAGCGGCACGTGCCGGAGAACAGGGGCGGGGTTTTGCTGTGGTCGCCGATGAAGTTCGGACCTTGGCAGGGCGCACACAACAGTCCACTGCCGAAATTCAAAGCGTGATCCACCGAATTCAGCAACGGGCCAATGAAGCGGTCACTGCCATCAGTAGCAGTAGCGAAGAAGTCAACAACACGGTGAACTTGTCAGACAAAGCCCGTCATGCATTTGAACAGATTATGGCGGCCATGACCGGTATTCGGGATCTCAACACCAGTATCGCCAGTGCTGTCGAAGAGCAAAGCGCTGTGGCGGATAGTATCAGCGACAGTGTCAATAATATTAAGTCCCTTAATGATCAAACGGTCGAAGGTACTCAGAAGGCCGCAATGGCAATGACCGATCTGAATGAGATGAGCCGACAACTGGAAACGCTGGTCAGTCAGTTCAAAGTTGCCTGAGAGACTGCCAAATTTTAATGCAGTATTTGCAACCGTAATTTGTACATCAATAACCTGCCAGGGCGAGCTGGCTTTCAGTAGAAAGACTGGATTAGCGCCCATCGGCACTGCACTCAACATTGAGCGGATGAACGCCGGTCTCCGCCTGCCATAGTCGTCGTTGTTTTTTCTCGGTTGACCTTCCAGTTGATGGAAGGTCTACAATGCCTTTCAGTTGCAAAAACCGGAGGCGACCATGACAACCGACAGTCTGAACCACTGGATCGTACCCATTAGCGGGCTCAGTTGTGCCAGCTGCGTCAATCGTCTGGAGAAAGTACTCAGAAAGCATCCTGAAGTGCGCCAGGCCAAGGTCAATCTGGCGCTGGAATCTTTGGACGTCGAACTGACTTCAGCAGCCAGTGGCGTGCAATTACGGGAATGGGTACAGGACGCAGGCTTTGATGTACCCGTCAGTACCGAAATGTATGAGCTCGAAAATGTTCATTGCGCGGCGTGTGTGAACAAAATCGAAAAACAGCTTGGCAAACTACCGGGTGTCCAGCGTGCCCAGGTCAATCTGGTGAAATCACAATTGCAGATTGAATATGTGGCTGCACTGACCAGTGCACAAACCATTCGCCAGCGTCTGGCGGCATTGAATTACCCTGTTAAAGATGCGCCGGTTGCAGCTGCTGGATCGGTAAAGACCAGCAGCCCGGTGCTGCATTTCTGGGTGGGTGCAGTGCTGTCACTACCTTTAGTGCTCACTATGATTTTGGATTGGTTGGGGATTCAGGTTGGTATTCCCCATGTGGCACAGTGGCTGCTCGCAACCCCGGTACAGTTCTGGGTCGGAGCACGCTTTTACCGTGGCGCCTGGGCTAATCTCAAACATGCCAGTGCCAATATGGATACGCTGGTGGTGCTGGGAACATCGGCGGCTTACTTCTACAGTCTCTATCTCTGGTTATTCACCTCCAGTCGTCATCTTTACTTCGAGGCATCTGCCGTTGTCATTACTCTGGTGGTACTTGGCAAGCTGCTGGAGCATCGTGCCAAAAACCGTACCGGAGAAGCGATTCGGGCGTTAATGGATCTGCAGCCTGCCCGGGCCAGTGTCTGGCGTGATGGTGAGCTGGTGGAGGTGGCGGTAGCCGATCTTCATATCGGTGATGAAATTCAAATACAACCCGGTGCCAATGTGCCCGCAGATGGTGTGATCATCCGTGGTGAATCAGACCTCAACGAAGCCATGTTAACAGGTGAAAGCCGGGTAATTTTCAAATGCAGTGGTGATATTGTCATGGCCGGTACCCGTAACGAAACCGGGTCTTTACGGGTCCGGATGACCACCGATCCACAGCAGTTTCGAATACGGCAGATTATTCAGCTGGTGGAAAGTGCCCAGATGAACAAGCCCGAAGTACAGAAACAAGTAGACGTAGTTGCCTACTATTTTGTGCCGACAGTCATATTGGTGGCACTGCTGGCGTTTGTGTTGCAATGGTGGTTCAACGACTTCGGCAGTGCTTTGATTGCGGCTGTTTCGGTGCTGGTGATTGCCTGCCCCTGCGCACTTGGGCTTGCGATACCGACCGCCATTATTGCTGCCACAGGAGTGGCAGCGCGTCATGGTGTACTGGTGCGCGATCTCGATCAGTTGCAGCAATTGGTATCTGTCAAAACCGTCGTATTTGATAAAACCGGAACGCTGACTGAAGGTGAGCCAAAAGTTGTGAAAATCCATGAGTTTGCACAATCGCATGCCGACTGGCAGGGGCTGGTCAAGTCGATTCAACAGCAAAGCCAACATCCTTTGGCACGCGCTATGGTGGCATCTCTGACTGACTGTCCGGCGGGTCCTGCTCCGGAAAAAGTGATCAATATCGCCGGAAAAGGCGTGGTCGCTGAATATGCTGGAAAACGGGTGCTGCTGGGCAATGAAGCATTACTTGAAGCCAATGGCATGGGTATTGATGAGATGCATAAACGGTCTGTTGATCAGGAAGCCACTCAAGTCTGGGCGGTAATGGATAACCAACTGACAGCGTGTTTTGAATTGGAAGATCAGCCTCGTGAAGATGCCAGGCAGGTGATTGCGCAGTTGAAGCAGGCTGGGTTAACCACCTGGATGCTGTCAGGGGATCATCGCCAGGCAGCCGAAAAAGCAGCGGCAGCATTAGGCTTGGATGAAGTGGCTGGTGACTTGCAGCCAGATCACAAACACGAAATGGTCAGCAAACTGCGGCAAAAACAAGGGCCGGTCGTCATGGTGGGTGATGGTATCAATGATGCGCCGGCGTTGGCTGCCGCCGATGCCAGTATTGCCATGGGCAGTGGCACGGACATCGCCAAAGACAGTGCCGGTATCGTTCTGATGCGCTCGGACCTGACGCTGATACTAGTGGCGATGGACATTGCCCGCATGACCCGTCGGAAAATCAGCCAGAATCTGTTTTGGGCATTTTTTTACAACGTTGTTGGTATTCCGTTGGCGGCTTTTGGCCTGCTCAGTCCGGTCATTGCCGGTGCCGCCATGGCATTTTCCAGTGTGTCTGTTGTTACCAGCTCCTTAATGTTGCTGCGTTGGCGCGCAAAGGTAAAACCGGAGGTACTCTCATGAAAATCAGTGAAGCGGCCAGGCAGTCAGGTCTGCCGGCTAAAACCATTCGATACTATGAGTCGATCGGGTTGTTCAACAGTGAACGTCAGCAAAATGGCTATCGTGATTATCAGGAAAGAGATGTTAAACAGCTGCGATTTATCAACCGGGCACGACAACTCGGATTCAGTCTGGATGAATGTCGCGGGCTGCTGCAACTGTTCCGGGATCCTCACCGTGCCAGCCGACATGTCAAAGAGCTGGCTGAAAGTCGGATGCATCTGATCGATGAACAAATCGCCAATCTGATGGCCATGAAAGAAACCCTGTCCGGCCTGATCACACAGTGTCCTGGCAATGATGAGTCTGATTGCATCATTTTGGATGAGCTGGCTGATGAAAAGCACTGACCTGATATTTCCATTGCTACTGCTGTTAACAGCTTGCCAGCAACAGAGCTCCTTTCAACCCGATCTGACCGAGCGGGCAGATACTGGTCGCTGGTATAGCTCGGAGCAGGTGGAGTCCGGCAAAAAGCTGTTCGCTGCCAATTGTGCTATTTGTCATGGTGCTAATGCCCAGGCGACTCCCAATTGGAAGACCACTGACAGTAACGGTAATTTTCCACCTCCACCACTGAATGGTAGCGCCCATGCATGGCATCACCCGCTTGCAACCTTGGCAGAGGTCATTGAAGGAGGTGGACAACCGATGGGAGGCATTATGCCCCCGTTTGGGAAAAAACTGACTGAAGACCAAATTCTGGCCGTGATTGCAGGCTTTCAAAGCCACTGGGATCAAGTGACTTATCAAAAGTGGCTGAGCATTGAAAAACAATCCAGACACAGTGAATAACTCTGGATCTGAGATTTGAACAATGTTTAAGGAGGCTCTGAATAATGTTGGTGATTCAGATGGTGCCTAAAACCAACAAATTTGTAATACGACTGTGAGGTGATAATCATGTCAAATGTGGTTGAAATGAATATTGAAGGTGCCGGTTGTCAGAACTGTGTGAATGCGATTGAACAGGCATTGAAGGACGTTGATGGCGTAGCCACTGCCTCTTTTGATCTGGCTAAAGGTATTGCCACGGTAGAGGGAAACGCCGATACCGAACAACTGAAAGCTGCCATCGAGGAGGCCGGATACGAGGTGGTGTGAAAAAAAGCGGTAAACTGACGGACGTGCCTGGCGTGTTAAATATAATCGGCGTGTGATCGATAACAGAAGCTGACACGAGAGAACGTAATGAAGTTTATAACAACCGGTTTTTGCGCCCTGTCTTTAATCTGCGGGATGGCTGTGGCCCACGGCTCAGAGAATGAGCAGGTGAAACAGCGTCAGGATGTGATGGAATCTTATGAAGACTACCTCAAAGCCATTGGCAAAATGTTCCGTGGCCAGAAGGAGTACGATGCTTCTGTGGTAAAAGCCGGTGCAGAACAGATGCGGGATCATAGTGGCAGCTATCTATTGAGCCTGTTCCCCAGTGCCAGTGAAGATAAAGGTTCCCATGCCAAATCTTTGATCTGGGAACAATGGGACGACTTTTCTGATCAGGCAAATGATCTGCAGAAAGCGGCTGCCGGTCTGGCTGCCAATGCCGATACCCTTAAATCAGCCAAAGCCTACTACCGTGAAGTGGCATCCACCTGCAAAGGTTGTCACCGGCCATATAAGAGTCGTTAGGATTTAAAATTCGTCCTGGACGAATTCACTGAATGAGAGACCATCGATGATGAAATCGATGGTCTGACACTCCAAACGGAAGACTTATAAATGCTATCCGCCAAATATCCAGTCAATATTGACCAAATAGAACAGCCACTCGGTTAGACGTACATTTTCCGACCGATTGTGATTTATCAACCGCTTTCTTTTTGATCAGACATCACTCGTTGCCACAAAAACCAAACTCAGTACTGGCTCCGCCTGTCAGTGTTGCGTTCCAGGAGCTTCCCGATGCCGTCAGAATGGTGCCGGTTTGTGACCACTCTGCATTCCACAGGTTGGTAATGGTCACACCAATGTCTTGTTCGATAGTCCAGGTCAGTGGTGAGTCATTTGGGTTGGTTATGGTCATGTTGGCACAATATCCGCCGTCCCAGGAACTGACGATACTGAGAGTTGTTTGCGCTGGTTGCTCAGTGCCGGTATCGCCGCCATTGTCATCCGGTGAGCCATCATCGCCGCCGTTGTCATTGCCTCCATCGTTATAGGCCGGGAATTGTGTGCCGGTATCGATCTCGGTGGTCAGCTGTAATGAGATACCTGCAACTTCAACACTCTGATCCCAAAAATCGGTGATCTTGAAATCGTAGGGGCCGATACCAAACCCGCTTTCAGCCAGAAAATAATTAAAAGGTTTTCTGGGCAGAGTGGTGTAATCGGCTCCTGATCCGCTGATTCGATAGCCGAGAGATTTGATGGGATACAAATGGTCGCGTACCTGCACGGCAGTCCACCATTGGCTTGAACCTTCTTTGAAGTAAAGCTTCATGTTGCCGGCGATGGGGTTGGCAATATAATGCCAGTGAATGGGGATGCGCCCGGCAACCAGTTCGGATATTTCAGCGAAGGCATCTTGGCTGAGATCCACATCTCCTGGAGCGCATTCCGGGCATTGGTCGTCAATTCTGACGGTTACACTGAGACCGGTGTTTTCGTTGGTGACCACGATGACTCCGCCACAGGCTGCTGAGTTGTCGTAGTCGGTTGCATTCATGGCAGCGGTCAGAATATCGTCTGGTGGATCAACATAGCTGCAGTTACCCCCGCCGTCGTAACCATAGAACGTACCCTCGCCATTATGAGTGGAATTGTCCGCCTGAGCACTTGTGAATAATGTTGTGAATAAAAATATGGGAATGAGGTACTGCACTGCGATTCGACTGCTCATATCTGAGCCTCCTTTTCAGTGGGAAAAAGGTGTGGATAACACCTTTTTACAGGCTATCGCAGATATGGAAATTTAACAGTCCAAATAACCCGCTTTGTTGTCTGGTTATCAAATTTGATAACCAGATGTGAGTGTTACGACCTGATTATGATTGCCCGGCTTGGTTTTCTGGATCTGCACGACCCACTAATTTTCCATGATGCTTTTTGACCCAGTCTGATATCTGCTCAATGGTCACCAGCATCCCCGGTACCAGTAACAGGATCAGGACGGTGCCAAACAACAGTCCGAAAACAATCGTAACTGCCATCGGGATAAGAAACTGGGCATCGAACGATGTTTCAAACAACAGCGGAGTCAGGCCCGCAACGGTGGTAATGGATGTCAGTAATACGGCCCGCAGTCGCTGAACTGCTGCCTCGATGGCTGCCTCTTTGACGGCCATGCCCTCGTTTCTCAGACGATGATAAAAACTGATCAGAACAATAGAATCATTGACCACAATGCCACTCAACCCAAACAGCCCAAACAGACTCAACAGACTGACATTCAGGCCCAGCAACCAATGCCCGAACAAGGCACCGGTCAGCCCAAAGGGAATGGCAATAACCACAGCCAGAGGCCATACCCAGCTTTCAAACACCCAGGCCAGAATGCCGTAGATCATTAACATCGCGACCAGTACACCGATCTTCATCTGATTCAGCACTTCCTGTTCATCATTGCGATTGCCTTCTATCGCAGCATCCACATGATATGTGGAGGTCAATTCCGGCAGTACATCGGTTTCCACAGAAGCGAGGATCTGATTGGCATTAGCGATATTGGCATCCACACTGGCGGTCACATCAATCGACAGTTTGCCATCTTCACGATTCAGGGATTCAACACCGCGACGAATTTCCAGGTTCAGGAGAGAACCTATGGGCACCCAATCACCGTTATCGAGCGCGATTGGTAAAGCGGTCAGCATTGCCAGGCTGTTGGCCTGACTTTCCGGTAGCCGGACATAAATATCCAGCTGTTCGCCATCTTCCTGGATGAAGCCAATTTCGCGGCCATTCAGCATGGTTTGCAGACGCGTGGCCAGGGTGGTCAGGTTAAGCCCCAGGCTGCGTGCTGCCGGCGTCAGCGTAAAACGCCATTGCTCGGTACCAAAAGGCAGATCATCGCTGGGGTCGCTAACCCCTTGATACGTCAGGTACTGCTTTTGAAGTTCCAGAGAAGCCTGTTTGAGTGCATCCACGTCGTCGCTCGACAGGCGAATGGTCAGGTCAGCATTGTCGAGGCCCCAGCGTGAACGGCCAAAACTGATTTTTTCGACACCGGCCGGGATCTCCACTTTTTTGCGCCAGTGGCTGACCAGTTCCTGATTGGTATAGGGTCGTTGAGTGTCGCTGATCAATTCAACTTCAATGGAGGCATTTTCGGCTTCGTTGCTTTCACGGTGATTGAGCACCAGGCTTTTAATAAAGTGGTAATTGGTTTCCTGCTCCACAGATTTCAGCTGCGCCACCATGTATTGCAGAAAGTCGTTGATTCTGGTTTGCGAGGTGCCTTCGGCGAACTCGACCGCTACTGACATGCCGGTACCTTCGACATTGGGGGGCAGGTTGACTTTCAAGCGACCGCTGGTCACCAGTGTAATGCTGAGCATGAACGCAACAACGACCAATGCCGCTGTGAGCCAACGATATTCGACAGCACAAGTGGCCAGTGGACGGAAAAAATTATCCCGAAAACGGTTAAAGTTATGATCGACCGCAGCGCGAAAACGACTGGGCTTCTTATGCAGTTTTTTATTGTGGGCCAGATGTCCTGGAAGAATCAGAAAGCACTCTATCAACGAAGCGGTAATGGCGCAGACGACGACATAGGGGATATCGATGAGCAATTCTCCCAAACGGCCTTCCAGCAGCAGTAACGGCATAAAGGCAGCAACAGTTGTCAGGCTGGAGGCCATGACCGGTGGCCACATGCGAATCGCTGATTTGATGGATGCTTCCATAGGGGAAAGCCCACGGGCCTGAAGCACCTGCGTATCCTCACTGACGACAATGGCGTCATCCACAATGATGCCGACCGCGATCATGAACCCGAATAAACTGAGCGCGTTGATCGTAATGCCTATCATGTTCATAAAAATGAATGTCGCCATAAAGGATACCGGAATACCCAGGGCGACCCAGACGGCAATCCGGGTGTTCAGAAAAACAAATAAGATGATCAATACCAGGACCATTCCGGCGATACCGTTTTTCAGAATCAGACCGATGCGTGATTCCAAAAACTGCCAGCGCTCGTTATAAGGCTGGATTTTGATATCAGCGTCATCGGGCAGATTCAGTTCCTTGAGCCAATCGAGGTAAATCTGTGCCGTATCAATGGTGTCTTGGGTCGGGTTTCGGCGCAGGCTGATTTTGACTGCCGGCAGACCTTCATAAGTGATGTATTGATAGTCATCGGTAAACTTGCGAACCACTGTGGCCACATCACCCACTCTGATCATCGCACCGGTGCTGCTGTCGGTTAACACTGGCAGTTGGCTGATTTGGCGGGTATCACGGGCGAGTCCCTGGGCGCGTAACTGAGTGGAAACGTCCGCTTTGCCGGCGATACCGGCGGGTAGATTCTGGTTGTCACTGGACACGGCAGAGCCAAACTGATCCAGAGTCATACCAAGGTCCAGCAGGTTCTCGGCATTGACCAGAATCTCAAAGCGTTCATCCGGGCTGCCTGTCAGGGCAATTTGAGCGATGCCACGTGCGGTCAATTCATCGGCATAAGTACGTGCCCGGGCAATCAGTTCTTCGATGGGTTTGTCACCATAAACCAGCAGGTCGGCGATTGGTTCGAAGCGCTGAGCCCGACGGACCGAAGGTTCATTCACGTCGTCTGGCAATGATACGGATGTTACTGCGTCTTCAATCAGGGTCTGTACGTCACGCAGATCCACGTCTTCATTGACTCGGATAAACAGCCGCACATAGCCTTCTGAGCTGGAGGTTCTGACAGAATCAATGTCAGAAACCGCCAGTACGGCATTTTCGAGCGGGATCGCAATGGCTTCCTGCACATCTTCGGCACTCGCACCACTCCAGGAGGCAGTGACGATGATGGCGTTGAATTCAAAATCCGGAAAGAACTGCCGGTTAATGTTCTGATAAGACCAGAGACCGATAATCAACGTCAGTACCATCAAGCCGTTGGCAGCAATCCGGTGTTGGCCGAGGTGTTCTATCCATCGGCTCATGATGCCTCCTTGACCGGAACGGAGACCTTCAGGCCTCGGCTGGCATTTGGCAAACGAGTCACCAGGATCTGATCTCCAGCTTTGATGTCACTGCTGTCAAAGATGTACCAGGTGTTTCCATCGATCAGCGTTTGTCCGGTCACATTGACTACGGTATCCACCAGCTGTTGCTGTTCTACTTTATAAACCAACTTGTTTTCGTACAGGCTGCTGGCAGGAACTGCGAATACATTATTTTGGGGGGGCAGGACAACGGTCATGGCCTGATGTTCACCCAGGGTGATTGTCACCGGGGTTATGAACCGGAACTTGGCGGCCACTGCACCACCACTGGCCAATGAATCCAGATCGCTTAGCTGAAGGTTGTGTTGTTGCCCGGCCAGATCTGTGAATGCATAGATCTGCTGATTTGCGCTGTTCAGTCCTCTGAGTTGGTTGACCGGAATTTTGGTTTCCAGGCCCAGCAGGCTGTCATCGTAGATGGTAATCAAGGGTTCACCCTGGCTGATTTCATCGCCAAGGGTCACAGCAATTGAGGCGATAACGCCGTCAAATGGTGCTTCAATGGTGGCATCTTTGAGCTGTGATTGAAGCTCCTCAACCGCCAGCTGTTGTTCGTTCTTCTGAGTGATCAGTTGTGCCATTTCATCTGCCTGACGCGCCACAGCCAGTTGCTGGGATTGCACCGATTTGAGCTGGTTTTGATATGCCATCAACGTGGCTTCATAGTCATTGGAGCTCGATAGCTGCAGGTTATTCAGGTTTTCATAACGTTTGACCGATGCTGCCTGTATGGCCAGCAGTTTTTCTTCGATCTGCAGGCTCTTCTGATCTGCCTCGGCCTGCAGCTTTTGCAGGCGAATCTGGGCATCAATACTGGATAACTGGTTTTGGGCCTGTTTCAGGCTGCGCTGGAGGTCATCATCGTCCAGCTTCAGCAGCAGTTGGCCTGCTTTTACCCGCTGGCCGGCATTGACCTCCAGCTGAGTCACTTCACTCGATAGTCTGGATAGAATATTGCGCTGCTGATAGGAAAACGTCTTACCAAACAGTATGAGCTGGGCAGACCAGCTGTCCGGCCATATTGTCATGGTTTCCACCGTTGCTGAGGTGGTGGCACCAAAGCGACCGCCACGGCCGCTAAAACCACTGCCACGCTTGGTTTGACTGCTTTCATTGTTCTGCTGCTGCAGTTTTGCCAGGAAGGCTTTTTGTTCTTCAGGGGTCATTTTTTCAAGTTTTGCTTTCTGCGCGTCCGTCAGCTCTGGAGCAACCACTGTCGTCGCATTGGAAGAGGTAACCCTCTTAGCGGTGCTGGCTGTCTGATTCAGCCAGAATACGACCAAAACACCCACCAGGATGACAGTCAGGGGAATTGCAAATTTATACACCACCGGTTTCATATGAGATCCTGAAAAAATTAATCCGTCGTAGCTGGAACAAGCGCTTAAACTTCAAACTACCCAATTCTTGAGGATTCGTATACGGTTTACAAAATAGAGACTTGCATCCGTCATGATATTTATGAAATCTTGGCAGTTCAGGAAGAACATCAAATCTATGATCAAAGGAGTGAGCAGTGAGTCTTGCCGTTGTCCATACCCGTGCCAAAGTCGGCATTGAAGCACCATTAGTGACCGTGGAGGTCCACCTGTCTAACGGTCTGCCTGGCCTGACTATGGTTGGGCTGCCGGAAACGGCAGTAAAGGAAAGCCGTGATCGGGTGCGCTCTGCCATTCTGAATGCGCATTTTGAATTCCCGCAGCGACGCATTACTGTAAATCTGGCGCCGGCAGATCTGCCTAAAGAGGGTGGTCGCTTTGATCTGGCGATTGCGCTGGGCATTCTGGTGGCGTCCGGGCAGGTACCGGGTAAAGATCTGGAAACCTGTGAAGTGCTGGGCGAGCTGGCGCTGACCGGTGAACTGAGGCCGGTGCAGGGGGCATTACCGGCCTCAATGGCGGCAATAGAATGTCAACGCGTTTTAGTGGTACCGCTGCAGAATACCGAAGAAGCCTGCCTGCCCGATCAGGCGCAAGTGTATGGGGCCGGTCACTTGCTGGATGTCTGTGCTCATTTGTCAGGCCAGCAGCGTTTGAGTTTGTATGAAAAGCAGCAAACATCGAGTGCGCTGCCCGATGCCGACCTGATGGATATCAGTGATGTCAAAGGCCAGCAGGCGGCTAAGCGAGCGCTGGAAGTAGCGGCTGCCGGGCGTCACAATTTACTGTTTTATGGCCCTCCCGGTACCGGTAAAACGTTATTGGCCAGTCGCTTGCCAGGTATTCTGCCGACCATGTCCGATCAGGAGATGCTGGAGGTGGCCGCCGTCTATTCGATTTCCGGTCAGCATCAACATCATTATCGTTTACGGCCATTTCGGGCCCCCCATCATACGGCTTCTGGAGTGGCGTTGGTGGGAGGCGGATGTGAAATATAACAATAGATGCGACAATATAATAATAAATGCGATAGACTGGCATTTTTATTACTCATGAAGTAGTCGTCCCTATTGCAGTATTGACGGCAACCGGTCTATTTGAGGTTTCAATGCCAATACAGCTCCCTGGAAGAATTCTACGCACCAATCCCAGCCCAAGACTTGTTGATTCACTTGCTGATCTAAATGGCAATATGGTCGCATGGTGGTATTGTGGGCTATATAAGAATCAAAAAGCGCAATCACAACCTTTAGCGCTGGTCGCTTTTCGAGAGCTTGGCAAGTCAGGCGATTTATCAGACCAGCTTACATATCGTAGAGTACCAATAACTGCTCTTGGCCAAGTCAGACATGGAAGTATATGGTCTGGGGGCATGTGCCATGGGGTGCACGAATTTGAGACAGAGACATTTCAGGTGGATTTCCTTCAGGGTGGGTGGAAGTTCACGTCATTCAATCAAGCCTATGAAGAAGAAAGAACTTCTCCATTCCCAAATGAAATATATCCACTTAAATACGACAGGGATAGAAACTGGCTGATTCAGTTCTTTTTGCCTGATGATGGAACGCTTGTTATACCCTGCCTGGAGTTTTTTACTCGCTGTTACGGCTATTCTGGAGAATTAAGACGTATTTTAATGACCTATCCCTGGGAAGGGACCGGTGGATGTGAGGATAGAATATTCTGTCCAATTGATGAGAAGGAAGAGCAAGGTAAATGGAAAATCAAACTGTCAAGGGACCTTCGAAATGGTGATGCTATATTTGCGGCACATGCTAAATATGATGGCTACACAAAGTTTGCAGCTAAGGAAATCTACTCCAGGTTGGAGTCTTCATTTGATCCATACTTTAAAAAGCCTTCGTTTATTCGCATAGGTCCTTGGTTTCGTGGGCCAGCACTTATTAAAGTTAGAGGCATAAGCTTTAATAGTGGAAAATCTTTCTTAGGTCTTCAAATTGTGGGCAGTAGTGATCCTGGTGGAGTCCCCATTATCCGCGATAGGGTGAATCGCAATAACGCTGAAACACCAGCCGGTCCCGATGCTCCTGGCAATGCTTGGCATGGTGCTCCAAATCGACAAGTATGGCCTTCTGCAGAAATATTAGACTTAACTGCATATCAAGAACCTGACCATGGTAGTGCAACTGTAGATGTTGAAGACCCTGAATTTGAGGTATTAGGTGAACCGCGGATTGTTCATACTCATATGGATCAACAAGCGCAAGATACAGGGGGTCCATCTGTTGAGTCATCTGACACGACTACGGTTTCAGCAGGAGAACCCCATGGAGATAAAAAGGGCATTGATAGAGCATCAATTCATTCTCGCCCAGTCATGGAATCTCATGGCACTCTCCGGGATATGTGGAATGCCATGCTTTATCTTTCAAAAAAATTACCGGAAACAATTACGTCTGTCGAATGGTTCTCCTTTTCTGAAGGCTTTCAAAAGGATGAAGAGCCACACTTGATTGCATTGGAAGCGTTTGCCTCAAAAGATGATGTTGATAAAACTACTCGAAGTTGGCCTTATATGGATCCCAAGACTCAAAAAGATAATAGAGGCATACTTGTAGCTCGTATTAACTGCTTAGGAAAGCATATTTATATCGTTGAAATACAGCGTCGTCTGACTAGAAAGAAAAATAAGAAAGGAGAATTTGTTGATAAAGAAACCTACAGAGGACTTGTATTTATATTGAATGATAATATTGATGATGATAAGCGTGATAAATGGATTCGATTTATCCAGTCAGAAGTCCGTAAGGTAAGAGGAGTTGTGCAAAAACTCACGAAATATTGTCCTGGCAAGGCTGCATCTTTTAAGCATAACCCATCTAGCAGGGATACAATTTCTTGTGAAGGTACATTGGGAAATGCACTCGAAAAAATGGGTATTATGCTAACGAGATAAAACTAAATAACTCACTATGCGAAAATATTGTTAGGGCGGTTAATAACTAAAAAGGCTGGATGGGTTATACAAGGTTAATAGATTGAAAGAGCATATCACTTTACGGAAGTACACGAAATCGAATGTTAAAAGAGCTGGAAAAATATTATCCAATCCTGAAAGAAGGTCAAATCCCGCTGATTTTAACTGGGCGATGGATGTATTGTCATGGTGGCGTTACCAACATGAGCAACCACTAGAGAAGGCTTACAAGCTTTTGCAAAAAGTAGCAGCAAAGAAACAACCGGATTCTATTTTGGCCAAGCGATTGAAGAGGGAAGAATCAATAACCAAAAAACTATCTCGTTTTCCTGATATGATGCTTACAAATATGCAAGATATTGGTGGGTGTCGAGTGATTTTATCAACCGTGAAGAAGGTCGATAAAATAAATCGAGAACTCAGGAAGTGCAAAGAATTTAAGGATGCAAATGGTAGAGTTAAAGTTAACGATTACATCACTAATCCGAAGCCAGACGGTTATAGAGGCTATCATCTGAAAGGAAGCTTTCCAGGGTCTGAAGATCAAAGTTTTCGGATTGAGATCCAAGTTCGAACGAAGCTGCAACATAGTTGGGCGACAGCCTTGGAGATAGTAGATCTGTTTACTGGCCAGGCGTTAAAATCCAACGATGGAGACAAACAGTGGCAAGAGTTTTTCAAACTAGTTAGCCAACAATTCGCAGTCATGGAAAAGATTTCTAGGTTTGATCAAATATCGAATGAACTCAAATTCGCCAAGTATTCTGAAACGATAATAAGAGATAGCTCTGCCCTCTCTGATTGTGGAGAGTGTCAAAGATTATCGAAGTCTCTTGATGTAATGAATAAATTTAATGCCTATGCAAATTCACTAGTAATGGCTGACAAGCATATTAAGGCATCCAGAATCGAAGGATTTGTATTAGTAGACGTAACGATTGATAACCTTGATAACCGTAAAAAAGGAACTGTTCGCACCACGATATTCTCAGAAGACGAATCTGCTCAAGCAGAAAATGAATATATTAAACGCGAGAAGGAAGCGTCAGAACAAAATAAAGGTAGCTTGGTTGCATTAGTATCTTCAACAGCCGTGGGAGGAATTAAAGAAGCATATCCTAATTTTTTTGCAGATACGACTCTATTTATGCAGCATTTGGTTTTTATAAATGGGATCCAGAATTACAAACTTAGAGATAAATTTATCAAAATGCTGTGGCCATTTAATCAAAGTTAACATTGTAATTAAAATGCTGTGACGTATCTTTGCTATGGATAATATATATACCACCGCCCTGTTTCCTGGCGGTATATAAAGCTATGTCGGATTTTTTGAACCTTTTCCATTTTAGTATCTAGTATTTTGGGGTGATAAACTCGGTCCTTATTTGATATGCTGTCAGGTAGGTTGTTACCATGATTGTCATGATTCCTGTTAATGCATTTTTTCATTATCTATAAATACTGGGCCTGTATTCTAAATAAGGGAACTGGCATTTAGAATTTTGGAGGACATTGTTGTCTCTGGTATCGCTGTACAGTATGTTCGTCACTATGAATCTTCACAGCGTTTATCAAATGTACAGTCATGGATTTTTTGTCTACAGATAGTGTTTCCTCCCGTATATCATCCGGGTTATTTGGGAAAGCTCTTGTTTGAGCATTGTCAGCTTCAAGAGGTGTTATTTCCAAAACACTATAGGAACGTTCTGGACCTTCATCGGTAGGAATGTAAGTGTCTGCCCGAAGTTCTGTACCTTCCGGGAAGTCAAGTCGCTTACATCTGGCTGCTTTATAAAACAAAACAACATTAAAACCATTACCACCTACTTGCACGGATGGGTATAGAATTCCGTCAATGGGAACTTTACCTTCTGTTGCTAAAAAATCTGACACTGCTTGTGTTGGTAAATATTCAAGCAATTGATTATTTGGCATGACTGGTCTAGCAATGTGGTTAGTGAGCGTTCTCAAAAACGTCATTCGACTTAGTCGATTTGCAAACGCTTGATCAAAAATGCTACCAGTTTCATGAACATCATTTAGAGCTGTAAGATCAAGTAATCTTATTGGTCGGGTAATTTCAAAACGTACTGTTGCGACTTGACTGCCAACAGGAGGTCTTACCTCCGCTAGTGCTACTTCAACAGATGTTGCGCCATAAAACACGGAGATTCCCTGTGCATTCATACGGCCGGCACCTGCTAACCTAGAGGGTGGTGCTCCGAGTTCTATATCGGGCCGAATCATTGCAGGTATGAGTTCATCGTCAGACTGGAACACTCTTGCCCTAAATAAATGGGTATATCGCGAATGAGGACCAGCACTAATGATAAGCGGTTGGCCGGATTCAGTATGCATTTCATCGATAGTATCGAATAATTCACTCAATTGAGCTGAGGCAGTCCTACTAAAAAAGCGAGCTTCATATTTGACCGTTTTTTCAAACTGTTGCCACTTTATATACCATTCTCCGCTGTCGGGCATACTTTCAATGTAATGAGCATCTGAATCAAATTCGCATTCTTCACCCATAGCTGCGCTATCAAAATCGGAATGCCGGTTTTCCAGAATTTTTTGAATATCCTCGGCTGCTTCATACGGTATATCTGCAGCAGCTCCGATCACATCTATAGTAGAATCTCCTTGGCGTTCCCAAGAATAGTTAAAATCTTCATCCCTCATCATTGCATATTCGAATGAGTCGGGTTCAGTAGAAGTTCGTATATAATGTTTCTCAAATGCCTGCTCAATATGGTTTGCCATATCTTCCAAGGAGATTGTGAAGCCTTCCTCTGCACAATAAGAACACCGGCCTTTCTGTCTACTTTTTTCAACCAGGTTCTTCAGAAAACTCTCACCAATACACTGAGAACAAATGTTTTGATTGTCTACTTCTTCAGCTTCATATGACTGCATGCTAACTTCCTAGAGGAATTAACAATTTAAGGTTTGCACAAACTTTCACAAGGAATGCCATCTTTATTTCGATCTAATGAACTTAAGCCACATTGATTCAGATAATACTTTGCTTGCGCACACGACTTCATCTGTGAACAGGTATGTATTTCGGGTTGACACTGATTTTCATCAGAGGAAGAAGTTAAGGTCTGTTCTTCCTCTGATATCTTCTCAACAGTGCAGTCAGTGCTTACATAGCAGTTTGAATTTCCTTGTATGTTCAAGATACGAGTATTTAGCTGCTTTTCATCCTCATCTACTGGATCCAGTTTAGACCAGGCATCAAATAATTGTGTTTGCTGTCGACTGATCTTGAGACCATATCGGTCACGCATATAAAAATAGATTCGGGCAACGTCTCCCTGCCGATCCTCAGGTGGCTCAGCTCGATGACTTTTAAAGTCAACTTCAAAGTTGCACTGGCCATATGCCCTTGGTTCTCCTTGAATGATACCGTAACGGAAATTGGATCGATCACCATTGAGTTCTCCTACGGCAGGCACCAAATTGTGTAGGTCTGACTCCATGATATTGAAATAATGGTCAGTGCTCGTACATCGTGCTCGACCACCGTTTTGCCAGCATTGCCGTTGATGTCCAAATTCCCACGCTGGAACCACATGCTCCCATTCCAATCTTGCTCCTCGTTCCGGCTGTTTGCGTGGCTGATAACCACAATTACTTGGGAGTATAGTGTTATCCTTAAAGTCGCAACCGCAGTAAAATGTTTGGTGCTCATCGGCGTGGATGGATGAGGCAATCTTCTTTGCTTCGCTAAATGAGTTTGCATGCTCTGCAAAAGCAAACGTTGTGGCAGAAATTAAACAGCCTGTCAGAAGAAGTTTTTGCATATTATTTCTTAGTGGGTTTTTCATGCATAAAAAACATTTGTCGTTGAGGCTTAAGTTTGATGAAGTCCGTGCTCTTAATTGCATTTGCTGATCGACGAGTACCACCAGAATCTGTAATCACCTCAAGGTCAGAATTTTCAATGATCATGTCGTGGATATCATCACTGTGAGCTGGTGTTTCACTATAAATTGCAGAATAAAAATCCTGCATTAAAAGCATGTCTCCAGATTCAGAAATGAATCGGGGTATATCGTCGTATAAATCTGCTTTGGCAGACTCTCTGGATGATTCATTAAAGAGATAGAGTTGTCCTTCATTGGATGGATTGTATGACAGCATTTTCAGCCCTGATCTACCGAAGTGCGCTTGCTCAACATCATCATCGTGAAGTATATCGTTATATACTTGTCTGGCACGATAGCTCTTAGCAAAATGCACAAGCCAATATTTCCATCCATTGGGGTTGTGAATTGAAAACGGACTTACATATACGGCGCAATCTCGCAAATGGTTGGAAACAATCTGTTCTACTCTACCTAACCATTCTTTTTTATTTATGACCACATTAGTATCACGTAAAGCTGCATATATCTCCGTATCCATTTGTTGGCTGACAATTGTTCTAGGTAGATTTGGGTCAGTAGGTAAATAAGACAATAATGTTTCAATGGCAAATGTAAAAAGTACTTCGGAGGACTTCCAACTGTTCACAATATCCCGGATTGTAGACAAGCTGACATGAGAAGTTCCACACTGATCCAGGTTGAAAAATACATTCGAATAACTTCCATCAGAGATCTTCTGTTTGATGTCAGGATAGATTTTTTCAAAAGGCTTGCACTGATAGATAATTTCCGTCTTGATATTATTATGGGTTCGTATTACAGCTTCCAAAGGGGCAATATTTTGCTTCAGTTTATCAATTGCCACTTTCTGTAAATCATTAAAAATAAAGAGGCATTCTATCGATAGTGTTCTGAAACCATCTGCAATTCGTTTATGGTTTATGAAGTTTAAGGCATTAATGACGGTTTCAAGTAGAATTAAAGGAGAACCGTGTGTACCGCACGCGTATTCGCCTGAGCCAGAAAAGCCATCTACGACCGCCAGACGAAAGCGCTCCATATTTGGGATTCTGCATCTGACGAGCAGGTATTGTTCGAAGTATTTAGCGAGGATTGTATGTTTTTTTCTAGAGTGGTCCTCTAGTACTGCTCCATTCTCCCAATCATAGTCTTTTTTAGCCACTGAATGTCCTTAGAGTAGAATGTTAAGTCTCCCTGAGAATATTGTGGACATCCAGTGATTTGTCAAGCAATCGCGATGATATTCAGTGACGGCATTTGATCCCATACTTTTCCAGACAAAATTCGGCCATTATCGCCCTTCGAGCGTTTTTTGCCATCAGCACCCCAGGCTCCCCATTGCTTAAAGAAGAAGGGTACATTCGAATCAAGACATTGGCTCTTAACATTATCAGCCCAAATAGGTTTCATTTCTCGCGCTTTTCTTCCCGATTCCCCGCCTACGATAACCCAGTGTATGCCTTGCAGGTTGAGGATTCCTAAGTCTTCCAACAAGGGTTCAATGGAAAGAAATCGGACTTCAGCATCAATTTTTCGCAGTTCATCGATTCTGGGTTTGCCATATTTCTGGTCTTCTACAGACACGCCAACCCACGCGTTATGTGGTACAGGCCTGCTGCTAAAGTACTTTGCCATTCGTTTGGCACGTTTAGTCAATATTTGATAGGTATGGTGAGGGGTTTTATGGATGACCTCCATGACTTGATCTACATAGGAGAAAGGTACCTTTTCATGAAACAAATCACTCATCGAGTTCACGAAGTACATGGTTGGCTTTTTGCGAAGTAATGGTTGTGTGAGTCTTTCAGGCATTAGTGAAAGCTTAAAGCCATTCTCATAGCCAGGTGTATTCATTGCCCGTAGACGTTTAGCCATTTCCTCGGCATAACAGTGTTTGCAGCCGGGAGAGATCTTTGTGCAGCCTGTTACTGGATTCCAGGTTTGTTCAGTCCATTCAATTTTACTATTCGTAGCCATTCGATTGCCCTAATCGGTATGTAAGCCATTACGACTTTGACATTGTAGCTTAACTCTGTGATTATTCAAATATTCATGTATTAAGAATATTTGAATAATGAAAGAAAAATTAATGAAAGCAGTCCAATTTTGGTTGGAACAAAATGAGGCAACTCAAGAGAAACTAGCTGATCGAGCGAAGGTCAGTCAGGCCACCGTTTCCAGGGCAGCTACAGGAAATTGGAATAAGCTCACACCCAAATTAAAGGCTTTGTGCCGGTTCTTCGATATTGAAGTGGTGGAAAGAGATCCAAGAAATTGCGATCAATTAATGAAAGTTATTGGCGAAATGTGGGATGGCACCACTGCAGGGGAAGAGTCTTTGGTTAGGCTCTTAAGGTCTATTCAGGCATATAGACTGTAGTATCAGTTTTGGCTTATTCACGCACAATTGACAATACTTGAGTGCCATTTCGGCCATATTTATTTTCTACACTTAAAAGTAACTTCGATTCCTGCACCAATATTAGATCCAATACCAAATACTTTTCCTTCAGCAAGTAGGTCTTAATGTTTCCATTTTCAACAGCCGGCAGACACTGGTTCTCACATTTTGTGTTGTCTTCGTAAGAGCATCTATCTTTTCAGTGATGATAGATTTATGTGTGCCTCCTATTTTTTTTAAGTCATATCTGTCTAGGCGGTGAGTTATGAGAGATGACAGGAATCTGGGTTTTCTTAGTTTCTGAACCAAAAGCACTTATTTGATAGACATAAAATAAAGGTAGTTATTTTTACTCGAGAAACCAATTTTCCACCGCCCATTAATGTGTAACATGTATATGGAAAGAGTAGTATCGGTTCAGTATGCATATTCTGCCTGATCTTGATCACCCATTCTGGTTTTAATTGATCACCTGTTCTGGAACATCATGATCGCCGATTCTGGTTTTATTTGATCACTTTTTCTGGATTTCCAGAATCACTGATCAAGTCCCCGGAATCACTGATCAAGTATTTCCAGAATCGCCCGTGACGCATTGATTCATAAGCCCTCCCGGCTAACCTCCCGCTCTTTGTCTGCGAGGAGTGTGACCGGTGGGTGCCAAGAGGTTATCAATGCGTAAAATCAAAGAAGTACTGCGGTTGCATTATCAGGCTGGCTTAAGTCGGCGTAGCGTCGCTGTCGCACTCAAGATCAGTTATGGCAGTGCCGCCAACTATCTCAATCGCGCTCAACAGGCTGGTATTACCTGGCCGCTGCCTGAGGGGATGGATGAGCGATCCTTGGCTCGGCTGCTGTTCCCATCTCAGGCCGCAACGGGTCAGCGCCGCTTCAGCGAGCCAGACTATCCCACGGTTCACCAGGAACTGAAACGCAAAGGCGTGACCAAATTGCTGCTCTGGGAAGAGTATCGCCAACAGCACCCCAACGATGGCTACAGCTACGCCCAATTCTGCCATCGCTATCAGGAGTGGCTGGGCAAGCAGCAATGCAGTATTCGTCAGCGGCATCGTGCCGGTGAAAAACTCTTTGTCGATTATTGCGGCCCAACCATGTCCGTTGTCAATCCAGATACCGGTGAGGTGCGCCAGGCTCAGGTGTTTGTTGCGGTATTGGGCGCCTCCAATTACACCTTTGCCTGTGCCAGCTGGAGCCAGAATCAGGCCGACTGGCTGAACGCCCATGTACAGGCGTTTGAGTTCTTGGGCGGCGTACCGGAACTGGTTGTCCCGGATAATTTAAAAAGCGGCGTCAGTAAGATCCACCGCTATGAACCCGACCTCAACCCAGCCTATCAGCAGCTGGCCTCACACTACGGGATTGCCGTGGTGCCGGCACGCCCCTACAAACCCAAAGATAAATCCAAGGCCGAAGTGGCGGTGCAGATCGTTGAGCGCTGGATCATGGCGCGGCTTCGTCACCAGACCTTTTTTACCCTGGCCAGCCTCAATCAGGCCATCCGGTTGTTATTGGAGGATCTGAACCATCGCCCGTTTAAAAAGTTGCCCGGTACCCGTCACAGCCAGTTCGAGCAACTGGACAAACCGGCACTACGGCCATTGCCCGCTCACCCGTATCAATACGCGGACATCAAACAGGCACGGGTGCATATCGATTACCACATCGAATACGACAAACACTATTACTCCGTGCCACATCACCTGGTGAAGGAGACGGTTGACGTGCAGGCAACGGCAACGACCGTGGCCATCTATCGGCACGGCCAACGCATCGCCAGCCATCCTCGCAGTTATCGTCAGGGCGCACACAGCACCTGCACGGAGCATATGCCACACAATCACCGCGCCATAAGTGAATGGACACCGGAACGCTTTCTCAGTTGGGCGGGTGATATTGGTGAATCAACACGGGAAGTCGTCCATCACATCCTGCAGGAGAAGCGCCATAAAGAGCAAAGCTATCGCCGGATATTGGCGTTGCTCAGCAATGCCAAAAAGTATGGTCGGGAGCGGCTCAATAAGGCCTGTCACCGAGCGCTATTGATCAACTCCCCAACCCGCAGCAGCGTGGAATCCATCCTCAAGCAAGGGCTGGATCAACGACCACTGGAACAGGAGTGCGCCCCCTTGGTTCAGGAGGAGCAGCTCAGTCTGGACTATCACGAAAATGTACGCGGCGAAGCCTATTACCACTGATACACATTCAGGAACAAAACCATGATGACAAACCAAACCCTGCAAACCTTACGCGCCCTGAAACTCACCGGCATGGCCGAAGGCCTGGAGCAACAATGGTCACAGCCCGGTACGCACGAAGAACTGGGGTTCGACGAACGGTTCGCGTTACTGGTGGACCGGGAAGCCACCCACCGCCATAACAATAAAATCAGCCGCTTGCTCAAGGTGGCCAACCTCAAACTCCAGGCGTACCCCGAGGATATTGATTACCAGCACCCACGAGGGCTGACGAAAAGCCAGTTGGCCGATCTGCTCAGCAACCAATGGGTACACCAGCACCACAACGTACTCATCACCGGACCAACCGGCTGTGGCAAAACCTACCTCGGCTGTGTACTGGCGACTCAGGCCTGTCGTCATGGCTTATCCGTGCGTTACTTCCGCACCTCACGCCTGATGGAAATGCTTAGCATTGCGCATGGTGACGGTCGCTTTGCGAAGCTCATCCAGCAACTGGCCAAGACGGATCTGCTGGTACTGGACGACTGGGGTCTGGAGAAAATGACGTTGAGCCAGCGCAACGATCTGCTGGAAATCATGGAAGACCGACACGGCCTGAAATCGACACTGATCACCAGTCAATTACCGATCACGCAATGGCACAAGATGATCGGTGATGCCACGCTGGCAGACGCCATTCTGGATCGTCTGCTGCACAACAGTCACAAACTCACACTGAAAGGAGAATCGATGAGAAAGATGATGAGTGAAGTTGATCACTCAGGTTGTTAATATCCACACGAACGCGTTACGGGATTAGGGCGATCAAATAATTCCGGAACGGGTGATCACGTTCGCCAGAATACGCACAGTACTAATATGGCGTTTGCATGCTCATCCTATAGTCGTAATTTCTGACATGATTGTAGATCATGCAACCAATCATGCCGCCTGCAACAGCATATCCTAACCAGTTTTTATTTCCGGCTTTCCAGGCTGCAAAACCAGCGATCAAGGCACCTGCTATGGATGCTTGTATTTGAGGGCTGGAAGAGCGGCCCCATAGCAAATAGCTTGCAATGTGCTCGCAGTTTCGATGGGTTGCTCTATATTTGCGGTTTGCGTTGAGGATTTGATGCAAGCGGTGGCGTAATTGCTCGATATCATCGAATTCCATGCTAACAACCCTAATAGTTTGCCCTTCCGCGTAGGTTTGGATATTTACAACTTCGACATCGTTATTAGGAGAGTTATGAACAACTTGATCTCCCCCCAGATAGACGCCGACATGCTCAATGATTCCTTTGCGGCGATACAGTAAATCGCCAGGTCTTAATTTTGGATACATATTCTTTTTTCCTATTTTGTTACGTTTAACGCATATATACGCTAAACGTAATTGTATTCAAAGTCAATGCTTTGTAATATGCGTTTTTTAATACTTGGCTGGAATCCAGAGCACATAGGCCAATGTGTAGCTGACAGCATTCCTCTGGTGTCTGAAATGGGAGAAGCAAGGCCTTTTCTCTATGCTTGATAAAACCTAAATCCAAGTATTGAGAGATATACTACCGATCATGATGGAAAGGAGGCGTCAGGCCAAAGCAGACCTAATTCGGTATAAAAAAATAGAAAGCTAAAGAATCGAACAAATGACTAAGCACTGGATACCTGTTTATGAATATGAAGCAAAGGTGGGCAACTCTGTGATGGGGTACAGAGTTATGGCTGTGGCCAGAACAAATCATTTTCGGCATCAAGATAGTTATTGCAGGGTATTTCCAACACGCCTTCTCCCTGCCGGCGTTTATAGAAGTGTGTTAATCAGTATGAGTAAAAATGACTGAGCCTAATATGGAAGCTATATGAGTGTAGAACAGACATCCTATTCCGCAGTACTGGGTGTAGTGCTTAGAAATCTTCGGATAGACCATGGGATTGAGCAAAGTGATATGGCTGCACGAATGGGATTGTCCCAGGCAAGTTATAGTCGTTTGGAAGGTGGTATTTCTGTATTTTCTGTCGACCAAATGTATCAAGCTGCTGGTGCACTTTATGTAAGTGATGAAGAAATCAGCAATCGAATATGCCAGACCGTCGCCCATCTTCGGGCCAACGGCGTTAAGATCGTACACCCAGTAAGGAAAAATAGTACGCAGAGCCAGAAAGAGAGTTCCAAAAGTGGAGTGGGAAGTTTTTTGACTGGAGCGACATTGGGCGCGTTGTTGATGGGATTGCTATCCAAGAAATGATCATTTGCCTGTAACTTATTGTTAGAGAGTGTTCCTATGGCGTGGAAAATGGCGAAAGTATTAAGAAGGGGGAAAGACCAATTTGTCATACTGCCGGGAGAATATCAATTTGAAGGTGATGAAGTTTGTATTCGACGAGATTTGAAGATAGGCGATGTCATTTTGTCTAAGAAGCCCATTGACTGGGATAGCTTTTTTCTTGTCCGAGAAAAAGCGAATGAGGGAAGAAGCGATTTTATGAGTGATCGTGTTCAAGGCAAGATTGTTGATAAAGATTTGTTCTGATGAAGGAGTATGTTGATATTGTAATGGCTTACGGTAAAGGTATGAAATATTCCTGCTGACTTAAGACGAGCATTATCCCATCACCATCTCTAGTAAACTCGGAATTCATGATAGTGCTTCTAGTTTGTTTGGTAGTTTTGAAATTATGAAAATACTCCAGAGCTATAGGAATCCATTTGGCCAGAAAATCAGGATCAGACTTTTCATGAGTTAACTGGATTAATTTTTTCTCCAACTGTGTTTTTCTTTTTTTTCTAACCTTTGCCTTGTCAACTTTCGGTATCAAATGAAGCGAGTATTTATTATTTAAGAAGTTAATAAACCCAGTAATAGCAGCTTTCTGACCAGGTGATTCAAGTAGGTATTGGTCTAAGATAGCTTGTGTCGGGTAAGTAGTTTTGAATTTCTCTGTGAGATTGACTAATGCAACAGCTGGAGTCAATGCCAACCGAATGGACCGGATAGTGGTTTTGCCAGCGGATAACCGCTTTTGAAGTTCAGATCCATACTCTGCCAACAATCTGCCGAAAGTAGTATGAGGAGAATATTTTGAAAGGAGGTTCGTAATACGAATTGAGTCTGCGGCATATTCTCTAGCCTGTGGAATCACATGAAGCAAACCTGTCTTTTCCATCCACATCATAATACGCCGTACTCTCCGTAACCTCTCAGGATGAAAATATGAGACTAATGCTTCATAGGAGGGTATTTCTCCCCATTTTTTCTCAACTTCAATAAAAAATGGGATATATCGTTGTATGCAAAGAGCTGTCGTTTTTGCGCCCGAATAAGTCATGAGCCAATGACCGAAATTAACAAAATGACTAGCCATTAAGGGATTACTGAAAGCATTACGGTTCATTTTTATTTTTTTATTGGCTACATCGAGCCAATAACAAGTGTCGCATCGGATGCCTTTTCCACCGGGTATAGACTGACCACAGGTACCGCAAATATTTCTTCCACGTATACAGTATCGACAAAGAGTTCCATCTTGCGATGGTTGCAACAGGCGAAACTTCTGACACCCAGGGCAAGTACGAAAGTCAGCCCGCGCACATTTCGGACATCTTCGCAACCCGTCGGCGAAGCGAGATAGCCGTGTGAGTTTGGAAGACAATGTACCACAGACTTCACAAGATTCCTGTGATCTGAAATATAGGGAACAGGATGCGCATGCTGGTCCATATGGAGTTATCTTGCCTAATGGGTATTGTTTCTTTCCACATCGAATACAGGGTAAATCAGTTTCGCAACGTCTGCAGACCGTATTTGGTTCGCGCTTGAGTAATCTGGCTTGCCTACCGCACTTGGGACATGGCCTTTTCTTAAATTCCCGTAAATAGCAAGTTGAGCAGTATCGGTGACCATTACATTTTCGGTGCGTTTTGCACATCTTCCGTCCGCACTCGTCACAACGAATAACTGGCAGATGCTCATTGTTGTTCATTGGCATGGTACCTCTAAATGATGGATTTACAGAAAATCATGAGCAGTAGTGTAAAAGGATGTATTTAAATTTACTGATTAAATGGTCAAGGATTTACGTTCAGGTGCTGAGATTTATGGTGATTTAAAAGACCATATTGGCAGTGGTGAAAAGATCGTTGTAAAAATTGATAAACTGGATAGATAACGGAAAATGATTCAAACACTTACTGGAAAGCGTTGGCCAAAAAATACCCTCATCTCACCTCAAACAGCGACCCAGCGATGCTGGGTACACATAACGGAGAACCTGCTCAACAATAAGATAGGAAGAGCAGCTGCTATCAACTCACCATTTGCTCGAAGACCGATTGGACCTGTTTACTGATAGCCTCCACTTGCTCTCGCTCTTTTATAGATTTGGGTCTTATAGTAAATGATCGGTCCAGTTGAATAATGGGTGATCTTGAACTGAAGTTTAAAAATGCTTTTAATTCTTCAGTGGCATGCTGTTCAACCTCAAAGCCTTTAAAGATAGCGGCACATATAAAACAGCCATTTGCAACATATGGATTTATGCTTGAATCCACATATCGAATGACATTTTCGACACTGTGTTTGAGAGAATAACTAGATCTTGTCCAGTTTATTGTCTTTCTGGAGTGCATGAACTCCAAATATAAACATGCCCGATTACATTCATCAGTAGCCTGTAGGAGGCGTGCTCTATTCTCATGGAAGTCCTGTTCCATTTCATCCCGAGTTATTTGCCCAGAACGAAACTCATGCCACTTTTTGTCTGGCCCCCAATAGTTTAAATGCGGAAATGCATTCAAGATTGCCTTGATATCTGAACGGCTCATCCATTTTTTTGAGGGAGACTGATCAACCAGCAGCGATTGGGCCTTATGCCAGGGAAGCCTGACTTCTTGATGTGCAATAACATCTAAAGCCTTAGATAAAGGTATGAATTCGGTTTGTGCCAGTTGTTTGGCCATACGCTTTGCACGACGCACCGATAGGCCAGAAGGAAAATATAGTGTAGGTATACGCATCGTTAAACATCCATTGAGGTTACGTGCTTAGCCCACAAAACATCGTACAAGACGTTTAAAATACATATAGCATTCATTTCAGGTGTCATCACTTGGGATGTTCGCCACAACGGGTGGGCTGCAGGCATACACCAATGCCTGTTTGGCAGTCTAACAAAACAAGCTTATGTTACAAGCATTTCGTATCTCGGCCCATGTCGATAGCGTCGTTCATTTTTCCGGTTTGCAGAAACGGCATTGGTACACAATTTTTGCTGTTTTCGCTTCGATATCGTCCTTTATTCGTTGCGCAGCATCTGGATTGTCATCAGAGATGTAGTCCACAATGGACAGGAAGTCCCGCCAGCCATTCCAGATCAGGCACGCTTGCGCTTCCTGTCGATCAATGCCTGCACCTCATCCAGGACCTGCTGATGTGGTACCGTATTTTTTGCGTCCATCAGGGCCTCTTCCACTTTACTGCGGAACCAGGAGTCATGCGCCTCCGGATCAACCGTCAGTCCCACGGGCAATCCTCCCTCTTTGGTGATCCGTGTCAGCAGAATGCGAACAGCATCGGATACTGTCAGACCAAAGCTGGCCAGCTTTTCTGCTGCATCAGTCTTCAACTCATCGTCCACGCGAACGTGCAGCATTGAAGTACGAGCCATGATAGATTCTCCAAACGTTTGACATGACCCTATGTTGTATCTCATTTGCGATACAATCAAGACATCATCACAAGAAAGATTATCTAGCCTGAACAGACACCTGTAATTTATGCACGATTGATTTACCATCCCTGCTTAATCACAATGATATTCTGTACTGATTAGCTCGCAAATTTTTTCTCCCACCGCCTGAAAGCATGATTCCGAAGGGATACCAGGTTTTCTCTGTACAGCTCCATACCAGTCCACCCGCCAGTATCTGTCATCTTTGGGGAATTCCCTGATTGCAGGAATTCTGGTTGCCATATGCAGCCCTCAGTACAGAATATCGTTGTTCAGTCCAGTTTATCGTTGTAATTCACATCAACCAATAAACTGCAGTTTTTTGATGTCACAAGTGAATCTTCTTGATCAGCCTCATAAGCCGTCATGACATAAGTTGCACAGACAATGTGCGTGCTATGATGGAGGTAAAAACTCATCCTTTAATATGAGAACAGTTTTGTTTTTTCGTTCTGAGGTCTGCTTCGCGGAATGCCATGCATTCATTAAATAATATGCTACAGAGTTAAATTCTTACTTTCATCACGGACAAGGACACAAGATGAGCGATTCCTATTGGGGACTACCCGGGAATGATGAGCTGTATCCCGAATACTCCGCTAAACCGACCATACCCACTGAATTATCCAAAACCAGATTTTCCGGTAATAAAGACATCGTTTCACGCCTGCCCACAGACGTTCGCAGTAAACTGCCTGGTCACTGGTCAGATTGGGGTAGTATCACCACAGGTGAGGCACAGCGGTGGCTGAGTTTCGATCAGGATATATTCCGTATTTATGTCCGTGATGGCAGTAGTTATCGTCTGTCACACTATGCATCAGCTAATACCTTTACGAATACAGACAGCACCCTGTTTTTGTTGCGTGACTGTTCTGTAACGCGCAGTCAGGCAGACGTTCACCACAGCGGTAATGCTGGCACAGAATCATCCTCAACTCCCCGGTCTTCAGGGCCCGAAAACCCAAATCTGACTTACTTCCAACCAGCACCTGTTGTCACCCGCAGAGATCACGATCTGTTGTTGAACTATACCGATCAGGATGGTGCATCGGTGCCTAAACTCAAATACCTCGTTACCGTCGATGGCGTGGCCTATAAAGGCCAGCTCAATGAGGAAGGCAAAGCCGAAATCAAGCATCTGCCAGATGGTGAAGCTGAAGTTTCGTTCTCAGTGGACGAGGCTGAGATAAACCGTATTCGTACCGAGTTTAAATCCACTCTTTCAGAGATGATCGAAGACCGCCAGGCACGCAAACAAATGCTCGATGATCTGCTGATGGAATACAACGCGGTCGAGCGCGGCATGATTCTGGGCGTGGCGTTTTTACATGGGTTATTTGATGAGTCAGTAGAAATCGTTGAAGGCGTGATTGAGCCTTTTGTCAACATCGCCACCGGCACTCAGAAACTCATGGCGGCACTGTATGACAAACTTGCCGATGGCTACAGCCTCGATGAACTCAAGGACGATTACGCCACTGTGTGCAGTGAGCTTGGCGAAGCCATCGATCAGGCCCGCCAGACCTATACCATCTTAAAATGGCTGGCCACTGACACAGAGGTGTGGAAGGCGCTGATCCATTTTCCCAAAGACTGGTTTGGTTCGATGTCCCGTGTCGAGCAAGCCAAATTCTTTGGTGCAGCGGCGCTGGAATTGATTTTGATCATCGCTGCGGCGGTCGCCACCGGTGGTGTCGGCGCGGTTGTCGTAGCCGGAACCAGTCTGCTGAGCAAATCCCGTCATCTGGTGCGCATTGCCGAACTGCTCAAAACCCTGTTCCAGTACCTGACCTTTAAAGACCGCCTGCCTAAACCCATCCGCTTGCGCCTGGAAAAAGACAAACACCACGCCAATGGTCAGCACCATTACGAGCAGGAAGCGCTTAAGCATAAAAAGCCCGAAGATGCCCGGCACCAAAGCCAGAACGATAACGGCGAATGTTCACCAGTCAATGCCAGGTGTGATACCAAAGGTCACCCAATTTCCATGGTCACCGGTGAAGAAATTACCGAAATTACGGATTTCAGTTTACCCGGTCCAATACCGCTGATCTGGAAGCGGGTCTACCGCTCCAGCGCTATCCGCCGCAAAAGCGAACTCGGGTTTGGCTGGAGTCATCCCTGGGATATCACGCTGAAGCACAGTACTCAGATCGTTGAAATTCCAGCAGAGGATGCAAGTCAACCCACAACCACGGCGGAACAGACGGTGATGACCGTGCGCACAGAGGAAGGTCTGTCGGCTGCATTTCCGATTCCGCTGAATGACGCGTCATCCGCGTCCGTGCACAACATTCACCATCCTTGTGGTTTACAGCTTCAAGTCATCGGTGATGATTTCACTTTGATCAAGGAAGGTCTGGCCTATGAATTTGAAACTCGTCCCGGAACGGTGGATCAATATCGCCTTAGACAAGTACACAGCCGTGACCACGTTCATCACTGGAACTTGCGTTATGACCCAGCCCAGGGGCAACTGATCTCCGCCCACTCCAGTTGGGGACAGCATTTATGGTTCAGTATGGGTGAGTATGGTGGTTGGCGCGCCATTGATACACATTATACCGGCAAAGATCACGCTCAAGCTGAGACCCGCCGATGTCTGATCCGCTACCGTCTCAACCGGAATGGTGATCTGATCGCCAGCAAACAACCCGGCAAACCCGGTGAGCAGTTCCGTTATGATCATCACCTGTTTGTCCGTCATAAAACCCCTGGCGGTTTACGTTTCGGCTTTGAGTGGAATGAGTTATCACCCCATGCCCGTTGTGTCAGACAATTTGCCGAAGACGGTCATTATGATTATCGGTTTGCCTGGAATATCCGACCTAACACTCATGAAGTGACCGACGGTCGAGGCTGTGTTGAAGTCTATGAGAATGATGATCATGGCCGGAAAATTTACCGTATGGATGGTGAAGGCCATGAGCAACGCTGGTCCTATACGGACAAAGGCGATATTGCTCATTACATCGATGGCAATGGTGGCGAACACGACTATGAATATGATGACCAGCAGCGCCTAATCCGTTATACCGATCCCGCCGGCCAGATACAAACGATCGGTTACTGGCGTGAGACACATTTTCCCAGCCACATCACCAGGCATTGGCAAGGGGGGACAAAAGGCGGACCCGATACCCGTGAGACGACTCATTATCTTTATGACGCCTTTGATCAGCTTATTCGTGTCAAACATCCAAGCGGTGAAACCGAACACTGGGACTACCATGGTCAGACCCTGCGGCGCTATATTGACCGTCAGGGTCGATGCCACCAGTATTTCTGGAATAGCCGCTGGGGAACTTTAAGTGAATACCGGTTGTTCCATGAAGACGTACCATATCCGAGTTCGGAATTACCCGATTCTCTGAGTGAGACTAAAGGTATCTGGCCACACGATTCTAAAACCGATACCGGGCCCTCCAAGCCCATTCAGCAACTCTGGTTCGATTATGACGAACAAGGCCGTTTGCACCGCCAGCGCAGTCTGCACGGCCAGGATGACCAGTTTGTATATAACGATCAGGGACAACTGATTCTCAAAACCAACGCCCAGGGACAACACGAAAAATATACCTACGACCGCATGGGGCGTGTCATTGCCTATACCGATCAAGCCGGTCGTATTACGCAACGTCACTACGGTGCCTACGCACAAATCCTCGCCCAGACCCTACCGGATGGAACCCGGCTCAGCTACGAATACGATCAGGAACGCAACCTTACTGCGATCATCAACGGCAATGGCCAGGCGCACCGGTTTGAATATGATGGCTGTGAACGTATTAGCACCGAAATCGGCGTTGATGGCAGAACCATCCATTACCGCTACGACGGCAATGGCAAACTGATCGAACAACACGAAGGGGACATCACCGCCACCTTTGAGCGGGATGCCTTAGGCCGACTGATAAGCGAACGCTACCTGCACGCTACCGAGCCGGCTAAAAATGTCCTGCAAGCCTATCAGTATGATCGCAATGGCCGGCTTATTGGCGCAGTCAACGAACACGCCAAAGTTGAACTGGGTTACACCACAAACGGCCTGTTGTCGAAAGAGCACACAAGCCAGCGCTTTGTCGACTATAACGGTGAATACCAGTCATTTAAGCATGATATCGATTTTGTCGAATACACTGACGCAGGCTATATCAGCTCAGTGCGTTACTCCGCACACCAGCCCTATCAGCGTGGTGGGTACTTCGACTTTATTCATCGCGACAGCATCGGTCGGGCGTGGACGTTTGAGCAGAATTACGCCTGGAACACACGCGGTATGCTGAGCAGTATGAGTGTGCGCCCACATGAAGCCATATCACCTGTATCGTTGTTTGATCAGCAGTTTAATGCCCATGATCAATTAGCCAAACGTCATCAAGGCCAGCATACCGCGACCTGGAATTATGATCCTGAGCAGCGTTTACAACAGTATCAACGTACGTCGTTGCAGAACGACTCCAATCGTCTGACACTGCATGAACGGCACTATCATTACGATACCAAAAACCGTATTGCCGGAATTGACGAACTGCATGGCAGTACCCGCTATCACTACAACGATCTCGATTTGCTGACCAAAGTTGAAAATCGGGAAGGTCAGCAGGACCTCCATTTTGATGCTGCTGGCAACCGACTGCCGGAAGGCTTAACCCGGCTCGACAATAATCGCCTGCCATTTATGGGTGACCGGCATTTCAGCTACGACGAATACGGCAATCTCGTTCAGATCAAAAAAGGTAAAGATCAAAAGATCGTTCAAAGCCTGGAATACAATGCCAAGCATCAACTCATTAAATTTGAAGAACGCATCAACGGTACACTCAAACAAGCGCTGACCTTCCGCTATGACCCATTTGGCAGAAGGATCGAGAAATCCGTCTTCAAACAGGATAAACCCGAACAACAAACCGAATGGGCGACAAACTACAAACGCTATCGCACCCATAACCAACCCGATCTCTGGTATCAATACGCAGAACGCTACGTCTGGAACGGCGGCAATCTGATTCAGACGCGACACATCGATTGTAATCTCAATAACCGAACCTTCCAGCAATACTACCTCTACGAGCCTTACAGCCATAAACCGGTAGGCTTGTATGATTATGAACTGGGCCTGCTGGATATCGAAGCTGATCATCTGGGCACTGCCAAAGCCCTATACAGTCACGAGACCGGAGAACAACTCTGGGCAACTGAGCATGAGGTTTATGGTAAGACCCTCAACAGTCAAAGTCATAAAACCCATCCGAGGAATGGCTTTGCGGTTGATCCAAAGCTCAGATTCGCCGGGCAGTATGAAGATATCGAAACCGGGTTGTATCAGAACTTTAATCGGTATTATGATCCCCGGACCGGGCGGTATATCAGTCATGATCCGATAGGACTAAGAGGCGGTTTAAATCTGTATCAATACTGTCCCAACCCTGTTAGTTGGATTGACCCCCTTGGTCTGTCAAAATATCCTGGTGTTGATTTTACCGACTCTCCCGATCTGTATCCTGTTGGAGAAGGACAGAAAAATATTGTCAAGATCCAAATGCAAGGCACACGAGGGCGAGATTTCACTCAGGGATTTAAAGAAGCCGGTATTTCTCCAAAAAATGCAAAAGGATACACATGGCATCATGTGGATGATTTCAACTCAGAAACCGGCTATACAACGATGCAGTTGGTTAAAACAAAAGCGCACGAGGCTACCCTACCTCATGGCGGTTCTGTTTCACAGTTTGAAAAGACGTTTGGGGTAGAATATGGATCTCAAGAGGCAGTAATTATTTCTCAAGAACAAGGATGGTTACGAGGAAAACCTCCAAAACCAGAAAATCAACCAAAGAAAAACAAAGGCGACTGTGGTTAAGGTGAAAAGAAATGACAATAACGACATTTTCTGATATCGGATCACAACTCTCTAAATCTGATCTTGCTGAAATAGAAAAGCGGCTTGGTTTTCAACTACCTGATACATTGAAAGTATTTTATTTGCAGACCAATGGTGGGACTCCTGAACCGGATCATTGGATTGGCGATAATGATTTTGAACCAATCTACGTTTCAGGTTTTTTGAAAATGAAGGACGCGTCTCCCAATGAAAGTTCTCTTGAAGATACATATCAAAATGGAGTATCTAAAGGGATTATTCCAACTCACTTACTTCCATTTGCATTGGATTGGGGCAATAACTATATCTGTATTGATATGACAGGTAAGGTTTTTTTTCTGGCGACAGATTCATGGCATGATGATCTAAGTATGGAAGATAATGTCAAAAAAAATACCAGATTGCTCTGCAATACACTGGATGAATTTATTGATTCTCTGGTGAGTGAAGATGAAGCATATGGCTAATCATTATTTGCTAAATGAGAACTGAGACTTTCGTAGCTCACAAACAAAAACTAAGAGAGCAGCATCTGAACAATCCGTATATACATACGGCCAAGCTCGCTGGTACGGCGGTTGTCCGGCGCGAGGTGCCCGGTTTATTGGCAGATGCGGAAAACGGTCTGAGCGATACCATCCGAGATCTCAATTGATCTTAATCGAAGTATCATGCTGAAATCTCTAGAAAATCAATAAGTTAGCCTATTTGACCATTTTCACGCAGTCACTGAGTCCTCCTCATTGTATTAACTCCGAGTATTACGTCTCACTCGATGCCAAGCTATAAGGACAGCTCGCTTTGAGCGCGGCACTTTTGTATGAATTTCAATAGATCGGCGAGATCGATGACAAATATCTAACTGTGTTAAAAAGTGAAGTGTTGGAGGGATTGAAACCTTCCATTCAGTTAATGAATTCTGGCTTACACCTGCAGCATCAAGAGACTGTAGCAGTTGATCAGGATTGATATTCAGAAATTTGAATGTCGCAGCCATAAGTCGTTCCCGATTGGTCACCGACAACATTTCCAGTTGGTGACTGAATAGAGAAACATTCGGCTCGTAGACATCGATGCCAAAATCTTTGAGTACGGCTGTGAGTTTGGATAATGGTCTTCGCAGCACTCGACGAGTCAGTGCAATGATAAAACGACATAGAGCAAACCAATCATGTCCGAGAACTAACTGGTTCCAATATATGGCCTGCCTGTGTTTGAGTACTTGATCAGCTAAGTTTTGAAAATCCAGGGCATGTTTGTTGTGCGGCTGGCACTCGATATTCCGATAATCGAATTGACACCTCACGCAACTTACCAGATGTCCGTTATGTGCCTCCAGCCGATGAGGTTCAATCGGTGAGTCACATGATGGACAACGATCAATGAGTCGAATGGAGTGCCTGTAACAGGCTGTATGCCACGCAAATCGCCAATGCCGCCTAAAATATGGGTATTCGTCGTCGCTCAGACATTTTGGGCAAATTTGAAGTCCACCCCGGTATGTTCGGTTGCGTGTTCCCAAAGCCAGTATCCATGGCCAGGTACCATGTTTAGGTGGTGGCATCCCGGTGATTAACGATACATCAGAAATGAGAAAGGACTGCTGGAATCGCTTTATAGGAATGCCTGAATATCGAGTAAGCGCTGACAGTCTGTCCTCTGATATTTCTCTATCCAAGTCCGTGGTCCACGCTCGCCAGTCTGGCCACAGAAAGCCTGTTAAGGCTAACGGATCGCAGCCATGTGCCAGTGCTGTACGAATAAGCCAAGAGTACGTCGATTCCTGAGGTAAAAACGAAATAGGAATCGCCCAGCGTTCTGTCACACGCTGATCTCACGAATGCCTTTGGTTGGACGTAACCAGGATTTACTTTTGATCAGCTTTAACGTGATCTGCTCCTGCTCAGAAATGATCGCTTCCTTGGCGCATTCAATGAGTAATCTATGAAGGTTACCCAGGTTGCCACCAGATATGGTATGAAAGGTCGATGCAAATTCTGGCTGATGGAGAGCGGAGGGTTTTTTGAGCGGTAGTACTTTCTCAAAAGACGCCAGGAGTCGCTGAAAATCCTGATTAAGATACCATAACGGAAGACTGATGACATCGAATCGACTGGCATGCTGAGGATCGCTGTGTAACACACGTACAGCCTCGCGGGTACCGACTCCCACAATGGGGATACACAGTTCATTACACAGGAGCTTAATAGCGTTCATGACTTCACGCTGTTTAACCGCAGACCCTGTTAATAGAGAGTGAAACTCATCGATCACTAACATGCGGACATGGCAGGATCGGAAAAGATGAATCACCTGGTATCGTAACTTGGCGACTGGGTCACTGGCTCTGTAAGGGGTGAAAAATCGTTCAAGCAGAGAGATGTATAACCCTTTTTCATCAGCACTGGGTGGTGCTTCCGCAAGGATCACCGGTTTTACAGGGTTTGCCTCTTCATTCACGTATCCTTGACCACACAGATCATAGAATCGTCTTATGATGGTAGTTTTGCCATTGTTTGGATCTCCGACGATTAGCAAATTGGGCATCCGTGGTCGCTTGGGTTTGTCCATGAGTCCATAGAGTGAATCCATGATTTGCTGAGCAACTTGGTATCCTATCCATCGAGGTTCATCCAGAAAGGCGATGCGTTCCTTGTCTGTTAGCGCAAATAGGTGCTGGAAATCTGGGTGAATATGTTGATAAGCACTCATGCAATATCTCCGAAGGTATCGATATCACCGTCAATCAAATCTGAGGTTAGATCTGATTGAGTAGCAGGGACATTTAGCGGTTTATCATTTGATTTTCCTACCGGCAGTACTGGCGAGGATTTTGTCTCATGTTCTTTACGCCGTTGCGCTTGCCGTCTGGCTTTTTTGCTTTTTTCCTTGGCTTCATCCACTTGTGTTCGCAGTTCTGTGATGGCCTGAAAAACCTGGTGTTCGTTAACGCTTTTGGCTCCTTCTTTCTTGAGTTTTTCTTTTGCCTGTTTGAACTCCCAAATACTCATCGAGGGTAAGGACTGATCAGCAAAAGGGATTTTGAAATATTGCTTGATTTCCGGGTCAAAGAACCAAAGGCAACTGATGTCGCGAGGATCTCGTCGAAATATCAGTTTGCGTTTATCCCGGGTTTCTGGATCTACAGAATTAACCCAAGGCCGCAGGGCTTCAGCGTAATACTTAAGCCCGTCGATCATCACGCCAAATGTCTGTACCGTTCGCTGGAACGACGGCAAGAAGTCTAACAGAACGGTTAAGCGATCTGAGGGTTTGGGGGGAAGACCAACCCCTTGAATACTTCCGCCACCGAAAATGCCGATTTCCCATTGGCGTAAAGGCGTTAACCCAAGACTGGAGTGCAAACGCTGGTGATAAACCTTACATATTAGTGTCACCAGCCATATCTCGAATTCAGATTTTGTCATTACCGCATGTTTTTCTGAGTCATATCCATCACGATGTTTCACTGATGAAAAGGTAGTGCCCGGAAGGGTATGGATCTCTTTGAGTAGGGTTCCCAGCAATCTCTCAATATGGCCACCATAGCGTGGTTGTTTCACCGGCCTGAACTCAAGGTTGATACCATAGGCCAAACAGGATTGCTGAAAGTTATTGGAGCGAAAATCAGCACCATTATCGACGTGGATGGTTCTTGGAATACCCCAGACAGGCCATTGAGCATCGACATTGTTTTGCAGCAACCATTCTTCTTTTGGGAGCAAGGAGCATGCAACACACATGGCCACCGATGTCTCAGATGGTGGATCGAATGACAGGTAATAACCCGTGACCATTCGACTATGCACATCAATGGCTAGAGTAATCCAGGGCCGTCCTATCGGTAGTCTGTGAACATCATCAACCAAAATAATGTCAGCGGGTGTGTGATCAATCTGGATGACGGACAGCGGATAATCCGCATTGGGGAAGTTGCCAGGTGTTGGCGTAAAACGATTGATTGCTCTTTCCAGATATCCTCTTGCACGAAGTTGTTCCCGTTCTGGAACTGCGGCAATACGCGCTCTGATGGTCATATGTGAGGGCGGTTTAACACCTCTGTCATGACACAAGCGTAACACCTCAATGACCACTTTTCTGGGTGTAGGGCGCTGTTTGGTCAGATAGTAGTCCCTGATGACCTGATCAATAATGTCTTCCGCTGCCTTTGAAATTTTATTGTTACCCTGTTTCCAACCTCTTTTTTGAGGAATAAGGGCCGTCACTGTGCCGTAGGCGTTATATTTTCGGAGCCAGCGATACAGGGTGGCGACATTGATGTTCAGCTCTTTGGCTCGTTGTTCAGCGGCTTCTCTACCAACAGCGGCTTTACCGACCAATGAACTGATAGCGGAAAACCGCTTTTGAGCAATTTGCCAATCTTCATCAGCAATATCGGCTAGATCAATGGATGGAAGCGCATTATCTTCAATAGAGCGTAACTCTCCAGTCCTTAATGGGACGCTACGCCCTGTTTCCAAGTCCATACCGATGACCGAGTTGAAATCGAGTATCTGAACAATTCGGTAAGTTGAAGCGCCATGTTGGACAATGGCACCAGTGTCGATATTTACCCTCTCTCGTTTGGGTGCAAAAGCGTCATTTCCAAAGATTAAATCGTATTCATCACTCATCAGCAGGTACCCATAGTTCCGTCATCTCATTGAGCGGTTGCCCGATATCACAGTCAAGCTGCCTGGTTGCAAGCAAGTGCCAGACATGAGCAAGACCTTCGTTACGGTAAATTCCCATAAAATGACGAGCGAGAAGGTAATCTGGTGTGGCAGCCCCCATTTCCTGGACAGACTCAATGACCTTCTGGCTTTCTGTTTCCGGAAAATGCATGCGTTTATAACGGTCCAGAAAGCGGATATTATCCAGAGAAGTGTCCCGGATGCGGTTCTCATCGCGTATGTGAAATTCCCAGCCTTGGTGCTGGGCAAATCGCCAGGCGGCTTTCCATTTGGGTAGCCAGCGTCTCCAATTTTCCCGCCATTCTGTTTCAGGCTTTACTTCAACCAGAACTGGCTTGGGGTAGTCCACATGAGAGCGGAGGCCCAAGCGATAATAGACCAGATAATCTGGTGTGTAAGTGTAAGTCTGGCCATTTTTGCCCTTGAAAGGTATTTCTGCCGGTTGTGCAATGATATCCAGAACGGATAGGGAGAACTCGCACCGTAATAGAAAGTCCCTTTCCAAGGTTGATTCAAAAGGAATTGATGACTGTCCTCTGAATGCGAGGTGTCCGGAAACACTTCTCCGGGTAGGCCCAATCTTGCGCATTTGGCGTGGAAAAAATTGATCGCAGCTATTTGTAGACATTTCGGGGTCCATCGCAGTTATTACTGTAAAGATATCGCAACAATTAGCTTATAAACGCTTGTAAATCATTGAAACTTGGTAAGCATTGTCGCATTTATTGTTATACTTTACAGCGGAAGCTCTCCCCGCCCCGGTGAAATCACCTTGGCCCATAATGGTGTGCTGTTTCTGGATGAGTTACCGGAGTATTCCCGTGCAGTGCTCGATGTGCTGAGAGAGCCGCTTGAGAGTGGAAAGATTGTGATTTCCAGAGCGGCACGACAAATTACCTTTCCTGCCAGTTTTCAACTGGTTGCTGCCATGAATCCAACACCAGGTGGCTATGCTGCCACTGATCCACGTAGCCAGTCATATAGTGCCGAGCAGATTCGTCAGTACATGAGCCGTGTTTCCGGGCCATTTTTGGATCGTATCGACATGCATGTAGAGGTCCCACCGGTACCAACTCAGGTGCTGGCTGCCGGACAGGTTTCTGAATCCAGCGCTCAGGTCAGACAGCGCGTTGAACAAGCCTGGCAGATCCAGCTTGATCGTCAAGGTAAAGGTAATCACCTGCTGTCGACTCGGGAAATAGATCGTTTTTGTCGCCTACAGGACGCTGACAGTCAGTTGTTGCAGACAGCCGTTGATCGGCTTGGTTTGTCCGCGCGCAGTTATCATCGTGTTTTAAAAGTGGCAAGAACGCTGGCGGATCTGGACCAGACAAAAGAGATTCAACGCCCCCATCTCACCGAAGCGTTGGGCTACCGGCAGCTGGATAGAATTGGCAATAATATTGCTGGTTAGTGCCTGCCGAATTTGCCAATCATCAAGGTTTTTCCATCTTTCGTTAGGTTATTAATGAAGGTTGTCGTTTAGGGGGTTTTGGGAAAGGGGGCCCCTGCGTTTAAAACCATCGGTCCGCCACGATAGTGCAGTGTCAATGTCGCTTGGATCAGCAAGATCAAGTATTAAAAGGTGGTTAATCAGCGCTCAACCATGTTCGCTGAATTCCAGCCTGACAAGGTTCCAGAGCATTTATTGATGATTCACTGTAATTCGCTTCGGTATGCCATTGAATGTGGTTGTTTTGTCAGCACATTGTTTAAGTATATTTAATATACTGACTATTTATGGCTTGTTCATACGGAATGTTTATCATGGCACGCGAGTTCGATGCCACGAATGTCTGAATCCGGAAAAATTTCGGTTCGGAATCAGGTTGTGTAGCTGGTGAGGTTTTATGATAAGAGTCGATTTTATTTCAGATATTTCATGTCCCTGGTGTGCTCTTGGTGTTAGTGCTTTTGTGCGTGCCCTGGAACGGGTAAAAGGTGAAATCGAGGTGGATTTGCGCTTCCATCCGTTTGAATTGAGTCCGGCCATGCCACCTGAAGGTCAGGCGCTCGATCAGTATCTGATTCAGCAGGTTGGCATGTCGGTTCATCAGTTGGATGCTGCCAATGCAATGTTACGCGAGCGGGGCGCGCAAGTTGGATTCAGATTTGGTCATCGTACTCATATCTGGAACACTTTTTCCGCCCATCAATTGTTGTACTGGGCCGGTCATGAAGGTGAGGATGGTAGCCAGCTGAAGCTCAAGCTGGCACTTATGCAGGCTTATCATGGTGATAATCGTAACCCGTCGTCGCATGATGTGTTGTTGGAACTGGCGCAGCAGGTGGGGCTGGATGTTTCACGGGCAGCGGAGGTTTTACGATCACAGGAGTTTGCTGAGGCAGTTCGGAGTGAAGAACAGAAGTGGCAGAATATGGGGGTTCATTCTGTGCCGGCAGTCATTGTCGAGGGCGAAGCCGTGTTGGGTACCCGCAGTATTGAGCAGTATGAAGACATGTTGAAGTTGATGCATTCTGCTATGCAGGAACACTGAGTATTAGTCGACCCTGGAACATTCGCCGTACATCCTTCATCGTCAACACCAGATATCAACAAAACCCACTTTACCAAGGCGGACTTGTCAGATCCGTCGGCTTGCTGTGCTGCGAAGGTGATCGATATGTATCAACTAAAGTCATAATTGGCGCGGGGATCATCTATGGCCGTTTATGACATCACAGAAATGTCTCATAAATAGCGTATTTTGCAAAGATAGTAACCGCGAGTGTTTGAATCACAATGACAGCGTTGTTGTATAAGATGAATTTCAATTTCCCGGTATAGGGATATACGTTGGATGTCGTGTATTCTGACCGGAACGACTGAAGAGTTGAGCAATGGCAGTGAACGGTGAAGCCCTAAATAACAGCACTCGTTTTGAACATCAGTTGGAGCCGATTCTGGAGTTGCTGCGGCGTCAGAAGCTGGTCGAAAACCTCGCCCAGCGGCAGGCACAATCGCGGGCAGAGCTGCTTGAAACGTTGGTGCACAGGCAACACGAAGTGGAGCTGCGTCGTAAGCTGAAAATTCTCAACGCAGCTGATGCCGCTTACCTCTTGGATATGCTGACCCTGGACCAGCGTTGGCTGGTCTGGTCGATGCTGGAAGAGCATGTGGCGGCGGAAGCGATGCTGGACATGTCGGAAGCGGTGCTGACCAGTATTGTGGAAGAAACCGATTCGAACCGGCTGTTGACGCTACTGATTCATTTGGATGCTGATGAATTATCCGAGATTGCCGAGTTTCTGCCATCAGATGTGTTGGCTTCTGCCAAAGCACAACTGGAAGCCGCCGAACAGCAATGGCTTGAGGCGTCTTTGTCCTACCCCGAAGACAGTGTTGGCAGCCTGATGAGCCGGGATAGTTTCTTGGTAGGGCCCAGTCAATCTTTGGATGAAGTGATTGCAGCCTTTCGGGCGATGGAAGAAGTGCCAGAACAAATGGATAAATTATTTGTCGTACAAAAACCTCGCCATCTTGTAGGTGTTTTACCGTTGACTTCTTTATTGCGACACCCCGGCGATGAGCGGGTCAATAACGTGATGCAACCTAATCCTGTGACCTTTAGTGCTGATGAAGATGCAGAGGATGCTGCTCATGCGTTCGAACGATATGACTTGATTTCCGCACCGGTAGTGGATGAGAACCGGAGGGTCATTGGCCGGTTGACTGTTGAAACCATGATGGATTATCTGCGTGAGCATCACGAGGGCGCCGTACTGGCGAAAGAAGGTTTGAGTGCCCGTACGGATCTGTTTGGTCCGGTTATGTCCGGTGCCAGAGCCCGTTGGTTGTGGCTGTGTATTAATCTGGCCACCGCCTTTCTGGCCACTCGTTTCATTGCGTTGTTCGAACAGACCATTATCAGTCTGGTGGCACTGGCCACCCTGATGCCGATCGTCGCCAGTGTTGGTGGCAATACCGGCAATCAGACCATTGCATTGTTTGTGCGAGGTCTGGCATTGGATCATATTAACCGCGATAACCTGCGTTTTCTGGTCATGAAGGAATTGTTAATCAGTGTCATTAATGGCGCGCTCTGGGGATGTCTGCTCGGCGGCGTGGCGTTTCTGTTATATGGTAATCCGGGCATCTCGATCGTGATGGCGGTGGCTACATTGTTGAATTTGATCATCGCCGCGGTGGCTGGAATATTTACGCCATTAACACTGGCGAGATACGGTCGTGATCCGGCCATGGGGGCGAGTGTGGTATTGACATTCGTAACAGATAGTATGGGCTTCTTTATTTTTCTTGGGTTGGCAACCTGGTGGCTGGTTTAGTCCTGTCTAATACTTTAGAAGGATCGGCAGAAATGATACATATCGGTTCAGTGACTGTATTTTCCGGTAATCAAAAATAATTTTTTGTAATAAATATAAATACCACCGGTGACATCTGGAAATTTGTCTACACTGTAAACGTTATCAAGCATTTTCACTGTGGAGCTTCTGTTATTCCAATGACTACCCGTTTTTCAATCATGCAAAAAATGGTGATGCCGGTTATTTGGACATCGCTGTGTTTTGCTGTTGTTCTATGTGTGCTGGTCTTCGGTTTGAGCCAGCGAGCCTACACTCAACAACGCCAACAACAGTTGAACAGGGCTGAGATTGCTGTACAGGCAGGTCATTCGGATGAAGATATTCTGGCTAGTCCGGACATTCGTGGAGTACTGCATTTTTCCGTAGATCATCGGGTTGAATCCGCTTCCGGGAGTTTCGCAGGTGTGGCCGATTTGTCGGAGTTGCCGCAATCTGTTCGTCACCTGCTCGATAAACCCCAGGCACCGGCCACAATCAATACCAATTATTTTTTGTTGAACGCACCGCTGGCCGATCATTATGTGTTGTTGGCTGCCAGACCTTTTATTGCCAGTTCCCTGTTTTATCAGAGCATGATTTACAGCGCAGGAATTGTCGCCCTGGTTGTGGTGATCGGATTGGTGCTGTGGTTTCAATTTTGGCAGAGACTGGCTCGTCCGGTTGCAGAATTATTAGATTATATAAAGTGGTATCAACGTGATAATGGGCGTCATGGTTCATCACTTCCACACTCAATGGACATGTTAAGTGAATCCTATGTGTCCTTATTGAAAGATCTGCAACATCAGCAGGAACAGTTTCAGCTGTTATTGGAGAGTAGCCAGGATGTTGTGCTGATATTGAATGCGGAAGGGGATATCCAACAGACCAATACCAGAGCTGAAAATTTATTGGGGCTCCGTGTTTCTGTGCCAGGCCAACAAAACATTGCTGATTTGTTTCCGGAGCCTTTACGGGTCCGACAGACCAATCTCTATGAGGAACTGATCAACGCCAGGCAAAACCATCATTATGGTTTATCCGGCAATTTTGTCCTGTGCCATGAGAATAACAGCCTGATGGATGTAAGCTTGACCATTGCCTGTGTTGATAATACGGGCAGTGATCGTTATATCTGTTTGATACGGGATATTTCTGACTATCGCGACCATCAGCGACTGCAGCAGCAGATGACAGATTTTCAGGAACGATTACAGAAAGCCAGAGAATTGCAGACCGCGCGTGAGTCTTACGTTGTTCAAGCCAGTCAACAGGTCAAAGCTTCTCTGACTGGTCTGTTGGGTGCTGCCCGGCAGTCCTATACGTATGCGGTTGATGATTTTCAGCGCCAGTACCTGGAAAGTGTGGTGTTTGCGACCGAAGGGGCGATCGATATGGCAGAGCGATTGTTTGAGCGCCCGGCGCTGCAGGCTGGCCAGATGGCTCCGCTCAATAAACCGTTTTCTCTGCATCAAATTTATTCCCGTTTGCTCTTGCTTGGAGCATCCATGACGCAGCAGAGATCGTTGAAACTATTGGTGGATTTTCCACCGGATTTACCGGATCTGCTGATTGGCGATGTCATGTTGTATCGTCAGGTTTTACGGATATTGTTTTCCAATGCTCTGAAATTTACCCACCAGGGACATATTCGCATTCATGTGTCGTACCGGCGTTCTGGTGAAGACATTCGTTTACTGACGGAGGTTTCGGATTCCGGTATCGGCATCGACACGGAACTCGTTCCGCAGTTGTTTACCCGGTCAGCCGATGGAAGTTTGTCAGATACAGCAAGTGCCAGTCTATCCATGGCCTATAGACAATGCACCCAAGCCCACGGTTCTATGGGAGTGGAGAGTCAACTGGCAGTCGGGAGCCGTTTCTGGTTCGAGTTACCATTCGTGGCGGCTCCGGTACACTCCGCTCCCGCGTGGGAAGATATTCCGATTCCGCTGGTATGGTGGATCGACAAGCGTATCCATCAGCATAATGAAGCGTTGAAAGAGAGCCTGTCAGACTGCGGCATAGCGGTTGCGGTGCGGGATTTTACCGATGTGGAGTTGATGCATGAGCCGCCAGCTGACGTCCTACTGGCGCCATCCTGGGATGATGAGATTTTTGTGGCACACCTCAAATCCAGAAAACCTTCAGCCGTTTATATTGCCTTTGTTGATTTACTGGCAGGAGAATTTTCCGGAACTTCGAAGCAAACAGATGCAGTCGGTACCTATCCGATAACCGCACTGGATATTTTCAAACTGGTCAAAATAAGCCTGCATGATCGGTGGTATTTGAGAACGTCTGAAGGTGGTAGTCTGGCAAAGAAGCCCCGATCAGCCATGCACCTGGTCAATCGGGTTCAGCAGGCTGAAGAGCAGCAACCCGGTACGGTGTTACAGAATGTTTCTTTAACTTCCTGGGACGAGAGCAGCTCAGGTAATTGAGACAATTACCCAGGTAATAAAACCGCTGTCTCTGTGTTAGCATCGGCCCCTTTAATTGTTTTGGAAATCTCATGTCTAAATATTCAACCAATGAACTTAAAGTCAGCTATGGTGTTGGTCGTCAGTTTGGTGCCCAGTTGAAAGATAATCCTTTTGAAGGTCTTGATGTGAATGCGGTCGTGGAAGGGGTGATCAGCGCTTTTCAGGGGCAGGACAGTGATGTGAATGATGAAGACATGCAGGTTGCTTTTGGGGTCATTCGTAAACGTCTTGAACAGGAAGAAGCCAAAAAAGGCGCAGTAGCTGCGGAAGCAGGAGAGGCATTTCTGGCAGAAAATGCCAAGCGCGAAGAAGTCACGGTGACTACCAGCGGGCTGCAATATGAAATTCTCAGCGCGGGTGACGGTGAGCGTCCGACCGCCAGCTCGAAAGTACGTTGTCATTATCATGGAACCCTGATTGACGGTTCGGTTTTCGACAGTTCCTATCAACGTGGTCAGCCGGCTGATTTCCCTGTGGGCGGAGTGATTGCAGGATGGACAGAGGCATTGCAAATGATGCCTACAGGTTCCAAGTGGCGTTTATATATTCCCCATCAATTGGGCTATGGTGCACAGGGAGCTGGTGGTGCGATTGCTCCATATCAGGCCTTGGTTTTTGATGTTGAACTGTTGGAAATTCTTTAAGTCAGCATAAATACCTGTTTATTGACAGCCGGGAATGCCCGGTTGTCTATTTCTTAAGTCCCTTCTTGTCGTGATTCCGACAACGCTTATTTATCGATTGATCACTGATTATTTGACCTAAGTCACAATTGTCTGTTTTTCCATCAGCACAATGTGTGCACCTAATAATCAGGTATCGCTAGTGCCTGAACAATAATAATTTAGATAAATGGGTTGGATCGATTATGACTGCGGAAGTTTTAAAAACCATGTCTCGACCGAGTACCCTGATTGAGTGGAGTGATGAGCTTGCTGTCGGTATTCAGGAAATCGATGATCAACATCGGTTGCTCGTGTCTATATTAAACAGATTGCATACAGCCATGTATGAGCATCAGGGTAAAGAGGTCGCTGAAAATATCCTGGGTGAGTTGATTGATTACACGAAAATTCATTTTGCTGTTGAAGAGAGCCTGATGCGGATTCTGGGTTACCCGGAAGCAGATGAACATAAGCAGCATCATGAAGTGTTAATCAATGAAGTAAAAGCTCTACAGGAAAAGCTGCACAACGGTAACCGTTCGATATCATTTGAGCTACTGCACTTTTTGCGGATGTGGCTGACCAAGCACATTATGAATGAAGATCAGTTGTATGCGCCATTTTTCTTAAGTAAGGGTGCTGTCGCCACCACTGATCATAAGAAATCCATTGTTGGTAGACTTTGGCATTCCGTATTCAAATAGGATGTAATATTTGTTCTCTCGATAATCCATCCGATATGCCTATAGCATACCGGATTGATTACGTTTAATAGGCGGAAAATATCAGTTTACCGGGTTGTTCTGTGCTGTAAAAATTGTTGCCAGCTTTGGCCGGATCTTTTCAGTGTGCGTTGTTGGTTTTGATAATCCACATAAACAATTCCAAAACGCATCGAATAACCATAGGCCCATTCAAAATTATCCATCAGACTCCAGGCAAAGTAGCCTCGAATATCCACACCACTTTCAATAGCGTTGTGTACTGCCAACAGGTGTTGCTGATAGTAATTGACACGCATGGTGTCGTTGATTTCCCCATTTTCGGGTTCAGTATTGTCAGCGGCACCATTTTCAGTAATCAGAAGTGGCGGCAGTCTGGCATAACAACGAGTGATTTTCTGGGTCAAATGAGTCAGTCCGTCGGGATAAATCTCCCAGCCGATATCCGTTTTCGGATGCTCATTATGAACCTGTTCCGGCAAGCCCTGAGCGTTTGCTTTAACCACTCTGCGGGAATAATAGTTAATGCCGAGAAAATCGATTGGACGGGCAATAATTTCCATGTCGCCAGGTAAAATTACGGGCATAAAAACCGCATCCTGCTGAACGACTCTGGAAGGGTATTCAGCGGTCATCAGTGGGTGCAGGAACCAGAAACCATCGGCATCATCCGAGTATTCGACAGCTTCTAAGTCGGCGGCTGTATCCTCATGTGGATATGCAGGAGTAAAGTTCAGCACAATCCCATGTTCTGCTTCCGGGGCATTTTTCCGCATATAAGGCAGTGCCAGTCCATGCGCCAGCAGAACATGATGGGCAGCCTGGTAACCAAGTTTGTGATCGGCGTATCCAGGCGCATGTATTCCCCAGCGATACCCCACAAATGCGGTACAAAGTGGCTCGTTGAAGGTGCAGTAAGAAACGACTTTGTTTCCGAAGCGTTCGGTAATTTTTTCTGCGTAGCGAACAAAGCGGTAGGCGGTTTCCCGATTGATCCAGCCACCTTTGTCTTCCAGGTACTGTGGCAGATCCCAATGGTAAAGTGTCAGATATGGCTTGATACCACGGGCGATGAGACCATCGATTAATCGTTCGTAAAACTCAAACCCTGCTTCGTTCCATTGATCTGGTGCCGGCTCGATCCGGGGCCAGGCGACTGAGAAGCGATAAGCATCCATTCCCAAAGACTGGATCAGATCCAGGTCCTGCTCCAGGCGGTGATAGTGATCACAGGCAATAGCACCATCATCACCGTTATGGACTTTATCGGGCGTGGCGCAGAACCGGTCCCAGATGGACTCGCAGCGACCGTCTGCGGTGTTGGCTCCTTCTATCTGAAATGCAGCAGTAGCAACACCGTAAATGAATCCAGGTTTGGTTAAAGGACTGTTATGAGGTAATTCAAAGGTCATGTCGATTCTCTTGTTATTTTACTGCGCCGCTAGTCAAACCAGAGATCATCTGGCGGCTGGCAAGCATATACAGGGCGATCAACGGTAGAATGGAAATAGTTGTACCAAGCATGACAGCGCCCCAGGGCGTATTAGGGACGCCTTGTACACTTCGCAGCATTTGCGTGATAACCATTTTATCCGGGCTATTTAACACCACCAGTGGCTGCAGGAAGTTGTTCCAGAGGAATACAAACTGGACGATGGCCAGTGTTGCCAGCCCGGGTCTTAATAGCGGTAAAACAATGTTCCAGTAGATACGAAGTTCACTCGCGCCATCCAGTTTGGATGCTTCAAGCAGATCCTTCGGTACAGATGCAACCACATATTGGCGGATCAAAAAGATACCGAATGGATTGATGGTAAAAGGCAGCCAGACAGCCAGATGGGTATTAGCCAGGCCCAAGGTGGAAATCACCATGTAATAAGGAATAAGTGTTAACACGGGTGGAATCATCATCGACGCGATCATGACCCCGAAAATGGCATTTTTACCCCTGAACTTGAATGTTGCCAGTGCATAACCCGCCATAGAACAGAAGACCAGAGACACGGCAGTTCCAATAAATGCGATGGAAAAACTGTTTGCCATCCCGCTCCAGAAATCCATGATCTTCAGCAGATCCCCATAGTTCTGAGTCAGTTTGTCACCAATGTTAAAGTCTATACCGCCACTGAACATGGTGGTTCTGTCATGGGTGGCGAGAATGGCCGACCAGATAAAAGGAAAGATCGTAATCAATACGAACAGCAGCAGAATCAAGTTACGGAAACCTTTACCCGCTTTATGATAGAGGTTGACGATGAAAGTTGCCTGAGCGTGTGTCATGTTATTCTCCCCCTAATCCCTGACGGCCGAAAAACCAGAAGTAAATACTGGTAAAAATGCCGATGATCATAAACAAAATCCACGAAACCGCAGCGGCGCTACCCATATCGAGCCACTCCCAGGCAATCTGATACAGATAGTTTGAGATGGTTTTTCCTGCAGTCTGGGCAAATTGACCGCCAACTGTCAGTACGTAAGGTTCATCAAACAGATTCATATTGCCGATGATCGTCAGAGTGACACCAAAAAAGATAAAAGGTCTCAGCAATGGCAGTGAGATGTGACGGAAGCGTTGCCAGGAGTTGGCTCCATCGATGGTGGCGGCTTCGTAAAGGTCGTGATTGATCGTGGCCAGGCCCGCGGTATAGATCACAGTGTTAAAACCCACATATTTCCACCAGACCACAAACGATACGGAATAGCGGATGAGGCCGTTTTCCTGAACCCAACCAAGAGGTAGAACACTACTTAATCCTCCGAACAACCAGCTACTCCAACTGGCATCGGCAAGATACACCAGAACGGCATTAATAATTCCACTGTCCTTGGAGAACATGACATAAAAAATCATCGACACGGAAACTGTCGAGGTGATGTAAGGCAAAAAATAAGCCGTTGTCAGCCAGTGGCGCATACGGGTCGCCATCATGATCAGGAAATACGCCAGTGGCAGAGCAATAAGATGCTGAGGTACACCGGACAAGACTGCCATAACCAGTGTGTTCCAGAGAGTCTGCCATAATGTTGGATCGGTCAATGACAGGGCATAGTTTTCGAGACCGACAAACTGCATCGAACTCAGCCCTTCAACCGGATTCCAGGTGTGAAAAGAGAGGTACACCATGAAAAAAACCGGAAAAATGCCAAAAACCCCATAAATGATGAGATAAGGAGACAGAAAACCGTATGGGGTCAGTCTGTTCAAAATACGTCTTAAATCCCGGCGCTGAGCAGTTTTTTGTCGCGGGATGTGTTGTCCGGATGATATGGGGGTACTGTCCATAACAATACTCGCTTACAGTTGTAGATAACCTCTAACAGTATTTTGTTTAGGGAGGTTGTTTTTCCAGTGGTAAAAGCCAGGCGATAAAGTAACCCGCCTGAGGTCGAGTCAGCCAGACCGGACAATGCCGGTCTGGCCGAGAGTGTCATGGCTATGACTTAACGCACTCTTCGTTTCAACTGTTGTTCCACCCTTTTGAGGGCGGTCTTAATATCGACACCATCATTCAGGACTTGATCCAGTGCGAGCCCTACCAGATCTTCGGCAATCAGATCGCCTTTCATAGGAGTAACAGGGGTGATATTGCGGGCAATTTCTGCAAACATCAGGCGTGCTTTCTGACCACGCAGGAACTCAATGGATTCATCGAAGGAGGGGTCGCTGTAAGTACCAATATGCGCTGGGAACGCTGCGATGTTTTTAAAACCAGCCAGCTGGATATCTTTGGACACCATATAATTGATCAGATCCCATGCGGCATCAGGATTTTTGGATTGTTTGGGGATCGCCAGATACGAGCCGCCCCAGGTGCCATAAAGACCAGCAGGCAGGTTTGAAACCCCCCATTTGCCTGCAGTATCAGGCGCAATCCAGTTTTTCAGGTGACCTAACAGCCAGGCTCCGGACATTTGCGTGGCAAATTTCCCATCACGAAAGCTCGCATACCAGTCTTCGGTCCATTCGCTGATATTGCCATCCATGCCGCCATCACGTATTGCTTTGGCGATTTCAAAGGCTTTAACAAAACGCTCTGACGTGACCAGGGACTTGCCATTGGCATCAAAATAGAGGCCTTCGCCGGCCTTGGTATTGAAGCGATAATAGGCGTTGGCAACGGCGCTGGCATTGCCGATCAGCAGGATGCCTTTTTCTTTGAGTTTGGCACCGTACTCAAGATACGTATCCCAGTCAGTCATGACTTCATTGATATCAAAACCCATATCTTCCATGTAGTCACGGCGGTAATACATAACACCCGGACCCAAATCCACAGGTACCGCATACTGTTTGCCATCGCTGCCTTTACCGGCTTCAACGGCATAGCTGGCAAAATTTCCGGCAATGTCCTTATAACGATCAGTCAGATCCACAAAGCCACCGGAATTAATAAAAGAACCGACGAAACCGACATCGATCAATACCACGTCACCCGCACCAGTGCCCGTAGCCAGGTTGGTTTTGAGTTTGTTGTGATGGTCACCGTGGTTATTCTTCAGCACGGTAATGTTATGCTGGGGCAAGCCATCTTTGATGGCATTTATCTGGGTATCATAGTCCGGATAAAGATCAAACCTGATATCTGCTGCAAAAGCAGAGGCCGCAACTAATGACAATGCCGCCACGCCAGCTTTTACCTGAATTTTCATACTGTTTTCTCCTGATTGTTATTTTTTTTTGGTGTTAGATTCCGAAAGACAGTTTCATATTGTTGTGTTTTTACATGTAACCGTTTACAGAAAGGTAAGGAATTGTCCGCTGGTGTGTCAATAACTTCTATAAGAAAGATATTGATTAAACACAAAAGAAAGCTTTTTTTAGGTGGAGATCACAGAATTTTGGGGGGTTAGAAAAAGTCCCAGACAGGTTGCTGATTTTTAACGCAGGATTCGCAGTGCATCAGAAAATCAACAACCTGCTCAACGGGGCTGTTTTATCAGACGGTATAAGGATCATCCTCAATCAACCGTTTTCCGAATGCTACGGAGGTTTCACGGTGAAAGTCCTGATGATCATAAAAATCCAGCACTTTTGTGTTGCTGGCCCGGACAAATAGATTAATTTTGGGGCAGCCGAGTGCGATCAACTTTTGTTCGGCGATACTCATCAGCTTCATTCCCAGTCCCTGACCCTGAAGTTCTGGCGATACTGCCAGATAATTGATACTGGCCCGGTGGCCATCGTAACCGATCATGATACTGGCCAGCACTTGTTGTTGCTCATTAGTGGCAACCAGGAATAACTCTGGACTGTGGTTGATTTTCCGTTCTATGTCTGTCCAGGGGTTATTCCAGGACACCAGCAGACCACAGCGTTTCCACAACTGAATGACTTGATCCGTGTCTTCAGGTAAAAACGGGCGAATCTGCCAATTACTCATCGTCATCGTCCTCCGAACCGCTTTCCAGTCCCAGTTCCTTGATTTTACGGGTCAACGTATTTCGACCCCATCCCAACAGAATGGATGCATCGCGTTTTCGGCCGGCGGTATGTTTGAGAGCTGTTTCAATCATAACCTGTTCAAACCTGGGGACGGCCATATCCAGTATACCTTTGGCGCCTCTGGCCAGTTCGGCATCCGCCCAGTTACGCAGCGATTGCTCCCAGTCTGCCGAGGTCGAATGTCGATCATCCCCTTCCAGTAATTCCGGTGGTAGGTCAGAAACATGAACCTCGCGGCCGCTGGCCATTACTGTAATCCAGCGACAGGTGTTTTCCAGCTGGCGGACATTTCCCGGCCAGGGCAGCGCTGACAGAAAGTCCATGGCATCCTGGCGCAGGACTTTGGCTTCCACGTTCAGTTCTTTGGCGGCACGTTTGAGAAAGTGCTCCAGCAGTTTGGGGATATCTTCACGGCGATCCGCCAGTTTAGGCAGGTGCACTCTGATCACGTTCAGACGATGAAACAGGTCTTCGCGAAACTTACCGTCTTTTACCAGAGTTTCGAGGTTCTGGTGCGTAGCGGCGATAATGCGAACGTCCACTTTTACAGCAGTGTGGCCTCCAACCCGGTAGAACTCCCCATCAGCCAGTACCCGCAGCAATCTTGTCTGGGTCTCCATCGGCATATCACCGATTTCGTCCAGAAACAGAGTTCCGCCGTTGGCTTGTTCAAAACGTCCCTGACGCTGGGTGGCTGCGCCGGTAAATGCGCCCTTTTCGTGACCGAACAGCTCGGATTCAATCAAATCTTTAGGAATAGCCGCCATATTCAAGGCGATAAACGGGTGTTCTCTACGAGGGCTGTGGTTGTGTAGGGCATGAGCGACAAGTTCCTTACCAGTACCTGATTCGCCGTTGATAAGCACTGTGATATTGGAATGGCTCAGACGGCCAATAGCGCGAAACACCTCCTGCATGGCAGGTGCGGCACCAATGATTTCAGTATCCGGTTCCTTACTGGTCTGGGTCGATTGTGCCCGGTGCTCTTTGGAATGCTCGATGGCGCGTTTTGCCAGAACAACGGCTTCGTCGACATCGAATGGTTTGGGCAGATATTCGAAAGCGCCGCCCTGGAATGAAGCGACGGCACTGTCCAGATCTGAATGTGCGGTAATGATTATGACCGGCATGTCCGGGTGGTGCTCATGGATGCGGTCCATCAGTTTCAGGCCGTCAATACCTTCCATTCTGATGTCGCTGATAATCGCATCCGGGGCTTCCCGTGACAGCAGGCTCAGCAGGCTTTCGCCGTCTGTAAAACTCCGACAGTCTATGTGTTCTTTTTCCAGGGCTCGTTCAAGTACCCAACGGATAGAGCGATCGTCGTCAACGATCCATACTCGGCTGGCAGAATTCATTCATGGTCTCCCAAGGGCAAATATATGGTGAAACGTGTCTCTCCGGGTCTGCTTTGGCATTCAATAATCCCGTTATGTTGGCTGATGATCTGTTGGGCGATTGACAGCCCCAATCCGGTTCCGCCGGCTCGCCCACTGATCATTGGATAAAAAATATTTTCAGCAATCTCCTCCGGAATTCCGGGGCCGTTGTCTTCCACGTCGATACGGCATACCAGGCGATAACATTTTTGTCCGATGGTGAAGCGTCGGGCGATCCGGGTTCGAATAATAATGGTCGGGTCAGTAATTCGCGCTTCCATGAGTGCCTGTACTGCATTTCCGACAATATTCAATATGGCCTGGATCAACTGTTCGGAATCGGCATCCAGATCCGGAACACTGGGGTCGTAGTCCCGTTCGAGCAAAACCCCATTGTGGGTTTCTGCGCGAGTGAGCTGACATATGCGCTCCAGAACTTCATGAATATTGGTTTTCTGAGGCCGCAAAATCTTGCTTGAACCCAGCATCCTATCGACCAGATTCCTCAACCGGTCCGCTTCTTCTATGATCACATTGGTATAATCAGTCAGAGACTCATCCGGCAACTCTCGTGCCAATAGCTGGGCTGCCCCTCGTATTCCCCCCAGCGGATTTTTGATTTCGTGCGCTACACCACGCACCAGATGTCGTGTGGTTTCCTGCTTGGCAAAGAACTCCTCATCCCGGGAAATCTTTTTCAGGCGATCAATATGCTGTACTTCCAGCAGAATGTAGGGGGTTCCTTCGATCTGAATACGCTGCATCATGTAGTCGACGGTAATAACGCCGCGTTCATTGCCGAGTGTCCAGCGGGCCTCTCGTTGGGTCAGAGAGCTATTGGGGTTATCGAGAGAGGTGAACTCAGGTAGTGAGGAGTCTGATTGAAACAGGTCCGTGATATGTACCCCCTGAGCACGTGAGTCTGAGCGGGCAAACAGCAACTCGGCCGAGTTATTAAGGTAACAGATGTGGTGTGCTTCATCCATCAGCACTATCGCAGTGCACTGTTGTTCCACCAGTGCAGAGAAAAACTTTTTTGGGTCAGTCACTTTTTCGAGTCCATCATTTCACGCCATTTGGGGTTTTGAGCAATATCCAGACCAAAAACGGTGCACTATGAAACGACGGCTTAGGCTGAATTATGCTTTATTATGGTGCGATAGGTTTTTAATATGGACCGTTTTGGTTCCTTAGGCAATGACGGCTGAAGAATCGACCTGAATCATCGCAGCGAACAGCGGCTGGACTGCCCGATGAATACAACCAGGTCGAATCAGGAGTGATGTGATATCAGGAAGTTAGACATCCAGGCGCCAGAACGCCCTGCCTTCCTCTGCATTGAGTTTGGTGAAGCCAGCTTTGTCAAACAGTAAATCAGTGGCTGTGTTTTGCGGCATGTCGATATAAATCGGCATATCTGCCAGAGCTATGACATGATTCAGTAACTCTATGGCAACACCTTTACGACGAGATACTTTTCTTACCACCAGATAGCGCATTCTCAGCCCTTTGGTCCACGGGTGCAAAACAGCAGCTCCCAGTAGGCGGCCGTTATATCTCGCCGCATACAATGTGTAACCTCTGGCTGACAGCAGGTGATCAACTAGCTGTTCCGGGGTCAGGGTATCTAAAATCCGCTGTGGAGCATCGTTGTAAATCTTTATGAGATCTGATCTGTCTTCAGCTGAGGGAGAGTCGATCACCTCAACCTGAAAGCTCATTACGGGACTTGGCATAGTCATGATGGCATTCCTATGTTATTTCCGAATTATTTTACGAAATAGTCTGGTCGAAAATCCCAGACCGTTTATTGTGCTGCATCATTGCAGCCATAATTCATGCATCCCTCCTCAACAAAGTCAGCAAACATTATAGAATAACCTGCATCTATTCCAGTAGCCGGGAATAAAATTAAGTCTGCTTTAAGCGCTTAGCATGAGTCGCTATAATTTCAGCTTCATGACATCTCCCTCATCCAAAGGCCCGATATTTATGCCCCGAAGTGCCCAGGTAGACAGAAATACCGCGGAAACCCAAATCTCAGTTCGTTTAAATCTGGACGGTACCGGAACATCCCAATTTGATACCGGAATGCCCTTTCTAGAGCATATGATGGATCAGATCGCCCGACATGGTCTGGTCGATCTGGATATTGTTTGTAAGGGAGATCACCATATTGATGATCATCATAGCGCTGAAGATACGGGTATTACCCTTGGGCAGGCCGTGGCAAAGGCTGTCGGCGATAAAAAGGGGATTCGCCGTTATGGCCATGCCTATGTCCCGCTGGATGAAGCCTTGTCCCGGGTGGTGATAGATTTTTCGGGCCGTCCCGGTCTGGAAATGCACGTCGATTTTACCCGTGCCAGTATTGGCGGGTTTGATACGCAGTTGTTCTATGAGTTTTTTCAGGGCTTTGTGAATCATGCCGGTGTGACCTTGCATATCGATTGTCTTCGCGGAATGAATGCTCATCATCAGGCCGAAACCATATTCAAAGCTTTTGGCAGAGCCTTGCGTATGGCTGTCGAGATGGACCCGCGAATGGAGGGCATGATCCCATCGACCAAGGGGTCTTTGTAAATAATAGTTTACAGTTCTGTTCAAATAATAACCAATATTGGAATTCAAATATGACATCCAAGTCCGTTGCCGTGATTGATTACGGCATGGGGAACCTGCACTCCGCCGCCAAAGCGTTGCAGCATGTTAGCCCCGAAACGAAAGTAGTGGTCACCGGCGATGCCAGGACTATTTTGAGCTGTGATCATGTCATCGTTCCTGGTGTCGGTGCGATTCGCGATTGTGTTGGTGAGATCCTGCGATTGGAGCTGGGTCAGGTCATCGCTGAAGCCATGAAGAGTAAACCCGTACTGGGGATATGTATTGGTATGCAGACGTTCATGGACCATTCCGATGAAAACGGGGGGGTTGATTGTCTGGGATTCTTCGCCGGGCAAGTACACCACTTTGGTGAAATAGTTGATGAAAACGGTCGGACCCTGAAGGTTCCACATATGGGGTGGAACAATGTGTTTCAGCGAGAGCAGCACCCGTTATGGAACAATATCGACGATGGCAGCCGTTTTTATTTCGTCCATAGTTACTATGTTGAATGTGATGATGAAAACGAAGTGGCCGGTACATGCAATTACGGCTTGCCGTTCGATGCCGTAATCTTCCGCGATAACATCGCCGCCACACAGTTCCACCCGGAAAAATCGTCCACTGCCGGCTTGCAGCTGCTGAGTAATTTTCTGGCCTGGGACGGCACTCTCTAATTTCAGGAACCATTATGCTGATTATTCCCGCAATAGATTTAAAAGATGGAAAATGTGTCCGGCTCAAACAAGGGCGAATGGATGATTCCACGGTATTTGGTGATGACCCGGTGGCTATGGCCAGTCGTTGGGTTGAGGCTGGCTGTCGGCGGCTGCATCTGGTGGATCTGAATGGTGCTTTTGAAGGTAAGCCCGTACACGCCGAGGTCGTCGCCGCGATTGCCCGAAAATACCCGGATCTTCCGATTCAGATTGGTGGTGGTATCCGCTCTCTGGATACCATTGAACAATACCTGGCTGCTGGGGTGAGTTACTGCATTATCGGTACTCAGGCGGTCAAACAGCCTGAATTTGTCCAACAGGCTTGTGCCCGGTTCGCTGGTCACATCATTGTCGGCATCGATGCCAAAAACGGGCTGGTGGCCACAGAAGGCTGGGACGACGTATCCACCGTGAAAGCGACAGAGCTGGCCAGGCAGTTTGCCAGCAATGGCGTCAGCGCCATTGTATACACCGATATCAGTCGTGATGGCATGATGCAGGGAGTCAACGTCGAGGCGACTGTGGAAGTGGCGGAGGCCGGTGGTATTCCGGTAATTGCCTCTGGTGGTGTCACTAACATGGAAGATATCAGGCGACTGGTAACCGTGGCGGATCGAGGCATTTGCGGCGCGATTACCGGCCGGGCAATTTACGAAGGCTCACTGGATGTTGCTGAGGCTCAACAGTATTGTGATCAACAGGCAGGTAACTGAGTATGGCACTGGCAAAAAGAATTATTCCATGTCTGGATGTAGATAATGGCCGGGTAGTCAAAGGTGTTAACTTTGTCGATATCCGAGATGCCGGAGATCCGGTGGAAGTGGCGCGCCGTTATAACGCTGAAGGTGCGGATGAAATTACCATGCTTGATATCACGGCGACTCATGAGGGCCGCGATACCATGATCGAAACCGTAAAAGCGATTGCTGGCGAAGTCTTCATCCCGTTGACAGTTGGAGGGGGGATTCGAACGCTCGATGATATCCGCAATATGCTGAATGCCGGGGCAGATAAAGTCTCCATCAACTCTGCTGCGGTCAAGGATCCGGATTTTGTTCGTGCAGCATCAGAACGATTTGGTGCGCAATGTATTGTCGTTGCGATAGATGCCAAAAAAGTGGATGACGAACGCTGGGAGATTTTCACTCATGGTGGTCGTAATGCCACAGGCATTGATGCAATAGAATGGGCGGTCAAGATGGAGCAGTTTGGAGCCGGTGAAATTCTGCTGACCAGTATGGATCGCGATGGCACCAAGAATGGTTTTGATAATGAGCTGAACCGACGCATGACAGAGCGGGTTAAGATTCCTCTAATTGCCTCTGGCGGCGTTGGCAACCTCGATCATCTGGTGGAAGGCGTACTGGAGGGTGGAGCCGACGCGGTACTGGCAGCCAGTATCTTCCACTTTGCAGAATATTCCATTCAGCAGGCCAAGGAATATATGGCTGCAGCGGGTATTGAGATGCGCTTATAAGCGCCATGACGTTGGTGCCGGACAGGAAAGTGATGCACGGAAGCACAGCCTTTCTGTCCGACGAACCATGGTTGTTCCGATCACGAATCAGCCTGATTACCTGTCATCAAGTCCGTCATGCTCAAATCGGGTTCTGATCGAATAGCGAAGCCTGGACACTGATGCAGCCCTCTAACTCCAGTAGCCTTTTTTTGCGCCACAAACCACCACCATAACCAGTCAGGCTGCCATCACTGCCAATCACCCGATGACAGGGCACAATGATGGATACCGGATTGTCGCCATTTGCCTTGGCGACCGCACGAACGGCTTTATCGTTGCTGACTGTGCGAGCTTGCTCCAGATAGCTACGGGTTATGCCATATGGAATCGTGGTCAGAGCATGCCAAACCCGGCGCTGAAAATCCGTTCCTGCCAGATCAAGCGGTAGATCAAATTCTTTTCGATGACCGGAAAAGTACTGCTCCAACTGCAGTTGTGCCTGACTGATAAGTGGGTGATGATCTTTGCTCACCTCGCACTTAAATAATTTGGATAAACGCTGTACCTGCGAGGCCTCACTATAACGATCAGTAAATTCCAATAGACAGATACCGGCATCGCTGGATGCGATCCATGCCTCACCCAGCGGTGTTTCCAGAGTGTTATAAATGATCATGGTCCGTTCCTTTGAAAGGGGATGATCGTCATGTCTTGTTTTGCCTCATCATCTACCAAGAGTCCGTGAGTTGGCAAATGCCGGTTGGTTTTGAGAAAACATCATTGGCCGGATCAAAAGATGTTGTGGACCAAAAGTAAGGCGCTTAAAGATCAGATACCTGCCCGGACCATGTCTCTAATCTTGCTGGCTTTTTCGAAATGATCTAGTTGATGAGTTTCAATCCACCATTTGGCAGCTTCCATCAGGACTTCGGGCTGATCGTTTTTGTTTTTAAAAAAAGCATAAAAGGATAGTCCTACGTCTGGTCCCTTTTTGCTGATTTTCTGATCACAAACTTCAATGATTTTTTGTCTAAGTTCTTTCCGCAAAATCAGTCTCCCTTACTTCTAGTAATCATATAACGGCAGTATGGCAGATCAGTCGACATGAGTCGTCATGGCTGGAACAGCTAATCGGTTATCTATGTTCATCGGGTATTTTCTAGGCTTACGATTCCGGATACTGCATAAAGCCGCCTTCATCAATTGCACAGATTTTATGCACAGACAACTCTGTACATGCTGGTAATCAATGGCATGTCGTTCTGCTGATACAGGGGTTTTCGTTTATCGGTTAAGAGGGAGGGTTTATGACGGGTGAGTGAAAGCTAGCTGGACTTAATCTTGCCCTTGTCGCATCTTTCGGCCTTTGGGTCGGACTGAATTTTCATCACCCCAGAAACGCAAAACCCCCGCAAACACTGGTTTGCGAGGGTTTTAAATAAGTGGTGCCGGCTGCCGGAATCGAACTGGCGACCTACTGATTACAAGTCAGTTGCTCTACCAACTGAGCTAAGCCGGCCCATGCCCTAAGGCGTCGCGTAATATACTGTTGGCTAAGCCATTGGTCAACACTTAACTGATTGAATTTTTTAGGTTTTTGTAAGATTTCTTGTGAAGGGCGTAGATTTTGGTGGTTCAACAGGAGAGAAAACGGCCATGACAACAGTTGTATGGCCGCTGACGGAGATAACGGGCGAATTTAGCCCTGGATTTTATCTTCGATTTTTTCGATTTTCTGATGCCGCATGTCTTCGCCTTCCACCAGGTAGATAACGTGCTCAGCGATATTCCTGGAGTGGTCTCCAATCCGCTCCAGTGAGCGCAATGCCCAGACAATGTTCATGACCCTGGAGATGGTTCGGCCATCTTCCATCATATAGGTAATCAGGGTTCTGATGGCGGTGGTATATTCGAGATCGACGTCTTTATCCGCTTTCAATACTGCCAGTGCACTGGCACTTTCGAGGCGGGCAAATGAGTCGAGTGCTTCCATAACCATCTTGGCGACCTGTTCACCAATGTGGCGCATTTCGATAAAGCCCTTGGTCGGACCTGAGCCTTCATTGCCGCTAAGTTCCAGGGCCATGCGGGCTATCTTGGAGGCTTCATCGCCCATTCTTTCAAGGTCATTGACCGATTTTGTGACCGCCAGAACGAAGCGCAGGTCGCTGGCGGCCGGGTGGCGTCGGGCGATGATGTTGGCGCATTCTTCGTCAATTTTGACTTCCATTTTGTTGACGCGTTTATCGGCCTGAATCACTTTTTCAGCGAGTTCGGAATCACCATCGACGATGCTTTTGATGGCGTCACGTACCTGTTGTTCGACGATTCCACCCATTTGCATCAGGTTTTTGCGAGCCTCTTCCAACTCCTGATTGAAGCGTTGGGAGATATGATGATCGAGGTTTAATTTGTCCATGGTTCCGGTTTCCTCAGCCAAAACGGCCGGTGATGTAATCTTCTGTCAGTTTGTGCGACGGCTTGGTAAATATGTCGTTTGTTTCGCCAACCTCGACAAGATTACCGAGGTGGAAGTAGGCAGTACGATTGGACACCCTGGCTGCCTGTTGCATGCTGTGAGTGACAATGGCAATGGAGTAGTTGGCGCTCAGTTCGGCGATCAACTCCTCAACCCTGGCCGTGGCAATTGGGTCCAGCGCGGAACAGGGTTCGTCCATCAGAATCACATCCGGGCTGACAGCAATGGTCCGGGCAATGCAAAGACGTTGTTGCTGACCACCAGACATGCCGGTAGCAGGCTGGTCGAGCCGGTCTTTCACTTCATCCCACAAACCTGCCTTTCTAAGACTGGTTTCGACGATTTCATCCAGTTCTGCCCGGCGACTCGCCAGGCCGTGGATTTTCGGTCCGTACGCAATGTTTTCATAGATGCTTTTGGGGAATGGATTCGGCTTCTGAAACACCATCCCTACTCGTGCGCGTAAATTAACAACATCCATTTTTTTATCATAGATGTTTACCCCTTCAAGGCTCAGCTCACCCGTCACTCGGCAGGCCTCAATGGTGTCGTTCATACGGTTCAGGCAGCGCAGAAACGTGGATTTGCCACAACCGGATGGTCCAATCATGGCCAGTACCTCGTTTTGACCCAGGTCGAGGTCAACGTTGAAGATGGCCTGTTTCTCGCCATAGAACACACTGACGCCACGCATGGTCATTGCGGGATCCGGGTGGGTAATGTCGCCAATGGTTTTGAAATCCTCGCTGGCAACGTGACTCTCGCTATTGGATTTGACCTTAACCGGGTTGTTCATCACTGTTGTTTGATCGCTTCTAGTTACAGTTGTCATAACGCTTTAGTCTCCCATGCTGGAGTAATTATTACCACCGACGCTCAAAGCGTTTGCGCAGAATAACAGCAGTAATATTCATAATAAGAAGGAACCCAAGCAGAATCAGAATGGCTCCAGATGTTCTTTCGACAAATGCTCTTTCCGCCTCATTGGCCCACATAAAGATCTGTACTGGCAGAGCCGTCGCAGGATCCAGTGGTGTGGTCGGAACATCGGCAACGAACGCGACCATGCCAATCAGCAGTAGTGGTGCAGTTTCTCCCAGCGCCTGGGCCAGACCAATAATTGTACCCGTCATAATGCCGGGTGCGGCCAGTGGCAGAACATGGTGGAAAACCATCTGCATTTTGGAAGCACCGAGTCCCAGCGCAGCTGTACGAATAGATGGTGGGACTGCCTTCAGTGCTGACCGGGTGGCAATAATGATGGTTGGCAGAGTCATCAGTGTCAGTACCAGACCCCCTACCAGAGAAGCGGATCTAGGCAGGCCAGCGACGTTAATAAATGCCCATAAACCCAACAGACCGAAAACAATCGAAGGTACTGCAGCCAGATTATTGATGTTGACTTCAATGAGATCGGTGAAACGGTTCTTGGTGGCAAACTCCTCAAGATAAATAGAGGCGGCAACCCCGATAGGTAGTGCCAGTACCAGCACGATCAGCATCATATATAGGGATCCGACCATGGCTGCAGCAATACCAGCGGTTTCAGGCCGGCTTGAGGCACCAAAAATAAAGATGCCGGTATTGAAGCGTTTTTTCAGCACTCCCTCTTTCTGCATACGCTGAATCCATGAGACCTGCTGATCTTTAACCGGACGCCGGCTCTCATCAATTTCCAGGCTGAACTGGCCTTTGACGACACTGTCAACATTCCCACTGGCCAATATCCAGACGGACTGGGTAGTACCGATAATGGAAGGATCAGCAACCACCATGTTACGCAATTGTGTACGTGTACCGGCGGAAATCATGGATTTGACCATCTTCAGATTTATTTTATCTTTCTTGCTGATCCCCAGATATTTCGCCAGAGCATTTTTAGCCAGTACCGGATAGTTGGCGATCAACAGGACATTGGGGTCTTCCGCTGCCAGATCATCCGGATCGATCACGGATTTGGAAAACTCAATGTCGAGCTTGATTTCGGTCTGTTGAAAAGCAGTATAGCCTTTGGATACGACAGACCAGAGCAGCAACGCAAGGAATATCAGACCGACGGAAATTGCCAGAATGCCATACAGTTTGAACCTGAACTCTGCGGCATAGCGACGTTTCAGGTTCGCATCGTTAATCTTAGGTTTTGCGGAAGGGGTGGCAGTCGTAGTCATTAATCGTATTGCTCCCGATATTTACGAACGATGTACAAGGCGTAGACATTGAGCGCCAGAGTAACGGTAAATAATGTAATGCCCAGGGCGAAAGCCACCAGCGTTTGAGGGGACGTGAACTCATTGTCTCCGGTTAGCTGGTTAACGATCTTAACGGTGACGGTGGTCATCGGTTCAAAGGGGTTCAGGCTTAGTCTTGCGGCCACGCCGGCGGCTAATACCACGATCATGGTTTCGCCGATGGCTCTTGAGGCTGTCAGCAACAATGCCCCGACAACTCCCGGTAGGGCAGCCGGCAGGATGACCTTGCGCATGGTTTCCGAACGGGTAGCGCCCAGCCCCAGGGAGCCGTCCCGCAGGGACCGTGGGACTGCGGTAATGATGTCGTCGGACAGCGAAGAGACAAAGGGGATTAGCATAATGCCCATAACAATACCGGCGGTGAGTACGCTTTGTGCCTGAATAAAGGGCATTACCTCACCGGTGGCCAGATTGTTCAGGTTGCTGCTGAGATCACGAAAAAAAGGTCCAACGGTGACCATGGCAAAAAAACCATAAACAATAGTAGGAATACCCGCGAGGACTTCGAGCAGAGGCTTAACAGTTGAGCGAACTTTCGGAGTGGCGTATTCGGCCATATAAATAGCCGAGTAAAGACCAACCGGCACCGCAAACAACATAGCCACCAAAGCGATATATAGTGTGCCTGCCAACAATGGAATCAGGCCGTATTGACCAACTGCATTGGGATTGTCTGCGGCTGCAAAACGAGGATCCCAGACGGTACCGAAGAAAAACTCATGCAGCGGCACCATGCCAAAAAAGTGGATGGTTTCGCTGATCATCGACAGAACGATGCCTACCGTTGTCAGAATGGCGATCATAGATGCGAGTAATAAGGCACCTAGCATGACCAGTTCGACCCGGTTGCGGGCGCGAAGTGATGGTTTGAGCGTGGCAATCGAGGCAATCAGCCCGGCCAGAGCGATCAAAATGACCACCACGGTCTGGACGTTACGAGTGTTTTTCTCCCAATGATTCAACTTGGTCGCAAGGTCGACCATGTAGGTTTGACCTGCACTTGCCAGCACCACGCCGTGTTGTTGCAGAATGGGTTGCAGGTTAGCGACATCTTTGTTGATCTGATCCTTTTCATCTTCATTGATGAGGTCCAGACCGGTGGCAATTGAATAAATGGAATTCAGTATCAGACTTCGCTCAGCATCGGAGGTATTCTGTTTCAGTTCTTCAGGCAGAGCGCCAGAGAGTTTATTGTTGATAATGGTGGGTGCGACAGAAGCCCATAACATCAGCACGATAACGGCAGGTAGAAACGTTGCCAGAGCAATATAAGAGCCGTAATAGCCCAGGCGGGAATGAAGTTTGGATAATCGCCCCTCAACAATGGCAGAGGATTTCCTCCTTCCCCAGGCATAGCCAATAACCGCTAGCGCTAATAATACAAGTAGAAGACTGGATATATTCACCAAGGCCTCCTCAGGATCAGACTCCACATCGGCAACATTATTCGGACCCTCAGAACTTCAAAAATAGACGTCTTAGAAAAAAAATGCAGGGCAACATAGTCGCCCTGCAGCTAAGATTCAACTTTTTTATTGAATCACTGTGTCATCAAAGAGTCTTGCCGGCTTTAAAGTCTGCACGAACGGCTTTACGCTCGTTGGCGGGTGCTGCGACCAGACCATATTCAGCCAGAGGAGAGTCTGGTCCGACCATGGCGTCGGAGATGAAATATTCAACATATTCTTTCAGACCGGCGATGGCACCCAGATGCTTTTTCTTCACATAGAAGTACAGCGGTCTTGATACAGGGTATTTGCCGGAAGCAATGCTTTCTGTGGAAGGCACGATACCGTTAACAGTTGCCACTTTCAGCTTGTCAGTGTTGTTTTCATAGAAGGCCAGACCAAAAACGCCCATGCCTTGTTTGTTGGCATCGATGCGAGCCAGTGTTTCTGTGTAGTCACCATCGATATCAACTGCGCGACCATCTTTACGAACTGCGTAACATGCTTTCTTGGCGGCTTTCTTGTTCATGCCAGCGCCCACGTAAAGGTCGTAAGCACCAGTGGCTTTACAACCGGCTTCCAACAGCTTGGTTTCGAATACTTCACGAGTACCGTGTTTCTCACCGGGGATATAGGCAGTGATATCCCATGATGGGAATTTGCTGTTTACGTCAGACCATTTGGTATAGGTGTTGTTAACCATTTTACCGTTTGAAGGCACTTTGGCCGCCAAAGCAAGATAGATATCTTTTGGACTGATAGCGAAATCAGGACCGTTGATATCTGTAGCAAATACGATTCCGTCGTAACCGATACGGATTTCCTGAATTTCGGTAACGCCCTTCTCTGCGCAGACTTTTATTTCAGAATCTTTGATTTTGCGAGAGGCGTTGGCGATATCAATGGTATTCAGATCAACACCTTTACAGAACTCTTTGAGACCAGCACTGGAACCACCCGACTCAACAACAGGAGTCTTGAAGTTAGGGTAGGTTTCGCCAAAATTTTCGGCTACGATTTTGGCGTAAGGCAGAACGGTGGATGACCCTGCAATCTGAATCTGATCGCGGGCAGTGGCGTGACCGGCTAACGCAAGCGATGCAACCAGAGTTGCTGCTGTTAAAGTAATTGATTTCATAACTGATCCCATTGTTAGAATATGTGCTAATTCGTATGGCTGTGGCGCTCATACCGCTACTACGGGAGTTAAGGTAAAAAACATTTGTGACACTTTCATGACAACTATAACAAATGATTGAATGTCTGTCGGTTCTGACCGACTGGTACTGGAAATAATGAGAAAAGTCGAAATTCGGGTATTTGTCAAAGTCTGGAATAACGGTACAAATGTTTAAAAAAATTGCCTTTTATGACTGATTTGTGACTGTCAAAGTGGCTTGAAATGGTAAATCTGATACTTTGGCAGACAGAATAAGAATTTAATTGTGGTTTTAAATTTAAGGATACATTGTGACTGAAGATGAGCTTGATCCGGTTCCGGTCGGAGAATTGATATTGCGTGTAACAGCCATGCCCAAAGATGCCAATGCCTGTGGTGACATCTCTGGAGGCTGGCTGGTCACTCAAATGGATGCAGCCGCAGCGATTGCGGCAGGTCGTCTGGCAAAAGGCAGAACGACCACGATGGCTATAGGTGAAATGTCATTTGTCAGACCGGTGAAGATTGGTTCGGTAGTGTGCTGTTACGCCAAAATCGTCCACATTGGCAGAAGCTCCATTCGCATCAATGTGGAAGTCTGGAGCCGTATGCCGGAAGATGAAGTCAGACAGAAAGTGACGGAAGCCGAATTTGTATATGTTGCCATAGACGCTGATCGTCGCATTCGAGCATTGCCGAAGGACTAATCTTTCGGTGATTAACCCGGCGGTGAAGGTTGCCGGGTTAATATGACGCATAATTGTCCGCAGGTTAAGCGGTTTCAAAATCCCTTATCGGTCTTAGGGATGTTGAGTCATCACGCTACTCAGGGGTGGTCCAGTTTTTCGAGATCTGCTTCAATTTCAGCGATTTTATTGGTAACCACTTTTTCGAGGTGGCGCAGGTCTTTAAGAATCTTGGATTTCAGGTCTTTGTGAGTGCTACCGAATCGTTCAATCTGGTCCAATTCTTCCATAACGTATCGGAGAGAGGGGGCGATTTCAGAAAATTCCTCCATGTCTCCTGTACCGCCATCCACTTTTACACGTTTGTGCTGGCGTGGATATTTAAACTTCTCGCTACGGGCAAACAACTCTCCCTTGCGCTTGTGATAATAAATTTTCAAAATATCGTAGTCCGATTCCGTTCGCAGGGTATATTTTTCGATTGAATCGACGTCTTCTATCCCCAGGGCTTTTAAACTTTCGTAGGCCATCCACTTTTCTCCAAACCGTTTACTGTCGTGTTTATTAATTGTTTGTGCGTTAATGTGTTATGCATGCTTTCACATGCTATCAATTTGATTATTGTGCTTTGCTGAATAATTACCAACACTAATAATACAAGCTGTAAAAACCTGATTTGTCAGCTTTTATTGCCGAAATATTTTTATGACTATACAGGCATGTGAGCTGTATCAACCTTAATGCCTTAATAATGAATGGAACGTTTTAAATTCGCAGATGCAAACAATTGAAGTACTCCAGACATTGGGAATTGAGCCGCGGGAGAGCCGCATTTATTTTGCGTTGTTGGAATATGGGCCAGCCTCTATCAGGGATATTGCAGACAAAGCGCGTCTGAATAGAGGAACCGCGTATGAGCTGCTGAAAAAGATGCATGACAAAGGCATTGTCAGTTATTTTCCGCGCGGTAAGCGCAAGTTTTTCAGTGCCGAACCCCCTGCCAGATTGCTTGATCTGGCAGAACAGCAGCAACGAAATGTACATACCGCAATACAGCAATTGCAGAGTCAGATTATTCCTGCGCTCAACTCGCTGAAGCCAGAGCAGGTTAATACCAATGTTCACTACTATGAAGGTGATGACGGATTGGAGTTGGTGCTTAAGGATATTCTCAATACCGTCGCTGCCACGCCGGATAAACAATATTGCGTGTTTTCAACCAAGTTAATCCGAAACTTTCTCTATCGCCCCTTTCCCAACTACACCCGCCAGCGGGTTAGGGCTGGTATCAAGGTACGGGTAATTGCCATAGGCGACGGTGGTGAAAACGCAGAGTTGTCGGAAAGAAAGTGGATAAATCTGGGAGGGTTGGGAGAAGCTGCTGCATATATCGCAATTTATCCCCCCAAGCTGGCAATGATATCGCTCAGTCAGGGAGATATACCAACGGCGACGGTGATCGAGTCGGCACCGCTGGTCACAACTCAGCAGTTGCTGTTTGACACTCTGTGGGAGCGCCTTTAAAGCACTTTATTGGGCGAAGAACGGTGCCCAGTTCATATCTCTGAAGGCAAGGGAGTAACGGATACCGACAGATACCGCCAAATAGGTATCAATCGTGTCAACGTCGTCACCGAAGACATTAATATCAAGTGCTCTGACTTTGCCATACACAGCTACCCGAGGAGTGATGTAATAGTTGCCTTGATAATAAGGGGTAATGGTCAGATAGCTTTTGCTGTCACCCTGGTCAGGAGAGATGTTATACAGTGAGGCATCAGCACCCACTTCGTGTACTAGTCCGGATACGGCAGCATGGTTGTAAGGCAGGCGATATACCGCACCTCCCTGAACACCGACTTTGGTCCAGTCGTCATGTGATTCAAGAATAGCTCCACCACTGATACCCAGTTCATGGGAGAGGTTGAACAACACACCTGGGTCGGCGTAGAAAACGCTGTCGTTATCGTTGGATTCAATATTGACTGATCCTTGTAATGCAAAACCGCCTGGCTCGAAGTTCTCTCCCAGATTAGCCGTCATGCCAAATGCAGACAAAGACGTTAGCGCAAAAGTAGTAATTACTTTTTTCATTTTAATATCCTGTTTGTGGTTTTCCTGAAGGTTTCGTGCTTGCACCTGCCCGCAGGCCATACGGAAAGATGCTGGTATGAGAAAACATGGTATAAGGCTTGTTTCCATGGTTCCGAGTAACCAGTCAGATACTGGGAAGTCAGAATGACTTAATGGAAATAACCGAATTCGAAATCAATGCTGATGCCTGGGCCGGAAAGATCATCGGCAGAAATACCTTCATGATCGGGTTCCGTTGACAGTCGATAAAAGGCGCCGACGCCTACCTGCAGAAAATCGGTTACGTTGAATTCTGCTCCGCCATACAGTTCACCCAGCAGTACGCTGTAGTTCTTGTCACCTTTAACTCTGTTGTCGTCCAGAATGGTAATATTGCCAGCTCCTAACAGGCACTCGCTTTTCCAGTGCACGAGTTTTTCCGGTTGATAGGTGTATCCCAGAATCAGGCCACCATAAACAAAGGTGTAGTCTTCAGAATCCGCGATCGAAACTGGCTCTAACATACCGTACCCGGCACCACCTATATAAAAAGCATGGATATCGTTACCAAAAACGGTACCGCCTTTGGCGCCCAGCATGAAACGGCCATCGCTGCCTATTTCCGCGTATTTTAGTTGGGGGCCGCCAAACCAGCTGGTATTGGAGGGAGTTGAGAAGAAAGAGTCTCTACCGTGGCATAAGAAAGACAGCAATAGAAGGCCAATAACGGAAATGATTCTGAATGTCATATTGTTTAATCGTTATATCTAAACCGGTAAAGTCGGGTGAACGTTAGCAGAATCGGCTGTCAGGCTAGAAGTGGGCCGAGGATATTTTCATGGATGATTCAGTCTTTGTTCAAGTTGTTCAACCTGTTTGTTAAGTTGTTCAACTTTTTCGCGGGTTTTCATTAACACCTTCTGCTGAACCTCAAAATCCTCCCGGCTGACTAAATCCAGTCTGCCAATCAGGCTTTGTAGTAATGAAGACATGTTGTTTTTCAGATCCTGACCAGAACCCTCCATCAATTTACCCGCTTTGGCAGTGAAATCTGTAATCAGGTCATCAGGTATGTTCATAGATAGTTCCTTAAATGAGTGTTCATGGTGCTTCGATAAGAGCGCACTGCACCGTTATGGTGCTAATAATGTCGCTTTGATCTCTGTGATCACCGTCACGATCCGGCCAATCCGTTGATTTTACTGGCATATTTGGATTGGCACAGTAGCTGCAATTTGACCTCCGTGAGTAGCGATACCGTTGAATTCGTGCACTTCAAGCAATCAATGTTGTTGGAGGTTGCATAGTTAACCGGTCCGGCCAAGCGCACTTGTCCGTGTAGCTTCCGGTCAATAATAACTTGCAGGAGAAACAAATTATGAAGCTCGTGTCAGCCATCATCAAGCCATTTAAGCTCGATGACGTCCGCGAGGCGCTATCCGAGATTGGGGTACAAGGCATCACCGTTACTGAAGTGAAAGGATTTGGTCGTCAGAAAGGGCATACGGAATTGTATCGGGGAGCAGAGTATGTGGTCGATTTTTTACCAAAGGTCAAATTAGAAATCGTGGTTTCTGATGCCCTGGTAGATAGCGCTGTTGAGTCGATTACGAAAGCAGCAAACACAGGAAAGATCGGTGATGGGAAGATCTTCGTTTCAGATGTGGAACAGGTCATCCGTATCCGGACTGGTGAAACTGGCGAAGACGCCATCTAAGCAGAAAAAGAATTAGGAGACTTAGGATGGAAGAATTATTTCCGATTAAATACGCCCTGGATACTTTTTATTTTCTGGTAATGGGTGCACTGGTAATGTGGATGGCTGCGGGCTTTGCCATGCTTGAGGCAGGTCTGGTTCGTAGTAAAAATACAGTAGAAATTCTGACCAAAAATATCGTGTTGTATGCAATTGCCTGCATCATGTATCTCGTTTGCGGCTATTCCATTATGTATGGAAGTGCCGGTTATTTTCTTTCCGGAATCATGGGAAGTGGTGTTGATGGTGGCAGTACCTATGCTCCGTCTGCTGATTTCTTTTTCCAGGTTGTGTTTGTCGCTACGGCTATGTCGATTGTATCCGGTGCGGTTGCTGAGCGCATGAAATTGTGGGCGTTCCTGGCATTTGCCGTGGTTATGACTGCATTTATTTATCCGATGGAAGGCAAGTGGACCTGGGGTGCCAGTTCTGTCTTCGGCATGTATTCGTTGATGGGCGATGACGGTTTGGGCTTTAAGGATTTTGCTGGCTCAGGCATTGTTCACCTGGCGGGTGCGTCTGCTGCCTTGGCAGGTGTTATGCTGTTGGGTGCCCGTAAAGGTAAATATGGCAAAAATGGTGAAATCAACGCGATTCCTGGTGCCAATCTGCCACTGGCGACACTCGGTACATTTATCCTGTGGTTAGGATGGTTTGGATTCAACGGTGGTTCGCAGCTGGTGGTTTCATCGGTTAATGATGCGAATGCCGTAGCTTTGATTATCGTCAACACCAATATGGCCGCTGCTGGTGGTTGTGTTGCAGCATTGATCCTGGCTCGACTCATGTTTAAAAAGGCTGACCTGACTATGGCTCTCAACGGTGCTCTTGCAGGTTTGGTGGCCATTACGGCCAGTCCGGATACACCATCGCCTGTATTGGCTACCTTGTTTGGTGCCATTGCCGGTGTGATTGTCGTGTTCTCTATCGTCGTGATCGACAAGCTGAAAATTGATGATCCGGTTGGTGCGATCTCTGTGCATGGTGTTGCTGGTTTCTTTGGTTTGATGATCGTGCCAATTACTGCCGACGGCACCAGTTTCTTCGTGCAATTGGTTGGTGCTGTCACCATTTTTGTCTGGGTGTTCGTGGTATCGCTGATTGTCTGGGCAATTCTGAAGGCAGTTATGGGGCTTCGGGTTTCCGAAGAGGAAGAATACGAAGGTGTGGATATCGCCGAATGCGGTATGGATGCATACCCCGAATTCACCGGTGCAGGTAAGTAAGCCTGTAGTTCGGTTAATCCTCCAATGAACTAAGGGCACTTCGGTGCCCTTTTTTATTTTAGTGCATCAAGGTATCTTTGTGCCCGAATCTAATAGAGAGAGTAGAACTATGAAGCTAGTTGCAGCCGTCATTAAACCATTTAAGTTAGATGATGTTCGTGAGGCTCTGTCGGAAGTCGGTGTACAAGGTATTACTGTGACTGAAGTGAAAGGTTTTGGGCGTCAGAAAGGCCATACCGAGCTATATCGTGGTGCCGAGTATGTGGTTGATTTTCTGCCAAAGCTGAAGCTTGAAGTGGCTGTTGCAGATGACCAGGTGGAAAATGTAGTGGAAGCCATCTCCAAAGCGGCCAATACCGGAAAAATTGGTGACGGTAAGATTTTCGTCTCCAATCTTGAGCAGGTTGTACGTATTCGTACCGGCGAAGAAGGGCTGGACGCTCTTTAAGGCTGGTGCCGCGATTGCGGCACCTTTGTTTGAAAGCGGATTACAGATTTAGTTTCTCAATCATTTCTGTCAGCATTTTATCAATGTTTTCAAATGGCTGAGCACCATTGATGGGTACCACCGCACCTGTTTCATGATGGATCAGGAAGGTTTTAGGGGTACCTGTTACACCGGCTTGCATACCGTTTTGGGTATCGTCCAGTACTTTTTGACGATATTTGCCTGAATCATAACAGTCCTGGAATGCCGAACCGTCAATGCCGATTTCTTTGGCCAGAGGTGCCAGTTGATCCAGTGGAAAGCCATGTCCGTTCGAGCGGGTGCGCTCATAAATGGCATCGGCAAATTCCCAGAATTTATCGTTACCGCCCAGCTCTGCAACGCACTCTGACGCTTCTGCTTCTTTCTGAGCTCCGGGGTTGTGCATATCCAATGGGAAATGACGATAAACCCAATTCACCTGAGAATACTTACCCGTCACTTTTACCATGGTTTCGTGGAAACGCTTGCAGAACGGGCATTCAAAATCCGAATATTCCACCAGCGTGAGAGGGGCCTTAGGGTCACCTTTAATATGATCTGTCTTAGGGTCAACTACTCGGAGATTGGCAGGATTGCCTTCATCTGGTTTTTGTTCTTCGATAAATGCCAGAATGCCTTCCCTGACTTTGTTTTTGAACTCATCGCTTTCCAGTAGTTGCTGCCAACGCTCATCAATACGCTGCTGTATCAGTTTTTCCATTTCCGGGTCGAGATTCGCAGCTTGCGATAGAACCGAAATACAGGTGAATAAAATTATGAATAAATAACGCAAGGCTTTCTCCTCGGTTTGCTAATGGTACTTATAGTTGTGATGGGTGGTTAATACCTTATTTGTCGTGACTTAGACAGTCGTTCCAGACGGTGAGTTCATTCTGTCGGGTGGGCGGTAACGGAATTGTGAAACCGCCCACACTCTTATGATTGTTATTGTTCGAGGTTCCGTTTCATGAACTCAGGCAGTGCCATTGCCCCGCGGTGTAAGTCTGCATTGTAGTAATGGGTCGCAAAGACTTTTTCCCTGGCGTGATCGTAACGGAACTCGTTGACCGGTACATTTTTAGCCGCCATGGTACAGCTCCACCAACCGGATGGATAAATCGGCTGGGGAAATGGCAGGGTCTGAAAATGGCAGAATCCCGCCTGACGCATCTCGGCAATCATGTCCCGGATAATGGTCTGGCTGTGAAATAATGGTGATTCACTCTGTTGCACCAGAATACCGTTATCGCCCAAAGCCTGTAGGCAGGTTTCAAAAAACGCCTTATTAAATAGCCCCTCGGCCGGACCAACCGGGTCGGTGGAGTCAACAATAATAATATCTATGGAACCTGGCTCAGCATCTTTGATCCATTGGATGCCATCACCGAAGTAAAAATGCGCACGCGGATCATTGTTGGAGCTGCACAGGTCGGGGAAGTATTGTTCCGACAGACGGGTTACCCGTTCGTCGATTTCCACCTGCCATGCTTCTGTGACATTAGGGTGTTTCAGCACTTCTTTCAGTGCGCCACAGTCCCCGCCACCAATAACCACTACTTTGAGCGGATTGGCATGAGTGAACAGAACAGGGTGGGTCATCATTTCGTGATACAGAAAATTGTCCCGGTCAGTCACCATGTAGCAGCCATCCAGTACCATCAGATTGCCCCAATGCTTGGTACGGTAAATCTCAATTTTTTGAAATTCACTTTGCTCTTCATGGAGTTTTTCTTCGATTTCCAGAGAAAAAGCCGACCCTTCCGGTGTCCAGATTTCAGTAAAAAATGAATCGTTATTCATGAAATTATCCTGTTGGGTTTGATTTTAGGTGACAGCACCGTGCCTTAAGCTGTTTGACCTGAATAGCAGTGGTCAGGCTCCACTGTTATTGTCAGTTTTTGATTCGCTGTACTTTGATAACATCACGCAATACCCGAATTCGTCGCATGACCTTGGATAGATGTATGCGGCCGGTTACCCCGACAGAAATATTTACCTGTCCAGTCGATACATCTTTCTCGATGATGTTAATCGCCTCGATGCTGGCATCAGTAGAAGCCACAGCAGTTGCCAGATGAGCAATCACCCCACGTTGATTTTTCAGCTCCACTCGTAGCTCGACAATAAACTCGCTGTGCATTTCTTTGTCCCAGCGCATTGGCACAATACGATCATAGTCGTTACGAGCTTCTGCAATGTTATTGCAGGATTCGATATGTACCACCATGCCTTTACCGGCGGTAATCAATCCAATAATCGGATCACCTGGGATTGGGCGACAGCACTTGGCATAACGCAGCGCCATGCCTTCTTTGCCGGTAATCATCATGGAGTCGGATAAATCAACATTGGACAATTTCATTTTGGCTTCGGTGCTGAGCTTTCTGGCAATCAGGAATGCCAGCCGGTTTCCGAGGCCGATATCCTCAAGCAGATCTTCGAAGGTATTGAGATTGGATTCCTGTAACACCTGCTGGAGGTTATCCGGATCGAGTTTGTCGATACTCATATTGATTGCCATCAGCGCCTTGCTTAGCAGTTGCTGTCCCAGATTAATGGATTCGCTGCGGCGCTGGTGTTTTAGATAATGACGGATAGAACTGCGGGCTTTACCCGTGACGACAAAATTCAGCCAGGAAGCATCCGGGTGGGCATTGGAGGCGGTAATAATCTTGATGGAATCACCGCTTTCCAGAGGTTGCGACAGGGGGGCAATCTTTTTGTTGACCAGACATCCAACGCAACAATTACCAATATCCGTATGAACCGCATAGGCAAAATCCACAGCTGTGGCCCCTTTGGGCAATTCCATGATTTTGCCTTTGGGCGTAAAAACATAGACCTCATCGGGGAACAAATCGATTTTAACGTTTTCGATAAACTCCAGTGGGTTGCCGGCTTGATGCTGCATTTCGAGGAGGCCTTTGACCCAGGCTCTGGCGCGCGACTGCGACAGATTGAACGTATTTTCCTCACCACTTTTGTACAACCAGTGAGCGGCAATACCATTATTGGCCATGGCTTCCATATCGTCGGTGCGGATCTGAATCTCAATTGGAACGCCATTCAATCCCAGCAATGTGGTGTGCAAGCTCTGGTAACCATTGGCTTTGGGAATAGCAATGTAGTCTTTGAAGCGTCCGGGAATCGGCTTATAAAAATTGTGAACGGCACCAAGTATGCGATAGCAGGTATCGACTTTATCCGTGATGATCCTGAACGCATAAACGTCCATCAGTTCGCTGAAGGACTTTCCCTGAACCCGCATTTTTTCGTAAATGCTGAGCAGATGTTTTTCCCGACCGATTACCTTGCCGGGCAGGCTTTCGTGAGCCAGATGATCCGATAGCGCCTGTTGTATTTTGCTGACGACTTCCCGGCGGTTGCCACTGATTTTTTTAACAGCGTTTTCTATCCGGGTTGAGCGCATAGGAAAAATGAACCGGAAACACAGGTCCTCCAGTTCCACCCGCAGATCGTTGAGTCCCAGGCGTAAAGCAATGGGGGCATAGATATCCAGAGTTTCGCGGGCTATTCGGCGCTTTTTGACTGCAGGCATATGGCCGAGTGTGCGCATATTATGCAGCCGGTCGCCCAGCTTAACCAGAATGACCCGGATGTCTTTGGCCATGGCCAGTGCCATTTTCTGAAAGTTTTCGGCCTGCTCTTCTTTCTTGGTTTCAAACTCCAGGTGCGTCAGTTTTGAGACGCCATCCACCAGCTCCCCAACTTCCGGACCGAACTGGGTGCTCAATGCCTCTTTGGTTACCTGAGTATCCTCAATGACATCATGCAGCATGGCCGCCATCAGGCTCTGATGGTCCATTTTCAGTGATGACAAAATGTCAGCAACGGCGAGGGGGTGAGTGACATAGGGTTCGCCCGAGCGGCGGTGCTGACCATCGTGTGCCTGTTCAGCAAAAAAATAGGCTCTCCTCACCAGACTGACCTGATCGGGCGGTAGATAAGAGCTGAGTTTTTCGGCTAAAGAATCTATGGTTTGCACTGATTTTCTGACACCTGGTGATATCCGTCGACAAAGGTACTGCAAGTCACTTCGGCCATGCCGCTACCAGGCCGGGTAGCAGGAATATACCGTATGCACACTTTTGCACCGTTTGTTGATAAGATTACTGAATGTGGGTCCGAATACCAAGAAAATAACTGAATGCTATTAAAAAATAACCGGCGGTGAGGGAAAGGGAAATGGCCGGTGGGAAGTAGGATCAGACGATGTGATTGTCTGATCCGAAAATCCGATCAGTTTTCGCTGTGTTCTTCCAGAATGGAGGCATTGACTTTGCCAGCTGCGATTTCACGCAGAGCAATAACCGTGGCTTTGTCATTTTCTTCCGCGACTAGCGGATCAGCGCCTTCATTTGCCAACTGACGGGCACGTTTGGCACCTACCATGATTAATTCAAAGCGGTTATCAACGTTTTCCAAACAATCTTCAACAGTTACTCGTGCCATTCTCTTCTCCGAAGCAGGTGTTGACTGGCCAAAAAGGCGCGCCAGTTTAATGAAATACAGCAAGAAAAGCCAGTAATATACGCCAGCGGGAGCGGCCGGCTGACGTATCAGCCGTTCAATTGCCCAGCAGGTTCGTCAGCAGCTCCTGATTACGAATACTTTGCTGATCGACCTTCATGCGTTCAGCGACGAAAATGGCACACATATCGTCCAGTGCTTTATAGAAATCGTCGTTGATGACGAGATAGTCGAACTCACCATAGTGGGACATTTCACTGACTGCTTCCTGCATACGCCTGCTGATGACTTCGTCGCTATCCTGGGAACGTTTCTCCAGCCTTTCAAGTAATGCTTCTTTGGAGGGAGGCAGTATATATATGCTGCGACATCCCGGGATCTTCTTGCGGATCTGTTGACCACCCTGCCAGTCGATTTCCAGAATCACGTCGTGACCCTGGGCCATTTGTTTTTCGACATAGGCCTGGGATGTGCCGTAGTAGTTTCCAAATACTTCTGCATGCTCCAGGAAATCACCCTGGGTTACCATATCCAGAAAAGTGTTTTTATCGACAAAGTGGTAGTGTTCGCCCTCTTCTTCGCCGGGGCGCATGTTGCGGGTGGTATGCGAAATAGAGAGATACACGAACGGCAGTCGTTTGATTAGGGCGTTTACGAGGCTGCTTTTACCCGCCCCGGAGGGCGCTGCAACAATATAAAGAGTGCCGGGTGTCAGTGTTTCTGGAATTGTATCTGTCAAAGTGTTTTGCCTGTTGTCGGTCAAGGATGGACCAGGCCTTTAACCAACATACTGTTGCTTCAGTAAGTTGGAAAAATCAGTGTGATCCATCGGTTTATCAAAGTAATAACCCTGGCCGAAGTCGCAGCCAAGGCGTTTGAGGTAGGTATATTGCGCCTCTGTTTCGATTCCCTCAGCAACTGCCACACATCCCATGCGGTGGGCCATGTTAATGATCGTGTCAGTCAATGCCTCGGATTTGTCATCCAGGCCGATCTTGCTGATGAAGGATTGGTCGATTTTAATGATGTCGATCGGAAATTTCAGTATGTAACTTAATGATGAATAACCGGTACCGAAATCATCGATAGCGATGGTAACCCCCCGATCCCTTAATTGATGCAGGATTGTGTTGACCTGATCAGACTCGGTCATTAACAACCGTTCGGTAATTTCCACAGTCAGATTGATGGATTCAGCGGTATTGAGGATCAAATTAAGCCACTTAAGCAAAGCTTGATCTTTATTTAAAAACAAGCGAGGGGACAGGTTCACCGATAATCCCAGTCGAACATTGAGCTCTTGAGACTGTTGTGTCAGGTAGGCAGCGGCTGTTTCCAGTACAAAATGGTCAATTTCATTGATCATCCCGGTTTCTTCCGCCAGTTCGATGAACTGGTAAGTTGGAATTTGTTGGCCATCACTGAACCAGCGGACCAGCGCTTCACACTTACCGATGAAATGATCATTCAGCCGTACAATCGGTTGGTAATAAACATCCAGGGCACGCTCTGCAATGGCATGCACCAATTGGGTATACAGAATGTGCCGGTTCTCCGATTCGGCCTGCATGGATTTGGTGAAATAATGCCAGCCGTTACGACCACTGTTTTTGACTTCGTACATGGCCTGGTCAGCCTTGGAAACCAGTTCTTCATTGGTTTCGCCGTCATCAGGAAATACCGAGATGCCAATACTGGCGGAACAGAATATCTGATTGTTTTTCAAAATGAACGGTGCATTGATCGTCGCCAGAATATCCTCTGCCACGGTATCCGGCATGTAGTCATCATGAATATGGGTGAGGATGGCAATGAACTCGTCGCCACTGTAGCGGGCCAGTGTATCGGAATCACGAATATGGAGATTGATCCGTTCTGTTACCTGTTGCAGCAGTAAATCACCCGCTTTATGGCCGAGGTTGTCATTAACCGGTTTAAAACGGTCCAGATCAATGAACAGAATGGCCAGTTTATAATGGTCGCGACTGGCAAGGGAGATAGCCTTTGCTAGATTATCTTCAAACAAGGTGCGGTTGGGCAATCCCGTCAGTTGATCATAGGTGGCCTGTTTTTCCAGTATTCTCTGATAGCGTAGATCCTGTGTATGCTTTTGATAGCGACTGTAAAAAAAACCGCACAACATGATAAATGTCACCAGGAAACCGGTTCTGAATATTCCCAGAATAGGAACTGCACTGTCCCAGCCACCTTTGGGTTGAGCGGCAAAACACCAGGTGCCGTTGCCCACCGGGATTGTCGTCAGTTGCGATCTGGCATCCGTAAACAGTTCCGGATTTCCCCAGATCATGTCACCTTCAAAACCGAGACCATCTTTACCACGAATGGCCAGATCAATGCCCAGTTGGTTGCCCAGCAACCCGGCAGTGTAAAACAGAGCGTCGGCGTCGATGGCGGCAGCGACGACTCCCCAAAGATCACCCTCTGGACCACGGATTGCCTTACGCGCCACCAGCCCCTTGCCTCCCTGAACCAAGTCAATCGGACCGGCTACAATCAGGTGGTTGGTTTCAATGGCTCGGGCCACTGCCGGCCACTGAACAGCATCAGTTCGATAATCAAAACCGATGACCTCCTTATTCTGCGGCTCCGGATAAACCATTGTCACCACTAAACCTGGCGCAGCAGCCATGTTAATCAGCAAAGGTTTTTGGAACAGTACGGTTTTGGCATATTTGTGAAACTCCAGCTGATTAATGTCCTGATGGATACTGATATGAGCCGCCAATCCGTTAACCCAGGAAATATTTTCGGTAATAGTCGCGCTGAGACGGGCAGCTACGGTGTCGAGTTCACGGGTTGTATCGAGTTGAAGGTTTTGAAGATAGGTACGCTTAATAGTGTTTTCCAGATAGGTCATGACTATCAGCAATAACACTGACAGGAATACGAAGAACAGACCGGTTCGTAGGTTCCAGGTGTCAGAAAAAGAGTGCTTTGCCATATCGAAATAAGTGTTGCGTTGTCGCTGATGGTTAAAAAGTGTATTACGAATAATTTATTTCAGTGTAGGCGATATTTTCTGCCTGTAACGACTAATTTGAATATGACTTCGTTTTTATGAGCGTACCGAAGTGAATTGAATATGGGCAGGTTTTCATAATGGTTAACCAGGTTCATAAAATCAGGTTAATGCGATAATTATCTGGGATTTTAAGGAGAAAATCAGCCTATGATAGCCGGTCCAGGACTTTCTGTAGCAGGATCTACTCCAAGTCAAATTCTGCCAACGTTATAACCTCAATCCCTAATATTTCAGCTTGAAGTGATTCAAGAACAAGACGGGCAAAGTTTGCACTTTTATATAGGTGGCTGTTTTGTCAAAGTGAATAACGGAGCAAAGCCATTTGCGGAACCGTAGAAGGCAAACACTATCTTGGTCCCCAGGTAGCCGGATTACTTTTCAGCAACGATACCGCTTGTCGGTCACCATGTCATCGTGGTTATTAGAACTGAACGAACGTGAACCGGCCGTATTGAAACTGATCGGACAGACACTCAGTGAATCGTGCATTGCCATCTGGTTGCACCTGTCAGAAGGCACCATACGCTACTATGCTTTCACCGTATTAAACAAACCCGAAATCACTTACCGGACACAGGCGGCGATTCTTGTCTTTCAGTATGGATTGGATCGTTGATTTACTTGTTCGATGAAAATGATTGTTTTGGCTGGTTTGATGTTTTGGTTTTGTTGGAGACTGAAAGAGTTGGAGTGGCATTAGGGTGACTAATAACGGTCAGTCATGCAAGTTGATGTGTCCATGAATTTTCGAATACTTCTTTAGAATGATGCACTATTGGCCGGTGTTCATGGCCCGGTTGATTTCGGTCGGTGGTTGTATGACCTCTCTAACCATTCTCAGGTATTTGATTGACAACTTTCTATGGCTTAGTAGAGTTTTCGCCGTCTTCCGCTGTCGTTCTTTTTTGGTTTTGCTAAATCAAGCACTTTGTTTTGGCTGTTTTTTAAACATTGTTTTGTTTATCTCTTGTTTTGAAGTGGGATAACCATTCTGATTAAAAGGAGCGTGCTAAGGATTATCGTGTGATTCTGTTAAGGGATTTTTATGTCATACCGCGCGTATATCAAAAGTATTTTTTCCAATCACATCACTGGTTTTCTATTAGTGATTTCCAATGCATTGCTCATATTCTCAATCACTGAGAATGCCGCAAATGACCGTGATGACTTCTTTTTTTATGGAGGGGCCGTATGAGGTCAATTGTCCAGAAATTTATTCCGATTTTCTTTTCATTTTTTTTTTTTTCTATAAGCGCGAATGCTTCAGAAATATGGTGGTGGGATGCTGAATATAGCTTTGTTTGTTCTGATATTGTAGAAAAACATCCTAATGGTAAGGGATATGTTTCTGGCTATGCTTCCAGTTATGAAGAAGGGAT